>CAYXAZ010000003.1:0-80039 GCA_964463085.1 uncultured Flavobacteriaceae bacterium | reverse complement strand
GTAGTAAACAGACTTTTGGTAAAGGTACTGTACAAAATATATTACCACTTAATAACTATTATAAATATTCTAAAGATTTAGGAGCTTTAAAAATGACCATTCAAAAATTTTATAGAGTTAATGGAGGGTCTACTCAGTTAAAAGGTGTTGAACCGGATATAAAATTACCCGGTAGATATTCATTTATGAATATTGGTGAACGTGACGAAGAGAACCCTTTAGGATGGGATAAAATAGAGAGAGCCGACTATACTCCTTGGAATGGATATGAAAATTTTGATGATGTAGTAAACAATAGTAAAAAACGAATTGGGAATAATCCTCAATTTATGCTTATTGATAAAAATGCAAAATGGTTAAAAGAAGGTAGAGACGATACTACTATTTATTTAAAGTATAGTGAATACAAAAAAGATATCGAAAAGAGAGATGAAGAAAGTAAGGAGTTTAAAGCTATATATGATTATCAAAACAACCTTAGTTTTATATCTCCAATGCATGAACTGCCCTTATTAGAAAAAGACTCTGTATTGGCAGACAAACGTAAAGTTTGGCATAAAAATTTGGCCAGAGACATATATATTGAAGAAGCATTAAATGTATTGGCTGAACTTAAAGTAAAAAATTACAAAACATTAGTTAAAAACTAATATTTTAAAAACATCTAATTCATTAACACATCAAGCTCTGAAGAGGTTTAAAATCGTTCAGGGCTTTTTTTGTTTTTAATGCTTTAGTTGTGTTGGGTAATACAGAGTTGTTTTAATAAGTTCAAATAAATAAACCTAATAACTAAAGTCTAACGACCAATAACTAAAAAACATATCTTTACCCCGTTTTGTTAGCACAGTTTTCTGAACATATCAATACTCATTTTTCTTTTTTAAAAGACAAAAAATCACTGATTGCCATTTCTGGTGGATTAGATAGTGTGGTATTAACCCATTTACTTAATCAACTGAATTTTTCGATTTCATTGGCGCATTGTAATTTTCGCTTACGCGGAAAAGATGCAGACCAAGATGAGGTTTTTGTAAAGCAATTGGCTGAACAGTTGCGAGTACCTGTTTTTACAAGATCATTTGAAACAGAAATTGTTGCTAAACAAGAAAAACTATCCATTCAATTAGCTGCCAGAAAACTAAGATATGATTGGTTTGATGAACTTACTAAAGAACATAAATTAGATTATTTATTGACTGCACATCATGCCGATGATAACTTAGAAACATTTTTAATTAATACTATTAGAGGAACAGGATTAGATGGCTTAACCGGAATACCGGAAAAAAACGAAAAAATCATCAGACCATTATTGCCTTTTAGTAGAGAGCAAATTGAAAGCTACGCTAAAGAGAATAGTATCATCTGGCGAGAAGATAGCACTAATGCAGAAACAAAATATTTAAGAAATAAGATCAGACATGAGGTAATTCCAATCTTAAAAGAGTTGAACCCAAGTTTGTTGACCTCATTTGGTCAAACTATTGAAAATTTAAAAGGAAGTCGTCAAATCATTGATGATAGAATTGAAGAAGTGTCTAGTAATGTTATTAGTTCTAACTCTAAAGAAGAATGCCCCCCTGAGAGTGTCACCTCGAGCGGAGTCGAGAGTCGAAGGGGTATCTCAGAAAAAGCAAAAATCCAGAAGATTGATATTAAAAAGCTAAAAAAACTCAATAACCCCAAAGCCTACCTTTACGAATTATTAAAAGCCTATGGATTTACAGAATGGAATGATATAACCAATCTATTAGAAGCACAATCAGGCAAACAAGTACTAAGTAAAACCCATCGTTTGGTTAAAGACAGAGACTATTTATTGTTGTCTGACTTACTTCCAACAAAAACGGAAGAAAAAGTATATAGAATCAAAGAAAAAGATGAATATTTAGAAATTGAAGATTTTAAACTCAAACTATCAAGTGTAAAAACCCGAAACCTAAAACCCGAAACCCAAAACTCAACATACGTTGATAAAGACAAATTAAAATTCCCTCTTAATGTAAGAAAATGGAAAAACGGCGACTATTTTTATCCATTTGGTATGCAGGGTAAAAAGAAACTAAGCAAGTTTTTTAAAGATGAAAAAATGTCTCTCCTGCAAAAGGAAAAAATATGGTTACTTTGCTCAGAAAGTCAAATAGTCTGGATAATCGGTAGGCGATTAGATGACAGATATAAAATAAAAGACACAACAAAAAATATTCTAAAAATAGAAATCATAAAATGAAGAAGTTACTATATACTCTAAGCCTCTTTTTTGTATTTACAACAACCATCAATGCACAGATTTTTGAGCCTGTAAAATGGCAAACTTCTGTTGAAAAAGTATCAGAATCTGAGTTTGATTTGGTAGTAATAGCAACTATTGATGAAGGATGGCATTTGTATTCGCAATCAATTCCAGAAGATGGTCCAATTCCTACTACATTTAGTTTTAAAGATATTGAAGGTAAATATCAATTAGTTGGAAAAACTACAGAAGGTAAAGGCCATGAAGAGTTTGATAAAGTATTTGAAATGAAGATCAAATATTTTGAAAATAAAGCAACTTTTAAACAGAGAATCAGATTATTAACCGATAAAAAAATCACTATTGCTGAAACCGTAGAATTTATGGTTTGTGATGATACAAGTTGTTTACCACCAACAGAAGTAGACCTTAATTTTATTGTTCAAGGAAAAGCAGGTGCTGAGAAAATAAATGTGACTGAAAACAATGATGTTAATAACAATATTGATACTCAAAAGGAAGCAGAGATCTCTAAAGTTAATACAACACCAGATGAAGAAAAATCTAGAGGCTTATTAGGAATCTTCTTAATAGCATTTTTCTCAGGTTTTGCAGCTTTGCTTACACCATGTGTATTCCCAATGATACCTATGACGGTAAGTTTTTTCACCAAACAAAGTAAAAATAGAGCCGCGGGTATTAGAAATGCTATTATTTATGGACTTTCCATTATAATAATTTATGTTGCATTGGGCTGGTTAGTATCTTTTATTTTTGGTGCAGACGCTTTAAATGCATTAGCAACTAATGTCTGGTTTAATATTATTTTCTTCTTACTATTGATAGTTTTTGCAGTTTCTTTTTTAGGAGCTTTTGAAATAACGTTGCCAAGTTCTTGGGGGACTAAAGTAGATGCACAAGCTGATAGAGGAGGTTTTATAGGTATTTTCTTTATGGCATTAGCATTGGCTATTGTTTCATTTTCTTGTACAGGTCCAATTGTTGGAACCTTATTAGTTGAAGCTGCTTCCGGAGGTAATAAAATTGGTCCCATTGTTGGGATGTTAGGCTTTTCAATGGCAATAGCAATACCATTTGCTTTGTTTGCAGCCTTCCCCGGATGGTTAAATTCATTACCAAAATCAGGAGGATGGTTAAATACGGTAAAAGTAAGTCTAGGATTTCTTGAACTTGCTTTGGCATTTAAATTTTTATCAAATGCCGATTTGGTATTACAGTTACATTGGCTGGAAAGAGAAGTGTTTTTAGCCATTTGGGTAGCAATTTTTGGAGTCTTTGCTTTATACTTATTTGGAAAAATCAAATTACCACATGATTCACCAACCGAGTACATTTCAGTTGGAAGATTAAGTTTAGGCTTAATAGTATTGTCTTTTACATTGTATTTAATTCCGGGTCTTTGGGGAGCACCATTAAAATTAATAAGTGGGTTTCCACCACCAATGCAGTACAGTGAATCTCCATATGGAGTTGGATATACGAAAACAGGTTTAGGAGTTGCGAAAGAAAAACTGCCAGAAGGAGCTAAATATGGACCACACGATATTGTCGCTTTTTTAGATTATAATAAAGGGATGGCTTATGCCAAAGAAATTAACAAACCTGTACTTTTAGACTTCACAGGTCATGCTTGTGTAAACTGTCGAAAAATGGAGGAACGAGTATGGTCAGATTCAAAAGTTTTACAAATACTAAAAAACGATATTGTTTTAATTTCTTTATATGTAGATGACAAGAGAAGTTTGCCTGAAAGTGAAAAATACACTTCTGAAACTACAGGCAAGAAAATAAAATCTATTGGTAATAAATGGAGTGATTTTCAGATAAAAAAGTACAAAGCAAACGCTCAACCCTATTATGTTTTATTAGACCATAACGGGGATAATCTCAATAAATATAAAGCGTATGATCCCAATATTGAAAGTTATTTGGCATGGCTTAAGGAAGGCATCGCGAATTTTAAAAAGTAACTAATGCAAATACTCTTGTATTAATACCTCACAGGTTTATAAAGTTGTGAGGGCTTTTATTTTCCTGCAAGGTTTTGACCTGTCCGCCAAAGGAGGAAAACCTTGTAGGTATAACCAATTATATTTCCTCTGTAAAAAATAATTGATACTTATGGTCAGAGGTAAACTCCGTATAAATTTTTATATTGAGTTTATGTATATTTACAACCTAAAAATTTATGTCGTTTTGTACATCAATTAATACTATAATGGATAAAGAAATAATAAATAAAATTGAGCTATTAAAAGAAAAATATGATGCAATTGGTCAAGATCTTGAAACGCACCTTGACGGATTACTACATAGCAAACCTATGCGTTATTGGGATTTTATTCAAACAGACGCCCTATTAAACTTACAAGTACAACGTACAACACATCCTGATGAAATGGTATTTTTAATGTATCATCAAATCAATGAATTGTTGTTTAAAATGATATTGTGGGAAATGAAGCAAGTTTCGCATCACAAAAATTTAACAGCAGCATTTTTCACTTCTCGTTTAGGGAGAATCAGTCGTTATTTCGATATGCTTTCAACATCTTTTGATGTGATGGGCGAAGGAATGGAAGTTGCACAGTATATGAAATTTAGAGACACTTTAACACCTGCAAGCGGATTTCAAAGCGCACAATATAGAATGATAGAAATTTGCTCAACAGATCTTATTAATTTAATTGATTTTCGTTTTAGATCAACTATTGACAGAGACACACCTTTTGAGCATGCTTTTGAACATATGTACTGGCAAGCTGCAGGTAAAGATCATAAAACAGGT
This sequence comes from uncultured Flavobacteriaceae bacterium, assembly GCA_964463085.1. Lineage (GTDB taxonomy): Bacteria > Bacteroidota > Bacteroidia > Flavobacteriales > Flavobacteriaceae > Aureibaculum. The sequence continues at coordinate 74,994 of CAYXAZ010000003.1, read as the reverse complement.
AAAAAATCGTATTTATTAGAAGAATTTGAAAAAAAATATAAAGATGAATTAATTCGTTTGATGCAAGAGTATAATGAAATCAATCTTTATGATAAATATAAAAGTTTACCCAAAGAAGTTAAAGGAGATGTCAATTTAAAAAATGCTATGCGTCATTATGATTATACAGTAAATATTAGTTGGGTGATGCATCATTACGATGCTGCCTGTAAATATTTATTGAGCGAAGGTGAAAATACTGAGGCAACAGGAGGGAGTGAATGGCAAAAATATATGTTACCAAGATACCAAAAGCGTATATTTTTTCCCGAACTATGGAGTGAAGAAGAATTAGAGAACTGGGGCATTACAAATTTAACTTCCTATAAAATATTAACCTGATTCTTACGTATTAATATATAGGCACTTATATTTTTGGAACGGTAATTGTATTTTAAGTTCTAGATAAGATTAAGCATGAAGAAAAACATACTATTTATATTACTATTTGCAATGACAATAGCAAATGCACAAACTGAAGTGAAAGCTTTTAAAAAAGGTGAGTGGCTTAAATTTAGAATAAGTTATAGCAATTTTTTAAATGCAGGCAATGCAACAATGACAGTTAAAGAAACTACCAATAATGGTAATGAAGTTTTTCATGTGGTAGGTAAAGGAAAAACAACAGGTGTCATAAGTTGGTTTTTTAAAGTTAGAGATAATTACCAGTCATATTTTTATAAAGAAACATTGCAACCTTATCGATTTATCAGAAAGATTAATGAAGGAGGTTATACTAAAAATAAAGAAATATTATTTGACCAGTCTTCTAAAAAAGCCACAGTAAAAGATTACAAACACAAAACCGAAAAGCAATACACCACAAATAATAATGTGCAAGACATGCTTTCAACTTTATATTATTTAAGAAGTCAAGATATAAAGAAAATGAAAACAGGTGATGAAACGACACTAACCATGTTTTTTGATGAAACCAATTATAAATTCAAATTACGTTTGTTGGGTAGAGAAACAATCCGTACAAAATTTGGAAAAATTGCTGCGGTTAAATTTAGACCCATAGTACAAGAAGGGCGTATTTTCAAAGAAAACGAAAGCCTTACTGTTTGGGTGAGTGATGATGAAAACAAAATACCCTTGCGTGTCAAAGCATCATTGGCAGTTGGGTCTTTGAGAGTTGATCTAGATGCCTATAAAGGTTTGGCAAATCCGTTTCCCATAATTTTTTAATGAGGCTCTATTTTTAAAATGTGTTCTAACATTTTAAAAATAGTTAGGCATTGTTAAGGAATAAATGGTGCAGAATTAGCAAAGTAATTTTATTCTTTTTCAAGGCAAAATTTTCAAGCATAGCATCGCTATAGTTGAAGATTTTAACGCAGTAAAAGGGCAAAAGAACAAGCTAAAATGTATCAATTATTTCTTAACAGTACCTTAGACCGAATTAATTCCGCTATTTAGCAGAACCTCACTCTTATTACCTATTGATTAACCTTGATAGCTATCGATACGAAGGATTGTTTTAGTAAAGACCGGGATTTCAATATAAATTACTAAAAAGAGAAAATCAATAAGGTTTGTCATTCAGAAGGAGCACCGATAGCTCCCGATTTCTCGGGATTAAAGGCATAAGGGTTTCATATATCTCTTAACTTAATGACATTGGGCTTGCCTTGGGCGGGTCTGCCTGCCGACAGGGATAGTCAGTTTCAAGAATTTTTTTATTAATAAATCATTCATATATCCATGGCTGAAAACTTTTAACAAAACATCTATTTCTCATTCTCATTTAAAATAGTAGATTTGTTCCATTATTTTAATAAATCAAATGAAAAGCCCCTTTCTACTATTATTTTCAATATTATTGTTTTCATGCAATACAGATAAGCCTGAAGAGCAAAAGATAATTGAAGAGCAAGTAATAGTGCCTAAAATCATACAAAAGTTTGGCTATATTTTCAATGATTATAAAGTTGTTGAAGATACGATTAGAAAAGATGAAAACTTTGGCGAAATATTATATAGAAATCATGTTGATTTTCCTGAAATTCACAATATTGTTGAATCGTCAAAAGATTCATTTGATGTACGAAGGTTAAGAACAGGTAAACCTTATACAATTTTAGCTAAAAATGACTCTACTGAAAAAGCACAAATTTTTATTTATCAACCTAGTAAAACGGAATATGTAGTTATAGACTTCACGGATTCTATTCAGGCACAGAAGTATAAAAAGAAAATAAAAACAATTACCAAAACAGCTACCGGAATTATTAAATCATCACTGTCTGAGGCAATGGATGATCAAGGATTAGATTATGCTTTGGTAAATGAAATGTCTGATATTTATGCCTGGGCGATAGACTTTTTCCACCTTCAAAAAAAGGATAATTTCAAAGTTATTTACGAGAAAAAATTTGTTGATGATACAGTTTATGTAGGCATTGGAAAAGTAAAAGCAGCCTATTTTGAACATAAAAAAACACCTTTTTATGCGTTTAATTTTGTGACAGATTCTACCAAAAATATTGCTGATTATTATGACGATGAGGCGAACACTTTACGTAAACAGTTTTTAAAAGCGCCTTTAAAATTTAGCAGAATATCATCTAGATACAATCTAAAAAGATACATTCGATATTATGGGCGTGTAAAACCTCATAGAGGTACTGATTTTGCCGCAGCTATAGGGACACCTATTATGAGTACTGCCAACGGAACAGTAGTAGAATCTCGTTATCGGGGCGGTAATGGTAATTATGTAAAAGTAAAACATAATTCAACATACTCTACACAGTATTTACACATGCGAAAACGTACTGTTAAAGTGGGCGATTTTGTAAAACAAGGTGATATAATAGGTTATGTAGGAATGACAGGAAGCACAGCAGGTCCACATGTGTGTTATCGTTTTTGGAAACACGGACAACAAGTTGATCCGTTGAGGCAAAAATTACCGGCTGCGAAACCTATAGAAGAATCTTTAAAAGAAGACTATTTGAGTTTTATTGCCCCTCTAAAAGAACAATTAGATCAAACAACTATAAAATAACAAATTCCAAATTTTGTTATTTAAAATTTAGAGGTCAGTAGATAGCTTCATATTTTGTTCATCCTTTTTAAGGCTAACTGTCTGGTCGAGCGCAGTCGAGACCTCTTTTGAAACCTATATCGTTCTTCCCGAGTGTTCGGGACGCTCTAACTGACAAAGAATTAAAATTTATTATTTACACAATTCTTTGTATTCTTTGCGAAAAAACTTTGCGACCTTTGCGTGAAACAAATGCATTTTTTATTTATAACATTATGCCACTGAAAAACCAAAATCCAACAAAAACAAACGCTTGGAAAAAACTCCAAGAATCATATCAAGATGTAAAAGATATTGATATGAAAACCATGTTTTTGAATAACAATAACAGAAAAGAACAATACACCTTATTGTTTAATGATTTTACATTAGATTTTTCAAAGAATAGAATAAACGATGCAGTTTTACAACAACTACTTGAATTAGCAAATGAAGTTGATTTAAAAGATGGAATAGAAAAAATGTTTTCAGGCGATATTATAAACGCTACTGAAAATAGAGCTGTTTTGCATACTGCTTTACGTAATAGATCTGAGAATGAGGTATTGGTCAATGATGAGGATGTGATGCCTGAAGTAGAAGTTTCTCTTCAAAAAATGGATAGTTTTTCAGACAGCGTTATTTCAGGAAAATTTAAAGGATATTCAGGTAAAGCATTTACTGATGTTGTCAATATTGGTATTGGTGGTTCAGATTTAGGACCAAGAATGGTAGTAGATGCTCTACAGTATTATAAAAACCATCTAAAAACACATTTTATATCGAATATTGACGGAGATCACATTTCGGAAACCTTAAAAGAACTAAACCCAGAAACCACACTTTTTGTGATTGTTTCAAAGACCTTCACTACTCAAGAAACTTTGACGAATGCTGAAACTGTCAAAAAATGGTTTCTCAAATCAGCTAAAGAAACGGATATCAAACACAATTTTGTAGCGGTTTCAACCAATTTAGAAAAAGTTGCTGATTTTGGTATTGCTCAAGAAAACATTTTTACCATGTGGGATTGGGTTGGCGGTCGTTATTCTTTATGGAGCGCTGTAGGCTTATCTATTAGTTTAGCATTAGGCTTCGACAATTTTAATAAATTGTTGATGGGAGCTTATGAAATGGATGAGCATTTTAAAACAGAGTCGTTTCAAAAAAATATGCCAATTATATTGGCATTGATAAGTATTTGGTATAATAACTTTTTTAATACTGAGTCTGAAGTTGTCATTCCGTTTTCGCAGTACTTAACAGAATTAGTCCCTTATTTACAACAACTTTCTATGGAAAGTAATGGTAAATCTGTTGATAGAGATGGTAATAATATTGAATACCAAACAGGTAATATTATCTGGGGTAATACAGGCACTAATGTACAACATGCTTTTATGCAACTGGTACATCAAGGCACTAAGTTAATTCCTGTTGATTTTATTGGGTTTTCTAATTCATTATATGGTAATAAAGAACATCATAATAAATTAATGGCTAATTTTTACGCTCAAGCGGAAGCATTATATTTAGGAAAAAATAAAGAAGATGTTCATTTAGAACTAAAATTAGCCAACAAACAAGATAAAATATTGCAATTACTCCCTTTTAAGGTTTTTCAAGGTAATAAACCTTCAAACACCTTGGTAATAGATAAATTAAGCCCCAAAAACTTAGGATCTCTTATCGCTATGTATGAACATAAAACTTTTGTACAAGGTTATATTTGGAATATTTTCAGTTTTGACCAATTTGGAGTAGAATTAGGTAAGGAATTGGCAAAAAAACACTATCAAAAATCAGAATAACCTCAAAAAACATATTTTTATTTAAGATTTTAACTATTAAGAAGTTAAATTATTAGTTTATTCTTATTTCAAAAACATGAGATTATGTGGAAAACTTGATTAAAAGTTAACAATATCTTAGTTTTTTCGAATAAAATGTGTACTTTTACTTAGCTAAATTCTTTATACAATGAAAAAAATAGGACTCATCTTTTTATTCTCAGTTATTTTTTGGTCATGTGAAAATGAGACTGATCTAATTATAGAAAACAGTTTAACACAAGAAGAATTACTTAAACCAAGTGATAAAAGTAATCTTGTCGTACAAAAATTAATTAAAAACGGAACAAAATATGAAGACATTCTTGAGGGAGAAGATTTTCTTTATGTTGAAGATTTATTGTTTACAAAAAACATAGAAGATTATGAATTTATGGGTGATAAAGAATTAATTACAAATACTAAACAATATAGGGAACCCAGTATAGTTTCTTTATTCAATTTAAGAATTACAATATATCTTGACCCATCTTTACGTGGGGTATACTTGAATAGCTTGTTACAGGCAATTAATCGTTATAATAATATCGCAAATTGTGGACTCTTTTTAGTTTATTCAACATCAAGAACATCTAGTATTGTAATTGATCCAAAATATGACTCTGATGACTATTGGGGGAAAGCGCAATTTCCAACCAGAAGCAGACCAGGCAAACAGATATATATAAATACAAGAATAGATGGAACCGCAACAAGTGGAAATGCTAGAATGGAACTATTCCTTCATGAAATAGGACATTGTTTAGGATTAAGGCATACTAATTGGAGTAGTAATGGAGAGGGTAGTCATGGTGGTTTTTGGGACTTTTTAGGGATTAGGCCCAGTTCTCCAATTCATATTCCAGGAACACCAACAGATGAAAGTGATGTTAACTCGATTATGTGGTCACAAATTAATTTAGGATTCATAGGCTTCTCTAATTTCGATTTGATTTCGCTTAGAACTCTTTATCCGCATGCTTACAAGTTCAGAGAAGTCTTTAATTATTTTGATTATGAACCTGATGGTGAATTTGAAAGTAGTTATGATGTCTATGCGGATGTTTTTAGGGATGGATCATATACTATCCCTTTAACATTAACCAACACTTCAACTGCTATTTTTTATCTTGTCACACAAAATTATAATGCAAATAATGCAGTATCTAGTTTTCCAGTAACTAAAACATTAGCTCCAGGTAGTAATACTTATTTCCTTAATGAAACTAATGAACAATGCTCTCCATATCAAGGAGAAGTGTGTACATACCAATATCTAAGCACTACTTACGTAAATTAATGAACGAATGATTTAGAATTAGAATATGATTCATTCCTTTTAGGATTAATTGCTAAGAGAAAATAGCAAAATTTTGTTACTATCTACCTATGGGGTAGTAACGTATTATATATCTGGGGTAATACAGGTACTAATGTACAACATGCTTTTATGCAATTAGTACACCAAGGCACTAAATTGATTCCGGTTGATTTTATCGGATTTTCAAACTCATTATACGGTAATAAAGAGCATCATAAGAAATTAATGGTGAACTTTCACGCTCAGGCAGATGCATTATATCAAGGTAAAGCGAAGGAAGAAGTACATTTAGAATTAAAAGTTGCCAATAATCAAGATAAAATCTCAGAATTACTTCCTTTTAAGGTTTTTCAAGGCAACAAACCTTCTAATACATTTCTTGTTGTTATATACGAGCACAAAACCTTTGTCCAAGGCTATATTTGGAATATTTTTAGTTTTGATCAATTTGGAGTAGAATTAGGTAAAGAATTGGCAAAAAAACATTATCAAAAATCAGAATAACCTCAAAAAACATATTTTTATTTAAGATTTTAACTGTTAAGAAGTTAAATTATTAGCTTATTCTTATTTCAAAAACATGAGATTATGTGGAAAACTTGATGAAAAGTTAATATTATCTTAAAGTTTTCTTACATAAAATGCTTACTTTTGCTCAGCAATTTATAAACTAATTCAATTTACACATGAAAAAAATTACTAATTTATTAATGGTATTGATGTGTCTTGTTATGACATCTACCATTTTTGGACAAACCATTACGGGTATCGTTAATGCAGAAGACGGACCACTTCCTGGAGCAAATGTTATTGTAAAGGGAACATCAAATGGTACTACTACAGATTTTGACGGAAAATTTTCGTTAAAAGTTACCGAAGGGTCTGGTATAATTGAAGTTTCTTTTGTTGGTTACAACAACAAAGATGTAAGCTATACTATAGCTGCAGATGAAACGAAAGATTTAGGAACTATTGTTTTAACATCTGATAATACTTTAGACGAGATTGTAATTACCGCAGTCTCTTTTGCAATTGACAGAAAAACACCCGTTGCAGTATCTACAGTTACAGCATCTATTATTGAACACAAATTAGGTTCTCAAGAGTTTCCTGAAATTTTAAAATCTACTCCAGGTGTATATGCAACAAAATCTGGTGGTGGTTTTGGTGATGGTAGATTAACAATGAGAGGGTTTAATTCTGAAAACGTTGCGGTTATGATTAACGGTGTACCTGTTAATGACATGGAAAATGGTAGAGTTTTTTGGTCAAACTGGGCTGGTTTATCAGATGTAACAAGCTTTATGCAAGTACAAAGAGGGTTAGGTGCTTCTAAAGTAGCTGTACCTGCCATAGGTGGTACTGTAAATATTTTAACAAAAACTACTGATATTAGTAGTGGCGGAAGTATCTTTTTTGGATTAGGAAATGATGGATTTACAAAATATGGAGCTACAGTTTCAACCGGCTTATTAGATAATGGTCTTGCAGCTACAGTTTCTGCTTTTAAACTAGAAGGTAATGGGTATATTGACGGAACTCAGTTTAAAGGTTTTAATTATTTTATTAATATTTCTAAGCAAATAAATGATAATCACAAAATATCATTTACTTCTTTTGGCGCTCCACAAAGACACGGACAAAGACAAAACATGAGTTTAATTTCTCGCTATAGAAATGCAGAGTCTGGAAATAAATTTAACCCTGATTGGGGTATTAAAAACGGACAAATAACACATATTGAAGATAATTTTTATCACAAGTCTCAAACTTCTTTAAATCATTATTGGACAATTTCTGACAAATCTAGTTTATCAACAGCTTTATATGCTTCGTTTGGTACAGGCGGCGGTGGCGGAACTGCTGGAGCAAACAGAGATTTATTTCTAGTTAGGCTTGGTGGTGATGACCAACCTGTTGATTTAGATAATATTGTTGAAATAAACAGAGCAAATGGTGAGCAAGGGTTAGGTTCTGAAGCTATTTTAAGAGCATCTAGAAACGATCATAGTTGGTTTGGTGTTTTATCAACATTTAAAACTGAAATAACTGATAATTTAGCATTTGTTGCTGGTTTAGATTTAAGAACTTACACTGGTAGACATTTTAGAGAGGTTACTGATTTATTAGGAGGTCAATATTATTTAGATGTAGATGGCAGTGGTGACGATAATAATGTAAATAACCCTAATGCAGCATTAAGAGTAGGAGAAAAGATGGCATACAATAACGACGGTGAAGTAGGTTGGCAAGGTTTATTTACCCAACTAGAATATAGTATGGAAAAATTAAATGCATTTGTTGCTGCTGCTGTTTCAAATACTTCCTACACAAGAATAGATTACTTTAACTATTTAGATAGCGATCCGTTACAAAAAACTGATAAGTATAATTTTACAGGTTTTAGTATAAAAGGAGGAGCTAATTATAATTTAAACGATTACCATAATATATTTGCAAATATTGGGTATTTTGAAAGAGCTGCTGATTTTAGATCTGTATTTCCACGATTTAACAACGTAGATATTAATGCCGATGCTGAAAATCAAAAAATATTTAGTGTTGAATTAGGCTACGGTTTTAGAGGTGAAAAACTTGCTGGAAATATTAATATATATAGAACTGCTTGGAATGACAGAACCGTAACTCAAACTATTCAAAACAATGATGGAACTTTTAATTTTGCAAATATTTTAGGAGTAAACGCAATTCATCAAGGAATTGAGTTTGATTTTGTATATAAAGCTATGGATAAGTTAACCTTAACAGGTATGCTCTCTTTAGGAGATTGGGAATGGGAAAACGATGTTCTAGGTGTTGAAGTTTATGATGATGAACAAAATCTAGTTGATGTAGTAGATTTGTATATTTCTGGTTTAAAAGTGTCTGAATCTGCACAAACAACTGCTGCTTTAGGCTTTGATTGGCAAATTTTAAATAAAACACATTTTACAGTTGATTATAACTATTTTGGTAATTTATACGCACAATACGATCCTAATGACAGAAGCACTCCTGGAGTACAAGCTTGGAAGGCTCCTGATTATGCAACATTTGATGCTGGTTTAAGGTATAACTTTAAGGTTGGTAGTTTTGACACTACATTAATAGGTATTGTAAATAATGTGTTCAATACTGAATATATTTCAGATGCTAGAGATGGCTCAGGATCAACATATGATACTGCTTTAGTTTGGTTTGGTTTCGGAAGAACTTTTAATGTAAGTGCAAAAATTAAATTTTAAAAAATAAGAAAATGAAAAAAATAATTTATTTATTAATGATTATGATTACAGGAGTATTCTTTACTAGCTGTAACCCGTTAGAAGACATCTATGCCGATTTAGATACTCAAGAAAATGTAATTGTTGGAGAAACTAAATTTACATTGACCGATGACGATTATGATGATCTAGGCTTAAATTTCGGTAATTTTAGCTCTATAGATGATGCTAAAAGTATGATACCAGAATTATTAACTGATAAATTCCCTGTTTGGGGAAATGGATCTTTGGCTGAAGTAACTTATGAATTATATGCTCCTAAAAAAGAAGAAAAAAGTTTAATTAGATATACGGTTTCTTCTGACGATTATAGTGATTTAGGACATTCATTTGGCAACTTTTCAAGAAGTAGCCATTTAACTGAATTTTTAGAATGGAAGTATCCTTCTCCGGCAGATAGAGTATTAGTATCATTAACTTATAAATATTGGAATGGAAGTTTTGTAAGTACTTTAAATAATGGGTTTTTATATATTAATGGCGCATGGGAGTTTATGTTAGGGTTTACTGATGATGAATATACTGAAATGGGAGAACGTTTTCCGAATTTCTCTAATGAGGATGAAGCAGAAGCTAAGATTTCAATCATTTTATTAGAGAAACTTAAATTTGATGGCTATGAAGCAGGAGATATCGTTGGGACAATCTATAAATTATTTGTAACTGATGTTGACGATATTGATGGAGATGGTAGAACTGATGACAGAACTACTTATAGTTTTGTTAAATATTTTGTTTTTAATGGAAGTGTTTGGTCTGAATATGGTGATACGATAGATGAAACATTGCAGTTTGGTCATGATGGTACTACTTGGGTGCCAGATAACACCATAAAATATATAATTACTTCTGCAGATATATCCATAATTGTTAATGCTTTGAGTGGAACTTATCCAGGACCAACATCTAATGTAAGTAACTTTAGTAGTTTTGACAGAAGATCAAGTAGTGGTAACTATTGGAGTGATGATATGCTTCTAGAAGCATTTAATATTCTTTTAGATGATATTGATCCTAGTGCAGCTGAAGATCAAAAATATGTTTTAACTTTTACAACCTATGTTGGTACTGTAGTTGATGAAAGTATGAATTTAATAAAAACTGGTGGCGTTTGGGTTAAAAACTAAGCGAATTTTAGACCTAATAAAAAAAAACCGAAAACCTCTTATTTAAAATAGAATAAGAGGTTTTTCATATCTTAGCCACTTCTAACAGAATACTATAAAATAGATTTAAAAAATGAAAAGAATTATTTTAATTATATTAAGTGTTTTACTGTTTAATTGTAGCAGTGATGATGGAGGTACAGATCCAATTAAACCACCTACTAATAATGAAAAACCTGTGGCCGTAGATGATGCTGTAACAACTATAGAAGAAGAGGAACTTGTTTTAAGAGATTTGTTATCAAATGATACAGTTATTACTGGTGCAAGAATTACTTCATTTGATGCAAGCAGTACAAATAATGGAACTATTGAGGATAATAGAAACGGAACCTTTAGTTATACCCCAGTAGCAGGTTTTGTAGGAGAAGATACGTTCACATATACCTTATGTGATAATGATTCAACTCCAGACTGTTCAACAGCAACAGTAACCATAACTGTAACTGATGAAGGTTCTCCAATAGCAGTAGATGATGATTATAATGCCGTTAAGAATACAACCAGAACCTTAACCGAAATTTTAGAAAATGATACTTTAACCGATGATGCAGTTATTACATCTGTAGACAATACTAATGCTACAGGAATCGCTACATTAAACAATGATGGCAGTATTACTTATGTACCTCAAAATAATTTTATAGGTGATGATACTTTTACCTATACTATTTGTGATGATGATTTGCCAACACAAACCTGTATCTCGGCTACCGTAAAAATTACGGTACTTGAACCTTTAACATTCAATATACCTGCTAACTTAATTTCTTATTATTCTACCATGTCATTTACAACAGATGCTGACTTAAATCATGAGTTATTAAAAGAGTTTACTATAGAAAAACATACTACTATTTTATCGTACGGACAAAGACATGATTATTTATATAATGCAGATGAAGACTCGGTAAATACAGATAATGTGATATTGATGTATTCTAGTGAAAGTAGATATTGGGAAGAATACACTTCAGGTAATAACTCATATTCACCTCAAACTTTTAATACTGAACATGTATATCCGCAATCAAGATTAGAAGCTGACGATGCAGTAACTGATTTACACCATTTAAGATCTTGTGATGCTACGATAAATTCTAATAGAAGTAATTTCCCTTTTACAAGCGGTAGCGGAACATATCAATTAGTCAATAGTAATGAATGGTATCCGGGAGATGAATGGAGAGGAGATGTAGCAAGAATGATAATGTATCTAAATATTAGATATGGTGAAACTTTTGATAAGGTTGGAACCTTAGACTTATTTTTAGAATGGAATGTAGCTGATCCTGTATCTTCATTTGAAATACAACGAAATAATATTATAGAAGGAGCTCAAGGTAATAGAAACCCTTTTATTGATAATCCTTATATAGCTACACTGATATGGGGCGGTAGTCCTGCCGAAAACAAATGGCAATAAAATATTTACTTAATTCTTAAAATTAGTTTACCATGATAAAAATGATTCACTCTTATTGGGCATATTTAGCAGTGTTACTATTAGTCATTGCAGTTATAAATGCAATAATTGGCTTAACTCAAAATAAAGAATTTTCAGCTAAAGATTTACGAATTTCATTATTTACTTTAATAGTGATGCATATACAATTGCTAATTGGCTTAGGTTGGTATTTTATGTCGCCAGCTTATAAAATGATAAAAGAAATAGGTATGGGCGAGGTAATGAAAGAATCAGGGCTACGTTTATTAGCTGTAGAACACCCATTAATGATGATTATAGCCATCATTTTTATTACCATTGGCTGGTCTAAACATAAAAAACAAAATACAGATAAAGGCAAATTTAAAACTATTGCCATTTTTTATGGCTTAGGTTTACTGTTTGTGTTGAGTAGAATTCCTTGGAATCAGTGGTTAAACTTTTAATTTTTTTAGACCTCACAGGTTTTCAAAACCTGTGAGGTCTTCTTCTGTTTTGAGCCTAGGAGAGATAAAACAACCTAGTTAAGCTAAATGAAAACAATTCTGTCTTATATTTTATCTACTATTTACTATCTGTTTTTTCATTTTGGATTACTTTTTTTTCATGGTTTACAGTGGTTAGCATATAACTTAAACGGTTATAAAGCACATAAGTGGGTTGTAGATATGATGAATGGTTATTTGATGAGTTGTTTATATATTTTAGGTACTCGAATTATGTTTAAAAATAAACACCAGCTTCTTAAAAATGTGCCCTTAATAATAGTGTCAAATCATCAAGGTTTATACGATATTTCACCTATTTCTTGGTTTTTTCGTAAATCTCACCCAAAGTTTGTTTCTAAAAAAGAGTTAGGCAAAGGCATTCCAAGTGTTTCATATAACTTAAGACATGGAGGCTCTGTATTGATTGACAGAAAAGATGCTAAACAATCTATAACAGCTATTATAAATTTTGGTAAATACATTGAAAAAAATAAGTATACTGCTGTAATTTTTCCGGAAGGAACTCGTAGTAAAACAGGCAGACCTAAACAGTTTTCATCATCTGGGTTAAAAGTGCTGACTAAATTTGCTCCTTCATCTTATATCGTACCTATGACTATTAATAATTGTTGGAAATTAGCGAGAAAGGGAAAGTTTCCTTTGGCTATTGGACAACATATTACGTTTGAAATTCATAAACCAATCAAAGCATCTTCCTTAAAATTTGAAAATTTATTTGAAAAAGTTGAAGAGACCATTAAAAATTCTATAGTTTCGTAAACTTATTAAAACATAAAAATATGTCATTACAAAATATCAGATTAGAGGTGATGCAAACATTAGAAAAAAGCATAGACACCTTTGTAGATAAATTTTTGATAGCACCTGAAAAAATTTGGCAACCAACAGATTTTTTACCTAATTCTCAAAGTGATAATTTTATAGATGAGGTTGAAGAAATAAGAGAAATATCTAAAGAACTAGATGATGATTTTTGGGTAGTTATAGTAGGTGATACGATAACTGAAGAAGCGTTACCAACTTATGAATCGTGGTTGCTTGATGTTGAGGGTATTTCTCAACACAGTAATGAAGGTTATGATAATGGTTGGGCTAAATGGATACGAGCTTGGACAGGAGAAGAAAACAGACATGGAGATGTGCTGAATAAATATTTATATTTATCAGGTCGAGTAAATATGCGCGAAGTTGAAATTACTACTCAACATTTAATTGCTGATGGATTTGATATTGGTACCGCTCGTGATCCTTATAAAAACTTTGTTTACACCAGTTTTCAAGAACTTGCAACCTATATTTCACATAATAATGTAGCAAAAATTGCTAGAGAAAAAGGACATAAATTATTGGCAAAAATGTCTAAAATTATTGCCGGTGATGAAATGCGTCACCATTTAGCATATGTTGAATTTGTAAGACAGATATTTAACTATGATCCAAGCGAAATGATGTTGGCTTTTCAACAGATGATGAAACATAAAATAGTGATGCCTGCGATGCATTTAAGAGAGTCATTTGAAGCCAAAGGAACACTTTTTGACCAATTTTCAGTAGTAGCACAACGAGCAGGTGTTTATACAGGCTTTGATTACGTAAGTATCATAGAAAAACTAAACAATGCTTGGCAAATTGATAAAATTTCAGGTCTAACTGCTGAAGCAGAAAAAGCCAGAGATTATTTGATGAAATTGCCTGAGCGTATGTATCGAATAACAGAACGTATAATTATACCTGATACCAAGTTTGAATTTAAATGGATGAATCCGATAAGGAGTTAGTTTACTGTATAATTTTAAAGACATCACCATCATCCAAAAATCGAAATTTTTCTCGATTTTTTTGTAAATTATCTTTCTTTAAAGTAATTATTTCAGTAGTCATTTCATTGGATTTTATGGTAGATATTTCTTCACCTAAACTATTATATACTGCGGAATTACCTGAATATTCATAACCATTAATATCTAAGCCAACCCTATTGACGCCAATACAGTAACTCATATTCTCTATGGCTCTGGCTTTTAATAACGTGCTCCAAGCATTAATTCTGGGTTTTGGCCAATTGGCAACATAAATAAGCAGATCATAATTTTCTACATTTCTTGCCCATACAGGAAAACGAAGATCATAACATATCAACGGACAAATTTTCCATCCTTTATAATCTATAATTAATTTTTTATTTCCTGCTATATATACCTTATCTTCACCAGCCAAGGTAAAAGTATGCCGTTTATCATAAGTTTGAATTTCACCGGAAGGAAAAACAAAAACCAAACGATTATAATAGTTGTTATCTTGTTTAATAATTAAACTTCCGGTAATGGCTGTATTTTTTTGTTTTGCAATGTTTTTAAGCCATAACATAGTTTCACCTTCCATGGTTTCAGCAACTTCAGCAGGGTTCATTGTAAAACCTGTACTAAACATTTCCGGCAGAATGATCAAATCTACTGTTGAAGAAATTGCATCAATTTTTTCAAAGAAGTTAATCCTGTTTTGTTCAGGGTTTTCCCAAACTAATTCAGATTGTACGAGTACTACTTTTAAATCTTGCATAATATTTCTGCAGCTTTTTCCAACGTTTCGTTCTTTTTAGCGAAACAGAACCGGAGCATTTTTGTGTCTAGTTTATTGACATTAAAAACGGATATAGGTATACAAGCTATTTTATATTCCTTTGTTAATCTTATTGCATAATCGATATCACCTTCATTGGTAATTTTACCGTAATCCAATAATTGAAAATAAGTTCCGTCTGATGGAATAAATTTAAAACGAGAATTTTCAATGGCGCTTAAAAAAAAATCCCTTTTTTCTTGGTAAAATGCACTTAATTCTAAATAATGATTAGGTTCTTTTAAATATTCAGCCAAAGCTATTTGTATGGGATGATTGACACAAAACACATTAAATTGATGTGTTTTTCTAAATTCATACATTAATTCCGCAGGAGCGGCACAATAACCCACTTTCCACCCTGTGTTGTGAAATGTTTTACCAAAGGAAGCCACAATAAAAGAACGCTCTTTTAAATATGGAAATTGACACAAACTATAATGTTGCAGATCATCAAAAATAATGTGTTCATAGACCTCATCACTCAACACAATAATATTGGTGTCTTTAACCAAATTTTCTAAAGCTAACATATCTTCTTTTTCCCAAACTGTACCACAAGGGTTGTGTGGAGTGTTGATGATAATCATCTTCGTTTTAGAAGTAATTAGTTGCTTTACTTTTTGCCAATCAACTTTATAGTGTGGTGCTTCTAATTGTACAAAAACAGGCTTCCCTTTATGTAATTCAATGGCAGGCTCATAACAATCATAAGCAGGTTTAAAAACGATAACTTCATCATCAGCATTAATAAATGTTGAAATAATGGTAAAAATAGCTTGAGTTGCTCCAGCCGTAATGGTTATTTTGGTATCAGGATTATAAGTTGTACCATAAAGAGCATCATATTTTTGAGCAATTTGTTCTCTCAATTTATAAGTACCTTGCATAGGCGAATATTGATTAAATCCGTTTTTCATAGCATTTGAAACCAATTCGATCAATTTTGGGTCAGATTCAAAATCAGGAAAACCTTGAGATAAATTAATAGCATTGTAATCTTTTGCCATTTTACCCATTATAGTAAAAATGGTTGTTTTTACGTTTGGAAGTTTGGAGTTGAACTCAATATTCATAAGTAATTAAAATATTAGATAAAGTAACAAAAAATTTATCCAAAAAATAAATAAATAAACAATAGGATTAAACAGCACTTTTCTACCTTTGAATATTAAATAAACTATCATGAAATTTTTTAAAATACTGTTACTTTTTATAACGCTACAAATTTCTGCTCAACAAGGCGGCATGTGGATCCCTTCTCTTTTAAAGGGGATGAATGAACAAGAAATGCAATCATTAGGCAGCAAATTATCTGCAAAAGATATTTATGATATCAATAATTCCAGTTTAAAAGATGCCATTGGGCATTTTAATGGTGGTTGTACTAGTGAAGTTATTTCACCTAAAGGATTATTACTAACAAACCATCACTGTGGATTCAGTCAAATCCAATCACATTCCTCTCTAGAAAACGATTATTTAAAAAATGGGTTTTGGGCAATGAGTTTAGAAGAAGAATTACCTAATGAAGGTTTATACGTAGAATTTATTGTGAGTATTCATGATGTTACGAAACCAGTTCTTGAAGGTGTAACTGATGAAATGACTGAAAATGAAAAACAATCTAAACGAGATAAAAACAGCAATGAGATTGAAAAAAATTGGTCAAAAGAGGTATGGCAGAACACCAAAATAAAATCTTTTTATAAGGGAAACCAATACTTTTTGTTCGTGACCGAACGTTTTGAAGATATCCGTTTGGTGGGTGCTCCTCCAACAAGTATTGGTAAATTTGGAAGTGATACTGATAACTGGGTTTTCCCAAGGCATACAGGAGACTTTTCAATGTTTAGAATTTATGCAAATACAGAAAATCGTCCTGCAAAGTATTCAAAAGACAATGTGCCTTATACACCAAAACACTTTTTACCGATTTCTTTGGATGGTGTTGAAGAAGGTGATTTCACGTTAGTTTTTGGATTCCCCGGTAGAACTAATGAATATCTTCCGGCGGTTGCTATAGAACAAATTACCCAAAAATATAATCCTAGTAATATTAAAATTAGAGAAGCTGCGTTGAAAGTGATTGATGCAAAAATGAAAGAGAGCGATAAAGTACGTATTCAATATGCTTCAAAACAAGCACGTATTGCTAATTATTGGAAAAAATGGATTGGGGAGAACTTAGGAATTCAAAAGAGTAATGCCATTGCCAATAAACGTGCATTTGAAGAAAAATTTACCAAAAGTTTAAACACAAAAGCATTACAAGATGCTTATGGAAATATTCTTCCAGAATTTGAAAAACTTTACAAAGAATTTGAAAGCGTAAATGTGAAGAGAAGAAATTTTATTGAAACATTTATCATTAATAACGAGTTGATGCATATAATGTTCAGATTGGCTCAACTGGAAAACACTGCTTCTCAAGGCGAAGAAGCTTTTAATAAAGCTAAGGTGGGAATAATCTCCAGATTAAAGGTGATTCATAAAAATTATGATGTAACGGTTGATAAAGGCGTATTTGAAAACATAATGCCTTTGTACACAAAAAATGTTGATGTTTCTATTTATGAGAATACTAATTTTACCAACTTAGATAAAGCATTATCAATGCTTGAAGGTGATTCTGACGAGATTCTTAAAAAATTAAATGCTGACATGGCATATCAATATGCAAAACCATTTATTGAGGAATTTTATACTAAAATAAGTCCTGAATATAATCATATTCACACACAAATTAGTGCAGTTCAAGGTAAGTATATGAAAGCCTTAATGGAGGTAATGCCGAACCAGCGATATTATCCTGATGCCAATAGTACATTGCGTGTTACTTACGGACAAGTAAAGGGTTATGCCCCCAGAGATGCAGTATATTATAATCCGGTTAGTTATTTAGAGGGTGTCATAGAAAAATATGTACCGGGAGATTATGAGTTTGATGTGCCAGAAAAATTAAGAGAACTCTACAAAGCAAAAGATTATGGGCAGTATGCAGATGCGAATGGTAAATTACCAATTTGCTTTTTAGGTACGAATCATACAACAGGAGGAAATTCCGGTAGTCCGGCTATTGATGCACATGGTAATTTAGTGGGTTTAAATTTTGATCGTGTTTGGGAAGGTACTATGAGCGATTATAATTATGATGCAGACATTTGCCGAAATATCATGGTTGACCTGCGTTATATATTGTTTATTATTGATAAATATGCAGGAGCTACACATTTAATTGATGAGATGAAATTGGTGCATCCTAAAAAGGAATAAATAGAAATTTTAAAAACAAAAATTCCAATTACATTGCTTGGTATTTATCTCGATCCTGAATCCTCGGGATGGGATTATCCTTTCAAACTAGCCGCTAAATATTCCCGATTCATTCTGGCAATATTTTCTAAAGATATTCCTTTAGGGCATTCCACTTCACAAGCCCCTGTATTGGTACAATTACCAAAACCTTCTTCGTCCATCTGTTTTACCATATTTAAAACACGGTCGGTAGCTTCAACCTGACCTTGTGGTAATAACGCATATTGAGATACTTTTGCTGAAACAAACAACATAGCACTTGAGTTTTTACAGCTTGCCACACATGCACCACAACCAATACAGGTTGCAGCATCCATAGCTTCGTCAGCAGCATGTTTTGAAATAGGAATTGCATTGGCATCTTGCGTATTACCGGAAGTATTTACTGAAATAAATCCGCCCGCTTGTTGGATACGCTCAAAAGCCATTCTGTCAACTACTAGATCTTTTATTACAGGAAACGAATTGGCTCTAAAAGGCTCAATTGTAATGGTATCACCATCATTGAATGTACGCATGTGTAACTGACAAGTGGTAATTCCTCTATCTGGTCCGTGAGCTTCCCCGTTGATGTACATAGAGCACATTCCGCAAATACCCTCGCGGCAATCATGGTCAAAAGCAACAGGTTCTTCATCTTTGGCAACGAGTTGTTCATTCAAAACATCCATCATTTCTAAAAACGACATGTGTTCTGAGATATCAGTTACGTTATATTCGACCATTTGACCCTTGTCGTTTGATCCTTTTTGCCTCCAGATTTTTAGTGTTAGGTTCATAATTTTTAATTTTGTAATGAACTATTTAGATAGTATTTACATTTACTTTTTAATAATCTATTTCAATAGAAAAAAGAAAAAAGAGAATAGAAAAAAGACTTATTTCAGCCCGTTTTGAAAACCCATTGTCATTCTTTAAAATTCTTCATTTTTCTTTTCAAGTATTTCTAAATTTTTTTCTTTTATATATTTTCTATGATATGCAACTAATAATTGAGTTCCTAATTCAAAAGAAGACCCAAGAGAAATATCTAAAAAATGAGAAAAAGACTTATCTGTTCTTGCAGAACCCTCTGCAATATTACTAGGCATTGAAACTGAACATCTACTTAATTGAGAACTTAAATCATATTTTTCGTGTTTTGGAAATTTTTGTAAAATATTTGAAATATCATTTGTAATTTCCAAACCTAACTTCCAAATCTTTAAATTTTTATAATTATGTCTTTTTTTGAATCCCAACTCGTCTATTTTCTTTTTTCTCTTCTCTTTTTTCTTTAAAAAAACTATTTATAACTTCTCGTTTTCAACTCAATATCTTTAAATTCTAATT
The DNA here is from genome assembly GCA_964463085.1 of uncultured Flavobacteriaceae bacterium. Lineage (GTDB taxonomy): Bacteria > Bacteroidota > Bacteroidia > Flavobacteriales > Flavobacteriaceae > Aureibaculum. The sequence continues at coordinate 55,099 of CAYXAZ010000003.1, read as the reverse complement.
CTTCTTTATGTAAAACCGCATCACTTGGTTCTCCTTTATACTCCCAAGCAGAGACATAGGCATAATCTTTATCATTACGTAATGCTTCTCCTTTTTGCGGCCCATCAATTTCAACAGACTCTTCTCTAAAATGGCCTCCACAAGATTCATTTCTATCTAAAGCATCTTTAGCAAATAATTCACCTAATTCTAGAAAATCTGCTACTCTACCTGCTTTTTCTAGCTCTTGATTGAATTCATTTAGACTACCGGGAACTTTTACGTTTTTCCAGAAACCTTCGCGGATTTCTTTGATCTCAGCAATGGCTTCTTTTAGATGTTTTTCATTACGAGCCATACCTACTTTATCCCACATTACTTTCCCTAATTTTTTATGATAATGATCAACTGAATGTGTTCCTTTATTATTGATGAAAAAATCCAACCGTTCTTTAACTGATTTTTCTGCTTCTTCAAATTCAGTAGAATCTGTAGAGATTGCTCCTGTACGGATATCATCAGATAAATAATCACCAATGGTATAAGGCAATACAAAATAACCATCAGCCAAACCTTGCATCAATGCAGAGGCTCCTAAACGGTTAGCACCATGATCAGAGAAGTTTGCTTCACCAATACAATATAAACCGGGTACAGTTGTCATTAAATTATAATCAACCCAAACACCACCCATGGTGTAATGGGTTGCAGGATAGATCATCATTGGAGTTTTGTAAGGGTTTTCTGCTACAATTTTTTCATACATCTGAAATAGATTGCCGTATTTTTCTTCGATTACAGCCTCACCTAATTCTAATATTTTTTCTTTGGAAGGATTGTGATCTCCATGCAACAAAGTTTGTTCTGTTCCGTAACGTTGAATTGCTGCTTTAAAATCTAAATACACTGCCTCACCTGTTTCGTTTACACCATATCCGGCATCACAACGTTCTTTGGCCGCTCTTGAAGCCACATCACGAGGTACTAAATTACCAAATGCAGGGTAGCGTCTTTCCAAATAATAATCTCTATTTTCTTCCGGTATTTCGGTTGGTTTTAGTTTTCCTTCACGGATGGCTGTTACATCTTCCATATGTTTAGGCACCCAAATTCGACCATCATTACGTAATGACTCAGACATTAATGTCAATTTAGACTGATAATCACCTGAACGCGGAATACAAGTAGGATGAATTTGTGTATAACAAGGGTTTGCAAAATACGCACCTTTTTTATGAATTTTCCAAGCAGCAGTGGCATTAGAACCCATTGCATTGGTTGATAAGAAATATACATTTCCATAACCACCTGAAGCAACTACTACAGCATGTGCTGAATGACGTTCAATTGCTCCGGTAATTAAATTACGCGCAATGATTCCACGTGCTTTTCCGTCAACCAATACAACATCTAACATTTCATGGCGGTTGTGCATTTCAATTTTACCACGAGCAATTTGCCTGTTCATTGCTGAATAAGCTCCTAATAATAATTGCTGACCTGTTTGTCCTTTGGCATAGAAAGTCCTTGAAACGAGAACTCCTCCAAAAGAACGATTGTCTAATAAACCACCGTAATCACGCGCAAAAGGAACGCCTTGTGCTACACATTGATCAATAATATTTCCTGAAACTTCTGCCAAACGATGTACGTTTGCTTCTCGAGAACGGTAGTCTCCTCCTTTTACAGTATCGTAAAATAAACGATAATTTGAATCGCCATCTCCCATATAATTCTTAGCAGCATTTATTCCGCCTTGAGCGGCAATTGAATGCGCTCTACGAGGAGAATCTTGATAACAAAAAGCCTTTACATTATAACCCAATTCTGCAAGTGTTGCAGCTGCAGCACCTCCGGCAAGACCTGTACCTATTACGATAATATCTATATTTCGTTTATTAGCAGGATTTACAAGGTCAATATTGTTTTTATAATTTGTCCATTTATCGGCAAGATTATCACCTTTAGGTACTTTAGAATCTAATTTCATACTGAACTCGTTTCAGTATCTGTTTAAAGATACGGTTATTAATGATTAAAATGATGATATAAAGCAATGAAAATAAATAGTAACGGAACGGCAATAGCGTATATTTTAGCTCCTTTTTCAAAACCTTTAGTGTATTTATTATTTATTCCCATTGATTGGAATGCTGATTGAAATCCGTGTAATAAGTGCAATGCCAAAAATATAAAAGCTAATACATAGGCACCTACACGTAATGGATTTACAAACTTATGTTGTAGTTCACCAAAATATCGAGTTGGGTCTTCCGGTAAGGCATCAACATATTTATATTTTAATTCCGGAATCCAAAAATCAATAAAGTGTAATACTATAAATGCTAAAATTGCCAACCCGCTATAGATCATATTTCTACTCATCCAAGTAGAATTAGCACCTCCATTATTCTTAACATATTTTACACTACGTGCACTTTTGTTTTTAAGTTCTAGTACAAAGCCCATTACAAAGTGAAAAACAACACCAATAATTAAGATAGGTTGCATTGCAAATTGAATTAATGGATTGGTTCCCATAAAATGAGAAGCAATGTTAAATGCATTTTCACTAAAAACAGATAATAAGTTTATTGTGACATGCATTAATAAGAAAAAGATTAAAAAAAATGCCGAAAGTGCCATAGCATACTTTCTGGCAAGCGATGAAGATAACAATCCGCTCATTTGATTCGTTTTTTTGTGAGATTCTGATTGTAAAAGCTTTTTTAAAGCAATTTATAATCAGTAAGTTCGAACAGATCCCGCTATCTGTGCTGAACTTGTTTCAGTATCTAGCGGGATCTTGGTCTGATAATCATTAATTACCTTACAAAGGTAGCATAAGAATTAAATCTAAAAAGTGATTTTTGTCATTTTTTATTATTTAGCTCTGAGTTCTCGGGATAAAAATGCTAAATTTAAGAACTATTATCAAAGTAAGTCAATCTGTGTTTCTCGACTAAAGTTCAAATTGTTATTTTATGTACAGTAAAAAAATTCAATTTAAAAATAAACAAGGACTTCAATTAACAGGAGAAATTGATTTTCCGATAGATAAAAAACCATTGAATTATGCCTTATTTGCACATTTTTTTACCGGGAATAAAAATTTTACAGCAGTACGGAATATTTCTCGTGCCTTGACCCAAAATCAAATTGCGGTTATGCGTTTTGATTTTACCGGTTTAGGAAAAAGTGAAGGAAAATTTGAAGATTCAAATTTTACCACTAATGTGGATGATTTGATCTCAGCTGCTGAATTTTTAGCAAAAGATCACCATGCTCCTAAGATTATAATTGGTCATTCATTAGGTGGGGCTGCTGCCATTTATGCTGCAAATGCCATTGATTCTATTGAAACGGTGGCTACTATTGCTGCACCTTCAAACCCGAGTCATGTAGAGCATTTATTTTCTGAACATATAGAAGATATTGAGATAGACGGTGAAGCTACTTTAGAAATTGCAGGAAGACAATTCACCATAAAAAAACAATTTTTAGAAGATATTCACTCTAAAGATTTACCTAAGATTTTAAAAGATTTACGAAAACCTATTTTAGTATTTCATTCACCTCAAGATAAAATTGTAGAAGTTAGAAATGCACGTGAAATTTACAAAGCAGCACATCATCCTAAAAGTTTTATTTCGTTAGATGGGGCAAATCATTTATTGACCAATAAACAAGATTCTTTTTATGTAGGTAAGGTGATTTCGAGTTGGGCGCATCGATATGTTAATGCTAATGAAGAAAAAGAGGAATTATCAACTGATAAGTCCGTTGTCGTAAGAGTTGGTAGAGAAAAATACACAACCGAAATCGTTGCAAGAAGTCATTCAATTTTGGTAGATGAACCCAAAAAATATGGAGGTAAAGATGCAGGGATGAGTCCGTATGAATTGTTATTAGCAAGTTTAGGTTCTTGTACAGCTATTACTTTACGGATGTATGCCGATAGAAAAGAATGGGATTTACGTGAGGTAAAAGTACATTTAGAACATTTTAAACAGCACGCAAAAGATTCAGATAATTGTGCAGATTCAGATACAAAAATTGATAAATTTGTACGTGAAATTAAACTGAAAGGCGATTTAACCAAAGAACAAAAACAACGATTAATTCAAATTGCTAATAGATGTCCGGTTCATAAGACCTTGGAAAATAAAATAGAAATTGAAACGACTTTACGACGATAAGATATCATATATAGAAAAAGTATATCAATTTTACCGTCTGTTCGAGTGAATTTCTTGACAGAGGAAAGAAATTAGTATCGAGAACTTGTTATTTATAATAAAAAACTTCTTGATACACCATCCGCCTTTGGCAGGATGGCACTCGAAGTGACAAGACATATAATATTAGGGATTTATTACTATGAAAATATTTATACTATCTGTAGGAGAAAATATCTATTCAACCCAGCGTTTGGTTGAAGAAGCTGAGCATAGAGGACATTCGGTTCGTGTAGTTAATCATACCAAATGCTCAGTAAAACTAGGTAGTGGAAGACCTCAAATTATCTTTGAAGGCGAAAATATTATAGATAAACCAGACGTGATCATTCCTAGAATTGGAGGTTCTGTAAGTCGTCATGGTGCTGCAATTGTTAAGGAATTTGAGATGAATGGTGTTTTTAGCACAGCTCGTTCACTAGGAATTCTAAGAGCACAAAATAAAGTGCGTACCTTACAAATAATGAATAGAAAGAATATACCCATACCACAAACCGTTTTTTCTATCAATCCTAAAAATATAGATGAGCAAATAGAGTTATTAGGTGGCCCTCCTGTAATTATTAAATTACAAGAAGGAACTCAAGGGCTAGGCGTTATTTTGGCAGAATCAAAAAAATCGGCGAAATCTATTATGGATACTTTTTATAATATGAATGCTAGTTTTATGTTGCAAGAATTTATTGAAGAATCTAATGGCGAAGATATTAGAGCTATTGTTGTGGGAAATAAAGTAGTAGCAGCAATGAAACGTAAAGGAGAGGTTGGAGAATTTAGATCAAATATTCATAGAGGAGGTACAGGTGAAATAGCTGAATTGATTGATAAAGAAATAAAAATAGCATTACAAGCCACAAAATATTTAAGTTTACCGGTAGCAGGCGTAGATATGATTCGTTCAAAAAAAGGATCTTTATTGATAGAAGTAAACGCTTCTCCTGGCTTACAAGGTGTTGAAGCCTACACCAAAGTAAATATAGCAGAGCACATTATTAAATTTTTAGAAACCAATGTTCGAAGAAAATTTCAGAAATGAACCTATTGAAATAAGAGGCCAAAAAGTTGAGTTAGGCGAAGAAAAATTGATTAAAATTGAAATAGATCGATTACCAACAGGAACGGCAATAGAAATTCCTATATATGTTTTTAATGGGAAGGAAGAAGGCCCTACCATTTTATTACAAGCAGGTTTACATGGCGATGAGGTAAATGGTATAGAATTGGTTAGAAAAATGTTGGTTAAAAATTATTTCAACATCAAGAGAGGTTGTGTTATTGTGGTTCCGTTATTGAATGTTTTTGGGTTTTTGCATTTTTCGAGAGATGTTCATGGTAAAGATGTGAATAGAAGTTTTCCGGGTTCTAAAATGGGCTCGTTGGCAAGTAGAATAGCTTATGTTTTGATGCGTGAAATTGTAAATAATATTGATTTTGGTATTGATATTCATACAGGTGCTAATCAAAGAAGTAACTATCCTCAGATTCGTTATACACCAGATAGTGAAGAAGGCAAAAAATTAGCAACTATTTTTAACGCTCCTTATCAATTTGCATCTAAATTAATTCCTAAGTCATTCCGAAAATTAGCACACAAACATAATATTCCTATTATAGTTTATGAAGGCGGCGAAGCCTTAAGACTAGATAAGTTTGCCATAAAAAAAGGAATTGAAGGCGTGTTAAATGTTTTGGAATATTTTGAGATGATCGATAACAGAAAAGAAAAGGCAGAAACGATAATTATTGAACTTTCTCAACGAAAATGGATCAGAGCCAGAATAGCAGGAATGTTTAACGTAAGGGTTAAGAATGGAGAACAAGTAACCAAAGGACAGACATTAGGATATATTACTGATACTTATGGAGAATCGACCATAAGAGTAAAATCTCCTCATGATGGTTACATCATAGCAATCAATAATTTTCCGGTCATCAGTAGAGGCGAAGCTATTTTTCATATAGGGAAATAAAAAAGAGAAAAGAACAACGGTTAACAAATGTAGATAATTGAGAAAAGGAATAATTCATGTATTGATCAGTAGTCTTTTATCTTACAGCAAAGCGACCTTTAGTCTTACCGTCAGATTTTAATAATTGTTATTTATAAAAACTATATTTACGTTCTCAAAAAAGAGAGGTAATACTATAAATGTCTGAACAAATAAAACATACCTTAAATCCTAATAATTGGGTAGCTACCCATTCAGACTACTTGTTCAATTATACTATTACCAGAGTTGATAATGAAGAATTGGCAAAAGACATTGTTCAGGAAACTTTTTTTTCAGGTTTAAAAGCCCAACATAATTTTAGAGGGCAAGCTTCAGAGAGAACCTGGTTAATTTCTATTTTAAAGCGCAAAATAATTGACCACTATCGCAAAATAAACTCTACTAAAGGAAAAGCTGAAGTTAAAGTTAATTTTTATCAAGATGGAGATAGAAAAGGTTCATGGTTAGAAGAACGTGTACCTAAAATGTGGGATAATGAAGCTGAAAAGAATATTGAAAACGAAGAGCTTAAAGCTGCTTTAGAGAATTGTATTGCTAATTTACCGGAAAAGTATAGAATGGTTTTTGTAATGAAGAATGTACAGCAGTATGAAACTGAAGAGATTTGTAATGAGTTAGGCATCACAGCGTCTAATTTGTGGGTAATAATACACAGAGCAAGGCATCAGTTGAGAAAATGCTTAGAAGATAATTGGTTTGCTAAATAAAAAGAAATGAGTAAGAAATTTTTTATTAATTGTAATGAAGCAACAGCTATTTGTAATAAAAATCAATACAAAGAAGCTTCAATATGGGAAAAAATAAAGTTGACTATTCATCTTTTTATTTGTAAAAATTGTGGACAGTATTCTAAACAAAATACAACATTGACTAAGGCATGTGACAAGCACTTACATAAATGCGATAAAGAGTATAAATTGTCTGAAAAAGAAAAAGAGAAACTACAAAAGAAAGTAACTGAAAAAAGGGAATAAATTTTATTTTCTTTGTCATTCCCACGAAGGCGGGAATCCATTTCAATCAAAAAACATTCTATTATATCTCATGGATTTCCTCCCAAAAAAAATAGACGAATATGCAGTTGCACACTCCCAAGGCGAACCAGAATTATTACAGCAATTAAATAAAGAAACCTGGCAAAAAGTATTGGTGCCAAGAATGCTAAGTGGGCATTTTCAAGGACGTATATTAGCGATGTTATCTAAATTAATACAACCTAAAGCTATCTTAGAAATTGGTACATATACTGGGTATTCTGCTTTGTGCTTAGCTGAAGGATTATCCGAAAAAGGGATGTTGCACACCATAGATCATAACGAAGAATTAGTAGGTTTTCAACGAAAATATTTTGATAGATCTACCTACAAAAATCAGATAAAACAATATTTAGGAAATGCCTTAGAGATAATTCCGACAATCAATGATAAGTTTGACTTGGTTTTTATAGATGCTGATAAAAGCAATTATTCTAATTACTTCCATTTAGTAATAGATAAAATGAATATAGGTGGCGTTATTTTATCTGATAATGTATTGTGGAGTGGTAAGGTGACTGAAACACCCGACCCAAAAGATGAAGATACCAAAGCTTTGATTGCTTATAATACTTTACTAAAAGAAGACCCAAGAATTGAAACAATATTGTTGCCTATACGAGATGGGTTGACAATTAGTAGAGTAAAAGGTTAGTTAAATTAAGCATGATAATGGATAAGAAATTTATGTCAGTTTGAGTGCCATCCTGCCAAAGGTGGATGGTGTATCGAAAACAAGTAAATTTCCTACTAAAAGTACTTCTCGATACTTCGGGACACTCGAAGCGACTCCAGAACTCTTAAACATTATTCACGTTAAATTAGTAAAGATTGAAAACCAAAGTATTAAATAAAACATATTACTCTTCGGTCTTCAAACTTCAGTCTTCTGACATTAGTACCCTCTCACCGCTCTCAAAGCATCAATATTACCATAACCAAAATCACCATTTTTATTAGGATAAAAATCAGCCGATTCTTTTAAACGCTGTAATACTTGACTTCTTGACCATGAAGGATATTTTGCCCAAACCAATGCTGCCATACCTGCTGTGGTTGCAGTGGCTACTGATGATCCGCCAAAATATTTAGAATTGCCATTATAAAAACCTAATACCGGTTGATGGTTGTTGTTGCTTCTTTCCATAACTACAGTAAAATCAATTTTACTTCCTGTATGACAGGCATCGCATTCATCATAAGTACTTTGTTCTTCTACTCCGGTAACGGCAACAGTTTCACTCATAGTTGCAGGGAATATCACACCATACCAATTAGTGAAATTTGTTGATGTGCCTCCAGCAGCAAAGATCATTTTCCCTCTCGCATAGGCATATTTAACAGCATCCTTAACCTTTCCTATAGACCAAGGGTAACCAACAGACATAGAAATTATTTTCACATCACTTCTGTTACCTAACGCCTTTAGAGCGTTTGCAACACCTCTACGTTCATGATAACCATTTAATACTACATCACTAGTGCCTCTATAAGATATTAAATTGCATTCATAAGCTACACCCACAAATTGAGAACTGTTATTGTTGGGTGCGGCAATAGTTGAACAAGCGCTTGTACCATGTCCGCATTTATCATTAGGACCATCTGTTTTCCTTTTCCACCATTTCCATGAATCGACATAAGTACCATATTTTTGAACAAACCTTCCCGAGTAATAATCGTCAAACTTATACCCTAAATTTGGTTGATTAGGAGAAAGCCCTGTATCAATTACACCAACACCAACACCTCTACCTTTACTATATGCCCAGGCTTGATTGATTTTATGATCATAAAAATTCCAAGGAAATTTTGCCCCAGATGAAAGTGTGCCATAGTCAGAACTGCTGATATTATCTCCGGATTTACTACAACCAGAAGCAGATTTTTGTTGTGTGATTGTACCACTATATACAAATCCTTCAGGTTCTAAATAGCGGATCTGTCCATTTTTTCGAAGTTCTTTTACCGTATTAAGATCAATTACTTTAACATCAATATAATTTAATGTTTCATCATCGTATATTATAATATCTTCTCTGCTTTTTTTCAAACCTGAAGAAGTGGTTTTAATAGTTTGTATGATTTCATCCTTTACAGATGTAAGTCGTTTATTTTTTTCGATTCTAAAATTTTCTCCTTTATTACCGTAGCCAACAGTTAAAATATTTTCACCATGCACTGAGGCACTCCATAGTAAATGATCACTGGCTTTGCTCCAGTCAAAAGAGCCGTTCTCTTCTAGCATTTTAGTAATTTGATTGTTGATTTCGGCTACTGTCAGCGCTTTTTCTTGATTGGCAGTTTTGATGAGCTGCGTTTCATCATTGGTACATGAGGTTATAAAAACCAATAGTACCAACCATGAAATGAAAGTAAATTTCTTCATTTTGATTTGGTTAATTTATACCAATTAAATTATAAAATGACGCATAAATAAATTTAATTATTTTTTGATGAGATGAGACAAAAAAATAAAACATAGCCTTAGCTACGATTTCTTTTTTTAACATAATATCAGTGAAAAAGAAACAATTTGTATGTGATATTTTATGGTTAATTAGGTATTGGTTAGACATTTATTAAAAACTTAATGTACAGTTTACGGGAAGACGACTAATTAGCGACAATTACTGTACTTTATCAAAGTTAGTGAATTTTTCTCAAAAAAACAGTACTAATTTTATAAAAAATGTAACCAATAACAATGCCTAATAGCATTCCTATAAAAATATCTATAGGGAAATGAACACCTAAATAAATACGACTATAGGCAAAAAAGAAAGGCCAAAGGAGTAATAAGAAAAGATATTTATAATGATTTTTTAAGGTTGTAATCATAAAAGTAGTAACAGCAAAAGAAGTGGTTGAATGCCCAGAAACAAAACTAAAACTATGAGGTGTTTTTAATATTCTGATGATGTTATTTATCGATGGGTCATTATTTGGACGCAATCTTCCAAAATGATTTTTAATCAAATTTACAAACTGATCAGAAAAAGAAACTAATAAAGCGACGACAACTATCAATAGTAATCCTTTTTTCCAGCCATATGCTTTAAAAAGTAAAAAGAACAGAAACAGAAAAAACGGAATCCAATTAAATTGATTGGTGATTAGTATCCAAAATTGATCCCAGGTTTCTGAACCTAATGAGTTTAAATAGATAAGTAATTCTTTATCTTGTTGAATTATGTTGTCTAAAAAACTCAATTATAGATTTCGTTTAATGGGTCCGGTAACATCGTCTATATTATCTTGTACCTTATTTCTAATTTTAGTAACATCCTTTTTGATGTCTTTTACAAACTCTGTGTCAATACCTTGTTTTTCTACAGTATCAGTGATTTCACGTTTAATGTCATTCGTAGCATCTTTTAATTGACGCATCCCTTTACCTAAACCCTTGGCAATAGTTGGTATTTTATCTGCACCAAAGAGCATCAATACTATGACTAGTATTACAAATATTTCGGCACCGCTGATAAATAAAAAAGGCATAATGTTTATTATTACGTCATTGGAAGCAATAGCGTGGTTACCTTTTTATTGAGAGATTCCTTCACTTTGTTCGGAATGACGATTACTTAATTAGTATTGAGCGTAAAGATAGTATAAATGTTAATAGGAATCGTCTCTGCGAATTTTACTTTTTTAAGTAAAATGTGGCAGTCTCTTAATTGATTAAGAGATTGCCATCCCGAGTACTCGGGATTCCTCCTTCGCAAACCCGCTTCGGTGAAGAGGATTAGGATGGGCTTTCATTTCTTAACCAACATCCTCTTGATCTCATTCAATTTCATCAAAGCTTCAATAGGTGTTAAAGCATCAATATTAACCGCTAAAATTTCTTCTTTGATATCTTCTAATAAAGGATCATCCAGTTTAAAAAAACTGAGTTGTATATCTTCATCAATAGCATTTTTGAGTTTGTCTTTTATATCATCTGTAGCGTGACTTTGCTCTAATTTTTTAAGAATTTTATTTGCTCTATGAATTACTGATGTTGGCATACCAGCCATTTTAGCTACATGAATTCCGAAACTATGCTCGCTACCACCAGGGATTAATTTTCGTAAAAAGATGATAGTGTTTTTCAACTCTTTTATAGAAATAGTAAAGTTTTTAATACGCTCAAAGGTTTCGGTCATATCATTTAATTCATGATAATGCGTAGCAAATAATGTCTTAGGGTTTGCAGGATGTTCATGCAAATATTCGGCAATGGCCCAGGCAATTGAAATACCATCATAAGTACTTGTACCACGCCCGATTTCGTCTAATAAAACCAAACTCCTCTCAGAAATATTATGTAAAATATTAGCCGTTTCATTCATCTCTACCATAAAGGTCGATTCTCCCATAGAGATATTATCACTAGCACCAACACGAGTAAATATTTTATCAACAATACCAATTTTAGCATGTTGTGCAGGTATATAACTTCCCATTTGTGCCAGTAAGACAATCAAAGCAGTTTGTCGTAAAATAGCCGATTTACCACTCATATTCGGTCCCGTGATCATGATAATTTGCTGCTGATTTCTATTCAACACCACATCATTGGCAATATACTCTTCACCAATTGGTAATTGTTTTTCTATAACCGGATGGCGTCCGTTTTTGATTTCCAAATCGGTACCCTCATCTAATTGCGGACGTACATAATTGTTGTCTTTTGCTGTTCTGGCAAATGAACAAAGACAATCTAATCTGGCAACTTGCTGTGCATTTTGTTGTACTTGCTGAATAAATGCCAGCATGAAATGTAATAGTTCAGTAAATAATTGTTGTTCTAATTTTGAAATTTTTTCTTCAGCACCTAAAATCTTGGTTTCGTATTCTTTGAGTTCTTCTGTAATATATCGTTCGGCATTAACGAGTGTTTGTTTGCGAATCCACTCCTCAGGAACTTTATCCTTATGAGTGTTCCGAACTTCAATATAATATCCGAAGACGTTATTAAAAGCAATTTTTAAACTTGATATTCCTGTACGTTCCGTTTCACGAGTCAGCATATTGTCTAAATACTCTTTTCCGGAAGAAGAAATAGCGCGTAGTTCATCTAATTCGGATGAAATATTGCTTGCAATCGCATTGCCTTTATTGATGTGTACAGGAGCATCATCATTTAGAGTTTTGGAAATTTTATCAATAAGTTCCTTACAATTATACAGTTGTTTTCCGAGGCTTTGCAGAGATTTATTATCACTTTTTTGAGAAGCTTCTTTGATAGGAAGAATTGCTTTGAGCGAATCTTTTAATAAGACAACTTCACGCGGATTTATCTTAGCAGTAGCTACTTTAGAAATAAGTCGTTCAATATCACTGATCTGCTTTATCTGATAGGTAATTTCATCAAAAAAAGAGTCATTATCAATCAGGTACTTTACAATTTCATGGCGTTTCTGAATTTGTTTTAAATTCTTTAATGGTAGTGCCAGCCAACGTTTGAGCAATCTTCCGCCCATAGGAGAAATAGTACGATCAATAATATCTAAAAGTGTAACTGCTTCAGGGGAATTGGCAATATACAATTCCAAATTTCTGATGGTAAATCGATCCATCCACACATAATGATCTTCTTCAATACGATGGATAGCTGAGATATGTTTTAGCTCGTTATGCTGTGTTTCTGAGAGGTAATATAATATGGCTCCGGCAGATATAATTCCGTATTTCAAATCATCAATACCAAATCCTTTGAGTGATTTGATATTAAAATGATTCGTTAAACTTTCATTAGCATAATCTTGCTGAAATATCCAATCATCTAAATAAAAAGAATAATAACGTTCACCAAATAATTCTTTAAAACGAGTTTTATATTGTTTTTGAACCAATACTTCACTCGGATTAAAATTTTGTAATAATTTATCGATGTATTCATCATTACCTTCGGCAACTAAAAACTCACCGGTAGAAATATCTAAAAACGAAATTCCGATTTGTTTTTTACTAAAATGTAAGGCTGCTAAAAAATTATTGGTTTTTGATTGTAATACTTCATCATTCAATGCCACACCGGGAGTAACCAATTCTGTAACACCTCGTTTTACAATGGTTTTGGTCATTTTAGGGTCTTCCAATTGGTCGCAGATTGCAACACGCATTCCGGCTTTTACCAATTTTGGCAAGTAGGTATTTAATGAGTGATGCGGAAATCCTGCCAAGGCAGTTTCCGTTTCACTGCCAGCACCTCGTTTGGTCAAAACAATACCCAATACTCGTGCCGCTTTAACGGCATCTTCACCAAAAGTTTCATAAAAATCGCCCACTCTAAACAATAACATCGCATCAGGATATTTACCCTTGATGGTATTGTATTGCTTCATTAACGGAGTGACTTTTTTCACCTTTGTTTTAGACAATTTTTGTAGCTTATTAATTGAATTGCGAATTTACGTTTTTTTATTAGTGAGGCTCTGATTTTAAAACGCTTTTTTCAGCAAGGTCTAGGAGAATGTTCTATAATTATTAGTTATTTTTGATGAAAATATAAATTTTAAAAGGCTTGTAAGTATATTTACTGAATACTGCCAACTGAAGCGAAGTGAACTATAAACTGAACTATGCGGAAATTGAAAAATAGCGAGTTAGAAAGGTTAACGAACGAAACATATAAAACGGCAACTAAAACTCCGATTATTGTTGTATTAGATAATATTAGAAGTTTAAATAATATAGGTTCTGTTTTTAGAACCAGTGATGCTTTTTTGATCGAGAAAATTTACCTTTGCGGGATAACTGCAAAACCACCACATAAGGATATTCATAAAACAGCTTTGGGTGCTACCGAATCAGTTGACTGGGAATATACAGAAGATACATTGACTTTAATTAAAGAGTTACAATCTCAAGGAATAGAAATTGCTTCAATTGAGCAGGCTGAAAATGCAATTATGTTAAACGAATTTATTCCTGTAAAGGATAAAAAAACAGCTGTAATTTTTGGTAATGAAGTAAAAGGCGTACAACAGGAAGTCGTTTCGGCTTCAGATCATTGTATTGAAATTCCTCAATATGGCACCAAACATTCATTGAATATTTCGGTGAGTTGTGGTGTAGTGCTTTGGGATTTGTTTTCTAAATTGAAAATTTAAGATTCCTCCCTTGAGGGAGGATTGAGGAGGGTGTAAAACACAATCAGAATCTTAGCTCTTTAAATGCTTGAAATTTTAATATTATGGAAAATTTACAATTGTTCTTAAAACTAGCATTCGATCATGTATTAGATTGGAAAGCCTATGACCATATTTTATTCTTTATAGTATTGGCAGTAGTTTATAATTTTAATGACTGGAAAAAAGTGCTATGGCTAATTACACTGTTTACCATAGGGCATACAACTACTTTAGGTTTGGCTACCTATAAGATAATAAATATCAAAATAGAGATCATTGAGTTTCTAATTCTATTAACCATTTTTATTACTGCATTGGCAAATTTATTAACTGCAAATAAAAAGAATTTCCAAAAGACGAGTCTCAATTTATTCTTTGCTTTTTTCTTTGGTTTGATTCATGGTTTGGGTCTGTCAGGATTTCTAAAAATGATTTTAGACGATGGTGATGATAAGTTTGTACCCTTATTTGAATTTGCTTTTGGTGTTGAACTTGCTCAAATAGCCATTGTTTTGTGTATTTTAGTTTTGGGATATATTGCTCAAAATATTTTAAAAATCTCAAAAAGAAATTGGGTATTGATACTTTCTTCAATTGTAATAGGAATCGTTATACCCATGCTTTTTGAGCGGAAATTTTGGTAAAATTTTAACTCAAAACAATCAATTTTTTTCTGTACTTTGCTCTCATAAAATAATCCATTGTAATAGGAGTTATATTTAATACCATTTTATAGATAGAACCTTTAATGACTGAAAAAAAACAACGTAGATATGATATTGCCTATTTAAAAATGGCAAAAGAATGGGCAAAACTTTCCTATTGTAAACGCAAGCAAGTTGGAGCTCTGATAGTTAAAGATAAAATGATCATTTCTGACGGATATAATGGAACACCAACAGGATTTGAAAATATTTGTGAAGATGAACATGATGATACAAAATGGTATGTATTACATGCTGAAGCAAATGCCATTTTAAAAGTAGCATCTTCAACACAATCATGTGAAGGAGCAACCTTATACATAACCATGTCACCTTGTAAAGAATGTAGTAAATTAATACATCAATCAGGTATTAAAAGATTGGTTTATGTAAATGCCTATAAAGATGATACCGGCTTGCAATTTTTAAAAAAGGCAGGAATAGAATTAGTTCATATTGATAAAGATGAGTGGTAAAAACAAAATATATTTTCCTTTATTTATTTCGTTAGCAATAGTTGCAGGTATTTTTATTGGTAGTTTTTTGAATTATCCGAAAAGAAATTCGGTAATGCTTTTCAATAAGAATCCGCGAGAAGTTAAAATAAAAAAACTCATTGACTATATTCAATATGATTATGTTGATAAAGTAGATACAGATAGCTTACTTGATGGAACTATTCGAAATATCTTAGGAAAATTAGATCCACATTCTGTATATATTCCAGCAAGTGAACACGATGCAATTGCTGAAGGGATGAATGGTGAGTTTGTTGGAGTAGGTATTCAGTTTAGAATGTATAAAGATTCGCTAACTGTTATAAGAGTTGTGGATGGAGGACCAAGTGATAAAGTAGGTATTAAAGCCGGCGATAGAATTTTAATTGCTGACAATGATACTCTCTATAATAAAAATATAACTACTGATCATATTTTTAAAACACTAAAAGGAGAGCCTAAAACAAAAGTAAACCTTACTATTTATAGAAAATCTGAGGATAAGTATATTGACTTTACAGTAAAACGAGGCAGTATTCCTATTAATAGTGTTGATGCTTATTATATGTTGAATGATGATCTTGGTTATATTAAGATCAACAAATTTGCGTCAACAACTTATGATGAATTTAAAACTGCTTTATCGTCATTACAAGATAAAAACATGGAGCATTTGGTACTCGATCTAAGAGGAAATCCCGGAGGCTATTTAGGTATTGCAACTGAAATTGTTGATGAGTTTTTAGAAGATGATAAATTGATAGTATTCACTAAAAATAAAGGAGGTCAAATCGATAAAACTTTCGCGACCAAAAAAGGAAAATTCGAAGAAGGCAAAGTATACGTGTTAATTGATGAAGCTTCAGCTTCAGCCAGTGAAATAATTGCCGGAGCATTGCAAGATAATGATAAAGGAATTATAGTAGGAAGGCGTTCCTTTGGTAAAGGATTGGTACAACAGGAAATGGATCTAGGTGATGGTTCGGCAATTAGATTAACAGTTTCTCGTTATTACACACCAACAGGGAGATCTATTCAAAAACCTTATGATGGAGAGAATGGTAATCGTTATTATAATGATCGTTTGATACGATTTCATAATGGAGAATTGACCAATGGTGATAGTATAAAAGTGAATGATTCTTTAAAATTTATAACTCCAAAAGGAAAGGTAGTGTATGGCGGTGGCGGTATAGTACCTGATGTTTTTGTAGGAATTGATACCACAGCATATTTTAGCGGAATTAATTTTCAAAAGATCAACAATTTTGTTTTTGATTATGCAATTGATAATCATAGAGAACAAGTAAATGAATGGACATTTGACGATTTTAAAAATAATTTTGATAAAGATGGGGTGATCATTAACCAATATTTTTCTAATATTGAT
The DNA here is from genome assembly GCA_964463085.1 of uncultured Flavobacteriaceae bacterium. Lineage (GTDB taxonomy): Bacteria > Bacteroidota > Bacteroidia > Flavobacteriales > Flavobacteriaceae > Aureibaculum. Next base: position 38,121 of record CAYXAZ010000003.1, on the reverse strand, counting down.
AAAAAGGATAATTTAAACATTCCTTATACAAAATTGTATTTAAAAGCACTATTTGCTCGTATATTATTTGGAGAGAATGCTTTTTTTGAAATGCTAAATGAAAGTGATAAAATGCTTGAAAAGGTATTGACCTTAGAAAGCGAGGCAGAAATTTCTGATTTTAAAGATTAATTGAAAATTGTAAGGAGTCGAGAGACTGAATACCAAAGTTAGAAATATTTACGAATTACAATTATTTTTATTGTCATTCCTGCGCAGGCAGGAATCCATTGAGTTATAGTTTATGTTTTCAGGGTAAACGACCTTAATTATATAAATTACGTTAAAATACGATTTACATTTATTTCAATTGCGAATTTATAACTTTGAAAAATCATCTTAAGTTTTTCAACTACGCTCATGGTAAACTAAAATCGAAAGATTTTCACTATTGAAACAATCCTTGAATATTAGCTGCAAACAACTTTACAGCAATAGCTAATAAAATAACTCCAAATATTTTACGTACAACACCAATGCCACCTTTACCCAATAATCTTTCAATTCTTTTAGAAGATTTTAATACAATATATACAAATAAAATATTAATTACGATCGCAATTATAATGTTAATTGTTTGATATTCAGCACGTAAAGAAAGTATGGTGGTCATGGTTCCGGCACCGGCAATTAGTGGAAACGCCAAAGGCACAACACTGGCAGTTTCAGGAGCATCATCTTTATATAATTGTATACCTAAGATCATTTCTAATGCTAAAAATAAAATTACAAAAGCACCTGCTACAGCAAAAGAATTTACATCTATACCAATTAATTTTAAAATTTCTTCACCAACAAATAAAAAAGCGATCATGATAATTATTGCAACTATTGAAGCTTTTCCGGATTGTATATGACCAACTTTTCTACGTAATTCAATAATTATCGGAATACTTCCAACAATATCAATTACCGCAAATAATACCATAGTTGCAGTAAGAATTTCCTTAAAATTTAGTTCCATTTTTATAGTTGTTAAATTTTCGGCAAACCTACATAAATAAAAATATTTATCATATGATTTTGCTATAAAAATACACATAATTTAGATTCATAAAATAAGGCTATTTTTGCACTGTAATCTTCAACTAAAATCAACAAATGTTCCAATTAGGAAAAACCATTGTTTCAGAAGAAATTATCGAAAATGATTTTATGTGTAACTTATCTGCATGCAAAGGTGCTTGCTGTGTTGATGGCGAGGCAGGAGCCCCATTAGAAGAAGAAGAATTACAAATATTAATGGATATCTATCCAAAAATAAAACCTTTATTAACAAAAAAAGGAATTGAAGCCATTGAAGATCAAGGGCTTTTTATTACTCATGAAGGAGAATATGAAACTCCATTAATTGACGGGAAAGATTGTGCCTATATAACTTTTGATGATAAAAATGTGGCTTTATGCGGAATAGAAGAAGTCTATAATCAAGGCGAAATAACATTTAAAAAACCTGTTTCCTGTCATTTGTATCCAATTCGGGTACAAGATTATTCAGAGTTTGCTGCCGTAAATTATCATAAATGGTCAATTTGTGATGATGCTTGCTCCTTGGGTAAAGAACTACAAATACCCATATACAAGTTTGTAAAAGAAGCTTTGATAAGAAAGTTTGGAGAAGATTGGTATGCTGAGTTAGAGAAAGTAGCTCTTAGTTATAAAAAATAATTTTCAATTTTTTTGATTCTTTTTTCATTTTACGCCGAATTTTAAAAAGTCAATAAACTTCGCTAGTAGACAATCATTTGTTTTTTTAATTACTTAAGAATCAACACCTTAAATGTTAAGTTATTGTTAAATAAAACTTCATTTTTTTGGCTTTTGTTAAAAACTTCTCTTGTATTGTGAATAATTATGGTTTTTATTTTTCATTAAAAAACCGAATCTTTGTTTCATCCGATTTTGGTCAAAAAGACCATTCTATTTAATTTTTCAAAAAGTAAATTTAAAATGTCGCAGGTAGAGCCTATTTTACAGCCCAATGATAACAGATTTGTAATTTTTCCGATACAACACCATGATATTTGGGATTGGTACAAAAAACAAGAGGCTAGTTTTTGGACTGCTGAAGAAATTGATCTACACCAAGATGTCATAGATTGGGAAACAAAATTAACAGATGATGAGCGTTATTTTATAAAACATATCCTTGCTTTTTTTGCAGCTTCAGATGGAATTGTGAATGAAAATTTAGCAGAAAATTTTATCTCTGAAGTACAATATACAGAAGCAAAATTTTTCTATGGTTTTCAAATTATGATGGAGAATATCCACTCTGAAGTGTATTCTTTATTGATTGATACTTATATTAAAAACGAAGTCGAAAAAGATGAACTTTTTAGAGCCATTGAAGTATTTCCGGCCATAAAAAAGAAAGCAGATTGGGCATTAAAATGGGTTGACAGTCCAAGTTTCGCAGAGCGTTTAATTGCTTTTTCTGCAGTAGAAGGTATTTTCTTTTCGGGTGCATTTTGTTCTATTTTTTGGATGAAAAAAAGAGGATTATTACCAGGTCTTACCTTTTCAAATGAATTAATTAATAGAGATGAAGGTTTACATGCTGATTTTGCAGTGCATTTACACCAAAATCACATGGTAAACAAAGTACCAAAAGAACGTATTACCGAAATTTTAGTAGATGCTTTAAACATAGAACGTGTATTTATAACCGAATCATTACCTGTGAGTTTAATAGGGATGAATTCAAAATTAATGACACAATATTTAGAATTTGTAACTGACAGGTTATTGCTAGAGTACAGCTGTGATAAAGTGTATAATGTTACAAACCCATTTGACTTTATGGAAATGATCTCTCTAGAAGGAAAAACAAATTTCTTTGAAAAAAGAGTTTCTGAATATCAAAAAGCAGGTGTAAAATCTGGCGGTACAGGAGATATCAGTTTTGATGCAGACTTCTGATTTACAATATACGATTTTTGATTTACGATTCATATCCTAATTGGATATTAACGATGTACGGTTTTAGAATGATTGCTATAATACGTAATTTTCACATCATAATTCGTAAATAAAATAAGGTGAAACAAAAATTAAAAAACAGAACACAAAAATTTGCAGTTGATTGTTGGTATTTGTGTTCAAAATTTCCGACATCGAGAGAATATGATGCTTATTGCAGACAATTAATTAGATGTTCAAGTTCTGTTGGGGCAAATTATAGAGCGGCTTGCAGAGCAAAATCGAGTGCTGACTTTATAAATAAGCTGAAAATAGTTGAAGAAGAGGCAGATGAAAGTATGTATTTTTTAGAGATGTTTTTGATTATTAGTGATAGAGAACACCAAGAAATTAATAGATTGTTAAAAGAAGCAAATGAATTATTATCAATAGTAGTAGCTTCAATAAAAACAATGAGAAGTAAGAAATCGTAATTCATAAATCGTAAATCAAATTAACCAACAACCCAAAACCAATAATAAAACATGGATGTAGTAAAAAGAGACGGCAAAAGAGAACCGGTAATGTTCGATAAAATTACCGCAAGAGTACGTAAAATGTGTTACGGATTAAACAGATTAGTTGATCCGGTAAAAGTAGCCATGCGTGTTATTGAAGGATTATACGATGGTGTAACAACATCTGAACTTGATAATTTGGCTGCCGAAATTGCTGCAACAATGACCATACAACATCCTGATTATGCAAAATTAGCAGCACGTATCTCTGTTTCTAACTTACATAAAAATACAAAAAAATCCTTTTCAGAAGTAATGACAGATTTATATACTTATGTAAATCCACGTACCGGTAAAAAAGGACCAATGATTGCTGACGATGTTTACGAAATCATTCAAAAAAATGCTGAGAAATTAGATTCAACCATTATTTATAATCGTGATTTTGGGTACGATTATTTTGGATTTAAAACATTAGAGCGTTCTTATCTATTAAAGGTCAACGGACAAATAGTTGAACGTCCACAACATATGTTAATGCGTGTTTCTGTTGGTATTCATAAAGAAGATATAGATGCTGCTATTGAAACTTATGAGTTGATGTCTAAACGTATGTTTACACACGCAACTCCAACCTTATTTAATGCAGGGACACCAAAACCACAAATGTCTTCTTGCTTTTTATTACAAATGCAGGAAGATAGTATTGATGGCATTTATGATACATTAAAACAAACGGCAAAAATATCACAATCAGCCGGAGGTATAGGTTTATCTATTCATAATATCAGAGCTAGAGGCTCGTATATCAGAGGGACAAATGGTACGTCAAACGGAATTATCCCAATGTTACAAGTATATAATGATACCGCTCGTTATGTAGATCAAGGAGGCGGAAAACGCAAAGGTTCTTTCGCAATTTACATGGAACCTTGGCATGCTGATGTTTTTGATTTCTTAGATCTAAAAAAGAATCACGGGAAAGAAGAAATGCGTGCACGCGATTTATTCTATGCCATGTGGATTCCGGATTTATTCATGAAACGTGTACAAGAAAATGGAGACTGGACCTTGATGTGCCCTAATGAATGTCCGCATTTATTTGATACCTATGGAGATGAATTTGAGAAATTATATGAAGGTTACGAGAAAGTAAATAAAGGACGTAAAACTATCAAAGCACGTGAGCTTTGGGAAAAGATTTTAGAGGCGCAAATAGAAACTGGTAATCCATATATGTTGTATAAAGATTCGGTAAATAGAAAATCGAATCAGAAAAATTTAGGAACGATACGCTCTTCTAATTTATGTACTGAGATCATGGAATATACAGCAAATGATGAAGTTGCAGTTTGTAACTTGGCATCTATTGCTTTGCCAATGTACATTAGTGAAGATAAAGACGGAAATAAATTCTTTGACCACAAAAAACTATTTAAAGTTACCAAAAAAATTACACGTAATTTAGATACGGTAATCGAAAGAAATTATTATCCGGTTAAAGAAGCCGAAAATTCAAATTTCCGACATCGCCCTATTGGTATAGGCGTACAAGGTTTAGCAGATACCTTTATAAATTTACGTTTGCCTTTTACATCTGATGAAGCCAAAACATTGAATCAAGAAATTTTCGAAACTATTTATTTTGCAGCGGTTACTTCTTCTATGGAAATTGCAAAAGAAAAAGAACCTTATTCAACCTTTAAAGGTTCACCAATGAGTGAAGGAGAGTTTCAATTTAATATGTGGAATATTTCTGAAGATGACCTTAGCGGAAGATGGGATTGGAAGAAATTACGCAAACAAGTAATAAAGAATGGTGTACGTAACTCTTTATTAGTTGCACCTATGCCAACAGCTTCTACATCTCAAATATTAGGAAACAATGAAGCATTTGAGCCTTATACTTCAAATATTTATACTCGTAGAGTACTTTCAGGAGAATTTATCGTGGTAAACAAACATCTATTAGAAGATTTGGTAGAATTAGGAATGTGGGACAATGCGATGAAAGAAGAAATAATGCGTGCAAACGGATCTATCCAACACATTGAAGCCATTCCACAAGATCTAAAAGATTTGTACAAAACGGTTTGGGAAATGAGTATGAAAGATATTATTGATATGGCGCGTCAACGAAGTTATTTTATCGATCAATCGCAATCATTGAACTTATTTATGCAAGATCCTGATTATGCAAAATTAACTTCAATGCATTTTTACGCATGGAAATCAGGACTAAAAACTGGAATGTATTATTTAAGAACAAAATCTGCTGTTAACGCCATCCAATTTACGGTTTCTAAAGAAAAAGAGACTGTTAAAAAACCAGAGGCTGTAGCAACAGAAACACAAGTAAATACTGTAATACCAGAAGGTAGCGAAATGACCGCTGAAGAATATAAAGCAATGATTGCCCGTGCCAAAGAAGGTGAAGGTGATGATTGTTTAATGTGTGGTTCGTAAACAGGATCATCAGTTAGAAATGTAAAAGAGGTGCTGAAAAGCACCTCTTTTTTGTTTAGGTTAAGTAATTATACTTCTTCTTGAGATTGCTCTTGAGCATATAACTCTAACAAACTCATAGTCGCTTTTATCAAATCTTTGGTTTCTAATAAAATACTAAAGTACAGTGTTGCATTTTTAGGACTAGATTCTGTAGTTCTAGTGCGTTCTACTTGCTTTTGAATGTAGGCTCTAACGTCAGTAAGTAAGAGTTGTTTTTCTTCTAATAATGGAGTTAGTTGTTCAAAGGAACGCGAATCAAATACTTCTCTAGTTTTACTAAATAGTGTTTTTAATTTTACATCAATTTCTTTTAACTCTTGAGCTTGCTTTTCCTTTAAAGTTTTGTGATTGTTATAAATATGCTTATGACTTACTTTGGCTATAAAACTAGCTGATTGTGCCATGTCTTGTAAATCGCCAATTACATCAATATATAATTTACTAGCACCTAGATAAGAATCATCTAAGTTTTTAATAAAGTAAAAAATATTATTTTGAATATCTTCAATTTCAGATTCTAATTTTGCTACAGTAGATTTTGCTTTTTTAAGTACAGGTAAATCTTCATTTACCAATCCGTTAATAGAATTTCCATTGATTTTACTGATTCTTTTTAGCACTTTAGAAATATTATCAGCACTTTCTTCAATTACTCCTTGAATTGAATTACTCTCAGTTCTATTTAAACTATCTTCAGCTTTGGTTTCTTTATTCTTTTTATGATGACTCATATAATTTCTAATCAGAATAACAACTACAAGTAATAACAATATTGCAATCATAGTTGCGCCACCTAAATGAATTAAATAAGCCACAGTACCAGCTGCAATAAATGCAGTAATAGCAGTACCGAACCATCCGCCAATAACATTTAATACGCCAGCTACACGATATACAGCACTTTCACTTCCCCATGCTCTATCCGCTAACGATGAACCCATTGCTACCATAAAAGTTACATAGGTAGTTGATAAAGGTAATTTCATAGAAGTTGCCCAAGAAATTAATACACTGGCAACCATTAAGTTTACAGCGGCACGTACCATATCAAAAGCAGGTAGTTCGTGTGTTTTACCTTTTACCAATTCAATAACAGGTTTTTCAAATTGTTTTTCAATTTTGTTACTTACAGATCGAGGTAATAAAGTGTTTGTGTATTTTGAAATTAATATCGAACCTCTTACCAATGCTCTTGATAAAAAGTTTGGTTCAAAACGTTCTTTTGTTTCCCCTTGGCTAGATAAATCAATCGAAGTTTTAACAACATCTTTAGCTTTACTAGAAAACCATAAGGTCAATACCATAATCAACCCTGCTGCTAATAAAAGTAATGTTGGTGTCGGTACTTTTTTACCTAAAACATCCATAGCAAATTCAGTTGCAGGAACACCAGAGACTGCCCATGCCTCATAAGATTGCCATGCAGCAATTGGCACACCAATAAAGTTTACCAGATCATTACCAGCAAAAGCTAATGCCAACGCAAAAGTACCTATAATGATTATAAGTTTATAAATATTAGCTTTTAAGAACTCTGTTACTACATACGATAAAAACGTCCATACTACAAAACTTATTACCAATATCGCCAACGTATTTCCTTCAATAAAAGGTTTAATTTCTTTGTAATAATCAGTCCCTTTCAAACCTTTTACAAAAATAAAATATGTGATTGCAGTGAGTGCAACACCACCAAATACAGCACCCACCCATTTTGCTTTTCTTTCAAAATTAAATGATAATAACAAACGTGAAATATACTGTACAAATGCACCAATTGAAAATGCGACAATAACGGAGCCAACAATACCTAAAATAATTTCAGTTGCTTTTTTGGTGTTGATATAATTGCCCAATTCTGAAAAAGAAAATGAACCTGTATCAGCAAAAACTTTAATCGCAGCAACTGCTACTGCTGCTCCTAATAATTCAAATACTATAGATACCGTAGTTGAAGTTGGCATTCCTAATGTATTAAAGAAATCTAACAGTAATATGTCGGTGATCATTACCGCCATAAAAATAATCATAATTTCATTGAAGTAGAATTCGCTAGGTACAAAAATACCTTTACGCGCAACTTCCATCATTCCGCTAGAAAAAACGGCTCCAAAAAATATCCCTAAACTGGCAACGATCATTATGGTTCTAAACGAAATGGCTTTTGAACCAATAGCAGAATTTAAAAAATTAACGGCATCATTACTAACGCCTACTACTAGATCAGCTATAGCTAAAATTGCTAAGGCAACAATCATTAAAAAGTAAATATTTTCCATTTATTAAATTTTGTTATGTAAAATTGCTTATTATAGTTTAGTTGAATATTACCTAATTGTTAAATTTTTAGTTTAAAAATGTATATCAAACTGTATTCTATACATTAATTGATTATTGTTATTATCTATGGATAAATAACTAATATCAGATTGAACTTTTAATTTATGTCCGACAATATATTTTGAAACCCCTAAAGTATATTGATTTTCAGGATTTTTTCCGGTAATATTTTTATCAAGTTCAATATTCGTATAACGACCGGAAACCTCCCAGTTATTTTTAAATAAATAACCTGCTTGCAGGTTTAATCCATTACCAACTTGTACTTCGTCTCCTGTTAAAGTACCATCTGTATTTTTAGCAATAGGATCATCTGCATCTCTTTTGGCATACTCTCCCATAAATGAAAATCCTTTATATTTAAACATGGCATCTAAAAAGAAGGTAGAGATATTGGTCTCATAAAAACCATTATCAGTTATCATATAAGAACCTTGATTACTTCTGTTTTTTACGGCATTTTGGTTGATATCGTAAGTTGCTGCCAACATTAACTTAGGTTTATCTTCTCTTTCAAGATCACTCCCAATATAATCACCCTTATTTTTAAAACTTCCAAAAGGCAAAAGTTCTAATCTGAATGTATATTGATGCCCTCCTAAATTACCTGTGGTAATATTTCTACCTTCCCCTTGAGATAAGGCAAATTTTTCACGCACCAAAAAATTGTCAGATAGTTTAAAATGGTGTCTCAATTGAATACCAATATCTCGATCTATATTAAATCTACTGTTTACCAGTGATCGATCTACTAATTGCATATTTCCAGATGATATTACCCGTTCTACATTTCCGGGCAATTTGGTCTGTCCTACCCAAAGTTCAACATTTTCGAAAAAATTCCACATGACAACAGCGTCAAAAATATACCTTGGGGTGTTACCTGTAAATTCAGAACCTCCGGAAATATCTCTATTTGATAAACCTAATTCTAATTTGTACTTAAGTTTAGGGCTATACGCAAAGCCATCAAATTTTAAACGCGCTCTTCTAACTAAAAAATTAGATACAGGATTTATCAAGTTCCCATCTTCACTTTCCCATTCTGAAATAGCTAAAAATTGCATTCTTGTGGCAATTTTCATAGTCCAAGTACTATCTTGCCCAACTAGATTAAAAAGTCCTTTTCCGAATTTAGGTGCCTTAGTTTCTTGAGCACCTATAGATATGAATGTAAATAGAAATAATGTGAAAAGTGTAACTTTCATAATCGTTATTAATTTTTGTCGTTGCAAATAACGGAACTGAATGTTAAGTGAATGTTAAGTATAGGTAAATAAATAGAAAAGAATTAAATTCATTTGAATATATTAAATTGGCGATCCTAATTTAGGATTTTAAATGCGTTTAACTTACTGAAAATCAATATGTTTTGAGCCTATCGTCTAATAAATTATTATCGCCATATTAATACTGTGTTATTTCAAGGGTCTTTTTTTTATCATACCTCCTTTTGCATCTTTTATACTATGCATCACAACAAATGCATTTTTGTCAACTTTATCTATTTCTGTCTGAAGTTTTGCCAATTCTAACCTTGTAATCAATGTATAGACAATTTCCGTTTTCTTTAAAGTTTCGCCTTTTTTAGCATATCCCTTTTTACCGGAATATATAGTACATCCTCTTCCCATTTTTTCAATTATCGCTATTCTGATTTCTTCACTTTTATCTGATATTATTGTTACTCCCATATATTCCTCTATTCCAGACACAACAAAATCTACGGTTCTTGATGCTGCCAAATATGTCAATATTGCATATAATGAAGTTTCAACAGTAAATACATAAGCTGCAACTAAAAAAATAAGCACATTAAATATTAAAATGACATCTCCAATAGTCAATGAAATTTTTCTGCTGATAGAAACAGCTAATACCTCAGTTCCATCAATAACAGAGCCACCTCTGATTGCCAATCCAATTCCCAATCCTAAAAAGAAACCACCAAAAACGGCAATAAGTAAATTGTCATCAGTAATAGTAGGAATCGAAATAAAATGAACCGAAGCTGCAAGCAATATAATTGCAAAGAAACTTCTCAAAGCAAATTGCTTGCTAATTGTAGAATATGCCATAATTATAAAAGGAATATTTATTACGATCAACAATATTGATAATGGGATTCCGGTAAGTTCGGTTAAAATAAGAGAAATACCTGTTACACCCCCATCAATAAATGAATTTGGCAGTAAAAACCCTTTTAATCCAACACAAGCCGATAATATTCCCAATAAAATAAAGAAACTATCACGAATTAGATGAGTAAGTTCAATTTTCGCATCTATCATTTCTTTCTCAAACTGCTTAGGTAGAAGGGTTTTATTTTTTAGCCGATATTTTATTATTTCAGTTACTATATATTGAAAAAAGGAGTTCATATTGCTTGGTTTCAAATCATTATTTTATAGCATAAAATAATCAGAATGACTGGTTTATGAGTTGTTTAATATGACATATACATACTTATTTGTAGCTGTATGTTTTATATTTTGATATAACTATTTTTTCTTTAATGAGAGGTTCATTTTTTTATCAGATCCGGCAATTAAACTTGCTATAATTTTGGTTTTTGGAAATTGTTCTAAAATAATTTTGATAAATACTGTAATTGGTATCGCCATTATTAAACCCGGTATACCCCAAATATATCCCCAAAGCATTAGCATTACTAAAATGGTTATGATATTAATAGAAAATGATTTCCCCATAAAAATGGGTTCTAATATGCCTCCAAATAAAACCTGAACAGCAGTTATTGTTAAAATAAAGAAGAATAAAATGCTTGTCGGATCAAGTTCAACAAAAGCGAATAAAGCCAGTAAAATAACAGTAATAAAAGAACCAACCATTTGAACAAAATTGATTATAAAAGCAAAGAGGCCCCAAAAAATAGGAAAACTAACATCAAAAAACCAACAGGCTAGGCTAATACCTACACCTGTAAATAAACTTACTGCGAATTTTACTTTAATAAATTTAATTAATTCTTTTTCAATTCTCATAAAAGCTTTCACAGAAGAATATTTTTGTTTAAGTATTGTACTATTTAATAACTCTTGAAAGTTAATTGATTCAGCAAGCCACAGAATAACAAAGAATATAGTCATTAAGGTCATTGTAAGAGTATTGCCAATAAAATCAATCGTTGATCCAAAATGTTTAATTATATTATCTTTTTGAAGAAAATGAACTAAAACATTTCTTTCGTTTGTAGATTCAATTCCAAAAAACTCTTCTATTGATGTAATTAAAGTTACAAGTTTTGTTTCTGCCTTTTCAAAAAACATGCTATCAGCAGATACTATTTCCTTACTTGAAAGTTGAATTAATTCGCCACCAATTTTTAAGACTCCGGTAATAATCAAAAACACAATAAATATACTTATAAACTTAGGTATTTTTCTCTTATTAAGCCACCTCATCAATGGTAAAAATAATAAGGCAATAAACATTGAAAAAATAAGAGGTATAAAAATAAAGGATAATATTTTTAACAAATAAAAAATAAGAGGGATTACGATTATCAATAAAAGTGTGTTTGTTGTTCTTGTGTCTTTCATTATATTATTAAAAAATAGTGCAATTTTATGCGCTTGAATATTTTTTGAACTAAGTAACTGTTATAAAAACAAGAAACTTTTAGTTAGTTTAACATTTTTTGTAAATGTATGAATTTTTGATTTTTCATTCATTGATTTTCCCCATTTTATAGTTCTATAAAAAAATTTAGATTAAAACTTGCAAATATAATAGTATTACTATTATATTTGCAAGCTATCATTTAAATAGAAGTGGAAAATTTACAAATTCATATCAAAGTTAGTCAGGAAACCTTCTTAAAAGACCCAAATGCTTCTGAGCTTGGTCGTAAGATCGTTTCTAAAAGTATTGATCTAATAGATGAGTTGGGTTTTGAAGCTTTTACATTTAAAAAGCTAGGAGATAATATTGGTTCTCCGGAAAGCTCTATTTACAGATATTTCGAAAGTAAGCACATGCTTTTAGTTTATCTAACTTATTGGTATTGGAGTTGGGTCGAATATAAATTAGTTTTTGCTACTGCCAATGTAAAATCTACAAAAGAAAGACTTGAAAAAGCTATTATAATTTTGACAGAAACGGTAGAAGAAGACAGTTTATTTACTCATATAAATGAAATTCTTTTAGATAGAGTTGTTATGAATGAAGGTGTAAAATCATATCATATCAAAGAAATTGATGAAGAAAATGAAAAAGGTCATTTCAAAGTTTATAAACGAGTAGTAAAAAGAGTAAGTGATATGATTTTAGAATTAAAGCCAACATATAAATATCCAAATATGTTAGTCTCTACAATGGTTGAAGGAGCTTTAATGCAACGATTTTTTGCTGAACATCTACCCGCTTTGACAAACGTTGAAAAGGGTAAATGCAATGTAACAAAATTTTATAAAGAGCTGGTTTTTAGCGCTATTGATGTAAATAAAAAATAAAGGAATAACTATAAAAACAAATTAAAACAAACTAAAAATGAATAAATTATTTGATTTTAAACACTTTAAAGGCGATATGTTTGGCGGAATTACTGCCGGTATTGTAGCATTGCCATTAGCTTTAGCTTTTGGTGTTAGTTCGGGCTTAGGTCCAAGTGCCGGACTTTACGGAGCAATTTTTGTAAGTTTTTTTGCTGCACTATTTGGAGGTACGAACACACAAATATCTGGTCCTACTGCTCCAATGACTGCCGTAAGTATGGTTGTTATAGCAGGAATAGTCGCAACTTTTGATGGTGATGTATCTAAAGCATTACCGGCAATTTTAACTGTATTTTTATTAGCAGGATTAATGCAAATAGGTCTTGGATTTATTGGTTTAGGAAAATATATTAAATACATACCATATCCTGTTGTTTCAGGATTTATGACTGCCATTGGTGTTATCATTTTAGTTACTCAAATATTACCTTCAGTGGGTTATTATCCAAAAGAAGATACAGAATTTGTAACACAGTTTAAGCCACAAGCCGAAGAAATTATTTTAGATAATATTTTAAAAGATGAAGCAGGTGAAGGTATTCTAGTGTTGGAAGATTTTAAAGAAACTATAAAAAGAGCAGGAAACATTACACAAACTCAAATTCTTAAAGAATCACAAACACTTGCAAGTAAAGAAGCTTCAGGAGTATTAGGCTCTATAAAGGTTCTGCCTAGAGCATTAAAAAATATAAATTGGCTAGAAGTGTTACTCGCTTTAGGAACTATTATTATTATTTATGGTTTTAAACGAATAACAAAAGCTGTACCCAGCACTTTAGTTGCGCTTTTGGTCATGTCTGGTATAGCCATAGGTTTTAAATTAAACTACAGACCAATTGAAGAAATACCAAGTGGATTGCCAATACCTAATTTAGGGATTTTTACTGATTTTAGCTTTAGTAGTATTTCGCCTTTTATTTTTACAGCACTAACATTAGCACTTTTAGGAGCAATAGATTCTTTATTAACTTCTGTTGTAGCAGATAATATGACCAAAACCAAACATAAACCTAATAAAGAATTAATAGGTCAAGGAATAGGGAATAGTATTGGAGCAATATTTGGAGGTATTCCGGGTGCAGGTGCTACCATTAGAACAGTTGTTAATATTAACGCTGGAGGAAAAACTAGATTGTCAGGCATGATGGCAGGTGTTTTACTACTTGTTATTTTATTGGCATTAGGTCCGATAGCATCTTTAATTCCTGCCGCTGTTTTAGCAGGAATATTAATTACTGTTGGTATTGGTGTAATGGATTATAAAGGTTTAAAAGCTATACCATATATGCCTCGTCCGGAAGTTATAATTATGTTGGTAGTTTTAGTATTATCATCCGTTTGGAATCTTGTCTATGCTGTTGGAATTGGTCTAGTAATAGCATCATTAATGTTTATGAAAAAAATTGGTGATCTAACGGCCGAACGATCTGATGTAAAATCTCTCAGCAAAGAAAAGGCCTGGTCTGATGAAATTGATTTCCCTGAAAACTTAAAAGAAGAAGTTTTTATTAAGCATATTAAAGGACCATTATTCTTTGGCTCTACAAGTAACTTTCAACAAATAATAAAACAAATACCAGATACAGCCTCTACTATAATTATAAGAATGGGAAGAATGCAATATATAGACCAATCCGGTTTATACGCATTGGAAGATGTTTTAGTTGATTTGGTAAAAGAAGATAAAAAAGTGTTACTGGTAGATATTATAGAACAACCAAGATATATGTTAGAGCGCATTGATATAATACCAGATTTAATTCCAAAAGAGCAAATCTTTGATAACTTTAATGATAGCTTAGTGTGGATAAAAGAAAATATAAAAGAAGAAAGTTCTAATTCATAAAAAATTAAGAACGAATTTAACAAAACAAAATAACTATTTATTAACAGACGCTGAAATATCTTGATAATTATCAGCATATAAAAACATACAAATGAGAACAACAGTAATAACAAAAGAAGTACAAAACGCGTTAACGCCAACAACTATTTTAACTGATTTATTAGAAGGTAATAAGCGGTTTACCGAAGCCCAAAAAGAAACAGTAGATTATTTAGCACAAGTAAAGCAAACTGTGGGAGGGCAATTCCCTAAAGCAGTTATTTTATCTTGTATAGATTCAAGAGTACCCGTTGAAGTAGTTTTTGACCAAAGCATAGGTGACGTTTTTGTTGCTAGAGTTGCCGGTAATTTTGAAAATGTTGATATTTTAGGCAGCATGGAATACTCATGCAAAGTAGCAGGGAGCAAATTGGTTTTGGTTTTAGGTCATGAATCTTGTGGTGCTGTTAAAGCTGCATGTGATGGTGTAGAATTAGGAAATATTACCGAAATGTTATCTAAAATTACTCCGGCAGTAAAATTATCTGCTACTCAAATTGATGGAGAAGCAAACTCTTCAAATAATGAAATGGTTGCGAAAACGGTTGCAAACAATGTATTACTTACTATAGACAGAATCCGTGAAAAAAGTCCAATTCTAAAAGAGATGGAAGAAAATGGAGAAATTAAAATTATAGGAGGAGTTTATCACTTATCATCAGGTAAAGTAGAAATGTTATAATATATGAAGTTGACTTACAAATTTAACAAAAGCATTATTTATTTAATGCTTTTGTTTCCTTTTATAACCTTTTCACAACAAGATAAAACTGGTAATTGGATCATGTATTTCGGCACGAATAAAGTGAGTGAAAAGTTTAGTATTCATACCGAAGTACAATACCGAAATCATACATTAACTCCAAATAACACAGAGCAATTACTATTACGAACCGGGTTAAATTATCATTTTTCTGATAAAGCATTTGTAACTGCAGGATATGCATATATACCTTCCTATATTTTTGATTCAGAACAAAAATCTCCGGAAACAGAAGAACATCGTATTTGGCAACAGTTTATTTTAACAAATAAAATAGGCAGGGTAAAATTTGAACATAGATATCGAATTGAACAACGATGGGTAAACCAAGATTATAAAAATAGATTTCGTTATCGTTTAATGTTATTTATACCATTAAATAAACCTAAGATCGAAGCAAAAACATTGTTTTTAGGTCTTTATGATGAAATCTTTGTAAACGATAAAAACACTTTTTTTGATAGAAATAGGCTCTACGGAGCATTGGGATATCAGTTTAACAAAACAACAAGTGTACAAACCGGTATGATGCATCAACAAGTTAGTGGTTTTGGTAAATGGTATTTGCAATTTGCATTGGTTTTTAATACAGATTTTAGAAAAATAAATAAATAAAAATAATTCTTACTTTTGCGCAACTGTAACATGAATTACATTTTGTATTCAATAACAACTCAACTATAAACAATGCTTAAAAATTTCTTAGGGAATAGTCCTCAGTGGTACAAATACACGATAATAGGTTTTTTAATTTTTAATATATTCTCTTACTTTACCTTAGGAGCAACCATAACATCGTGGATATTTATTGCCGAATTTATCTTTACACTAGCAATGGCCTTAAAATGTTATCCTTTGATATCTGGGGGGTTATTGGCAATTCAAATTTTATTTTTAAGACTAACAACTCCCAAAAATTCATATCATGAAGTAGAACAAAACCTTGAAGTTATTTTGCTATTAATGTTTATGGTAGCTGCGATTTACTTTATGAAACCATTACTAATGTTTATTTTTAGTAAAGTTTTTACTAATGTAAAATCAAAATTAGCTTTATCACTTTTATTTGTAATTCTCGCAGCAGTTCTTTCTGCATTTTTAGATGCATTAACAGTTACAGCGGTTTTAATAAGTGTTGGTGTTGGTTTTTATGGAGTTTATCATAAAATACATTCAAGTGATCTTGATTTAGATGATGATGGAATTTTAGATAGAAAACAACTAAGTGGAGAAACACTAGAACAATTTCGGAGTTTTTTGCGGAGTTTAATTATGCATGGTGTTGTAGGTACTGCTCTTGGAGGTGTAATGACATTGGTAGGTGAACCACAAAATTTATTGATTGGCGAAAAAATGGGCTGGGATTTTATTGAATTTTTTAAACAAATGGACGTTATAACCATTCCTGTGTTTTTTGCAGGGTTATTAACTACGATACTTCTTGAAAAGTTTAAGCTATTTGGTTTTGGAGCAAAATTACCAGAAGTTGCTCGTAAAATAATTGAAAATTATACAATATTGGAAGATGAAAAACGAACTGAAAAAGAAAAATACAGACTCATTGTTCAGGCAGTTGCAATGGTATTACTTATTATTGGGTTGGCATTACATCTAGCTCCTGTAGGATTTATTGGACTGGCTTTAATTGTATTTCAAACTGCATTTATGGGTATTACTGACGAGCATCATATAGGACCTGCTTTTGAAGAAGCACTCCCTTTTACTGCTCTATTAGTCGTCTTTTTTGTAATAGTTGCTATGATTCATGACCAACATCTATTTAAACCTATTATCGAATGGGCTCTTTCTAAAGATGCTTCTTTGCAGCCCACTATGTTTTATGTCGCAAATGGCGTTTTGTCTGCAATTAGCGATAATGTTTTTGTCGCAACTGTTTATATAAATGAAATAGAAGCCGCTTTTAATGCAGGAGAATTAACACGTTTACAATACGAAAAACTAGCAATAGCAATTAATACAGGAACAAACTTACCAAGTGTTGCAACACCAAATGGTCAAGCAGCATTTTTATTTTTACTGACGTCCTCACTAGCTCCTTTAATTAATTTGTCTTATGGTAAAATGGTAAAAATGGCTTTCCCGTATGCAATTGTATTAGGAGGAGTAGGATTGTTATGTGTTATGTATTTACTATAAAAAGTCAAGACGAGTTCGTAAAAAGAATAATGCAAAAAATGTACCTTGCACAATCTTATAAATTTAAAGAATGAACTGGGAACAATTACTCTCCTTAAAGCGTTTTGGAGATACTAAAAAAAGGATTAGAAATCAACAAGATGAGACCAGAATAGGTTTTGAAGTTGATTATGATCGCGTTATTTTTTCTGATTCTTTTCGAAGTTTACAAGATAAAACTCAAGTAGTCCCTCTTTCAAAAACCGATTTTGTTCATACTCGATTAACACATAGTTTAGAAGTATCAGTTGTTGGACGATCCTTAGGAAGAATTATAGGAAAACAACTATTAGAAAAACATTCTGAATTATCACAATTAGGCTATCAAGCAAATGATTTTGGAGCCATCGTAGCAAGTGCCTGTTTAGCACATGATATTGGGAATCCACCTTTTGGTCATAGTGGCGAAAAAGCAATTGGCGAGTATTTTAAAACAGGTAAAGGCTTACATTATAAAGATGATTTATCTGATAAGGAATGGCAAGATCTCATCGATTTTGAAGGAAATGCTAACGGGTTTAAAATTTTAACAGAGAGTCGAGAAGGTGTTCAAGGTGGGTTACGATTGTCTTATGCCACACTGGGCGCTTTTATGAAATACCCTAAAGAATCATTACCTAAAAAACCAACGCCACAGATAGCTGATAAAAAATTCGGATTTTTTCAGTCAGAAAAAGTGACTTTTGAAGATGTTGCTACCGATTTAGGATTGACAAGCAGAGACTCAAAAAATAGTTCTTTTTCGAGACATCCTTTGGCGTTTTTAGTAGAGGCTGCAGATGATATTTGTTATACTATTATTGATTTTGAAGATGGTATCAACCTCGGATTGATTGAAGAAGAATTTGCTCTAGAATATTTAATAAACTTAGTGAGGGGTACTATCAATACCGAAAAATATTATCAGTTAAAAACCAAACAAGACAGATTAAGTTATCTAAGAGCTTTGGCTATTGGAAACCTGATTAGTGAAGCTGCTAAAGTATTTATAGAAAATGAAACTGCTATTTTAAAAGGAGATTATCATATATCATTATTAGATAAGTGTAAATACGAAGCTCAGATCAATGACATTATTAAAATTAGTATTGCTAAAATTTATAGAAGCAAAGAGGTCGTTGAAAAAGAAATTTCAGGCTATAAAATTTTAGCTGATTTATTAGATGTTTTTATCAATGCTATTAATAATACACATGAAGGTAAAGCTTCTAATTATGATAAATTATTAATGAATTTACTGCCGGAAAAATACCAATCTCGATATCTAACGGGACAAGATAATTTATATCAAAGAATACTATCTGCTTGCAGTTTTATTGCAAGTATGTCAGATGGCGCAGCAATTTTACTACATAAAAAGATAAAAGGCGTTGAGATTTAAAAGTACTTGTTAACTTAATTTTAAGTACTAATTTGTATATTGCCGACCCTTATATTCAAAATACTATACAAATGAAAACAAAAATTACTTTATTTATTATTGCAATTTTAGCTTTAGGAGTTATAATATTCTTTCCTAATAACAAGAAATTGGAAATTGAAAAATTGAGACAAAAACACGCTGAGTTTTTTAAAAATCACCCTTATAATGAAACGTTGAGGCTTAATAAAAGTGAGAGAAAACAGTTAGGAGTACCCCCAAATAAGTATTTTGAAGAGCAATATTTATTAGAGATGAATCCTGCAACTGGCAGGCCAGATTATGAAAAGAAATTTGCCTTACAAAAACAATTACTAGCAGAAAATTTTCAAAAAAATGTTCCGGGAACAAATTCAAATGCATGGGTTGAAAGAGGCCCTAATAATGTGCCGGGAAGAACAAGGGCAATATTGTTTGATCCGAACGATGCAACCAACAAAAGAGTTTTTGCAGGAGGTGTTAGTGGTGGTTTATGGGTAAATGACGATATAACTGATAGTAATTCAGCTTGGTCTAGAGTTGGAATTCCTGAAAATTTGGCAGTTTCAAGTATTACTGTAGACCCTAACAATTCTATGATAATGTATTTAGGTACCGGTGAATCATATGTCGGTGGACAAGTAAATGGTAATGGTATCTGGAAATCAACCAATGGAGGTTCAAGCTGGTCACACATTTTTGGGAGCGGTGCTACTGGTCAAGTTACATTTAGTGTAGATTCTGAAGTAACTGTTAACTCACCTTCGAATATTCAAGGAACATTTATTTCTATTCAGGCAACTTTTGGACCTGCTATTGGTGCCTCAATTACAGGAAGTTTGGTGTTAGTTGATGATGGTACTGCTTCTTCTAATGAAGGGTGTAATACATTGACTAATGGTGCAGCTATAAACGGTAATATTGCGGTGGTAGAAAGAGGAAGTTGTAATTTTACTGTTAAGGTTAAAAACGCCCAAGATGTTGGTGCAGTCGCAGTTTTAGTAATTAATAATGTTGGAGGAAACCCAATTCCTATGGGTGGTACTGACGCTACTGTGACTATTCCTTCGGTAATGATCTCGCAAGCTGATGGCGCGCCAATTTTAACTGAATTAAGCTCAGGTTCAGTAAATGGAACCATTGCAAGTACTAATACAAGTTTACCTGTAGGAGTTACTTTGGTGTCGGGTATTTTTCATATTAATGACATAGTTGCAAGAAATAATGGAGGTACAACTGAAATATATGCCGCGGTTGGAGATGCTGCTTATGGACCAGCTCCCGGAACGCTTTTAGGAGATGGGTCTGAATATGGACTTTATAGATCAACTAATGGAGGTTCTACATGGTCTAAGGTTAATTTACCTAGTACTGCTGGAGGAAATCCTCATGAGCCAAACGATATTGAAATTTCTTCTGATAACACTATTTGGTTAGCTACTGCACAAAGTTCAAGCTTTGGTGATGGTGGTGGCGCTATTTTTTCTTCTACAAATGGTAGTACTTTTACCCAAAGACATACTTTTACAAATGGTACTAGAACTGAAATAGAATTATCATCAAGTAATCCTGAAAAAATATATGCTATTTCAGATATTAATACGTTTAATGCGCAAGGTAATGCTATAGCTCCATTTGTAGAAATTATTAAAACCACAAATGCGACAACTGGCTTTACCGCTTCTACGGTTGCACTACCTAACGATGCTGATAATGGTATTCCTGTTAATGATTTTACTAGAGGTCAGGCATTTTATAATCTGATGTTAGCCGTAGATCCTACCGATGATGAAACTATATATGCTGGAGGAATAGATACCTTTAGAAGTGTAGATGGAGGTTCAGTTTGGACTCAAATTTCTAAATGGTCAAATAATAACAATTTAAGCGGATTAAATATACCTTTAGTACATGCTGATATACATACCTTAATTTTTGACCCTTCTAATAATGATAAAGCAATGATAGCAACTGATGGAGGCGTATCTTATGCAAGTTCATTAGTCGCAGCTGATAATTCAACAACAGCAATATTTAGTAGTTTTAGTAACTATAATACAACTCAAGTCTATTGGGGAGCTATAGGGCAAAGTACTTCTAATGAACAATTTTTGGGAGGAACACAAGATAATGGTTCACATTTTATAGATGGAGGTGCTTCTGGGATAAATGCATCTCAAGAAATTTTTGGAGGTGATGGTGCTTATAGTTTTATCGATAAAGATGGCGCTTATTTAATAACCGCCTTACCATTTAATAATTTTCGCCGTTTTAAATTACCTTTAACAGCGTCTTCAACAAGTATTGTTTCTAATGGTAGTGAAGGTTCATTTATAAACCCTGCAGAATTAGATGATAATCTTGATATATTTTATTCGAATGCTTCTACCACTACTTCTAATGTCATTTCAAGATTTATTAATCTAGGATTGATCCCTTTAAGAAATAATTTAACAAATGCACTTTTAACTAGCCCTCCAACAGCATTTAAAATCTCTCCATATACTATTACAAGTAGTACGTTGATTGTAGGAACAAGAACTGGGTCTTTGTTAAAATTAACAAATGCAAATACCGCAGGTCCTACTTGGGCAGATATTACAGGGTCTGAATTTGTAGGAAGTATTTCTGCAATAGATTTTGGAGCTAATGAACAAGAAATAATGGTTACTTTTCATAATTATGGTGTTAAGAGTATTTGGTTTACTGAAGATGGTGGTACTACATGGCAAAATAAAGAGGGTAATTTTCCTGAAATTCCTGTAAAAGCTGTGATGATGAATCCTTTATTAAATGATGAAGTAATTATAGGAACGGATTTAGGTGTTTGGAGAACTTCAAACTTTAAAAACGCAAGCCCTACTTGGGTACAATCACAAAACGGAATGCAAAATGTTAAAGTAAATAATTTTGATTTAAGAACAGCTGACAATACTATTTTAGCTTCAACATATGGAAGAGGACTTTTTACAGGTCAGTTTACTGATGTACCTTTAAGTGTCGATGATATTTCAGTTGACAATAATTTTAGTGTGTTTCCAAATCCATCAAGCGGTGCTATTAAAATTAAAGCCGCTAGAGATTTTGGAAAATCAAGTATTGCTGTTTATGATGTTAACGGAAGACAAGTGTTCTCAAAAGAAATCAATTTAACAGGTACTGTTCCACTAAATATGAATAGTTTAAAAGCAGGCTTATATATTATGAAAATTCAAGGTGAAAATTTTGCCTACTCTAATAAACTAATTATTGAATAATCTTACTGCCTACAAAAACAATTATTAGGAATTAAAAACTAAATAAAACACCAATTCCTAATAATTGTTTCAATTGCACTCTGGCACCGAGTGTTTCTAAAGTACCATCATTATCAATATCATCTTTAAACTTAATATCATCATCATAAATAATATGTGTACCAATATTAGCCTTTATATGTTTGTTAATGGTTAATTTCAAGTTCAATTCCCAATCAATATCAACATTTCCAAAACTGTTTAGATAATCAGAATACAAGCTTAACCGGTTACTCATCACCATATTTTTAGCTATTTCAGTATCCCAAGTACTTTGTACTAAAGCACCAAACTCATGTCTTGATTTTTCTCCTTTTATAACACCAAAAGCACCTTCATTAGAAAGGACATCGTCTAAAACAAATGTAGATTTTAACGTAATTGGCGATAAGTATATTGAAAATCGTCGTTGTTTAATTTCATATTGTGAACCAATACCTAAAAATAAATACGCAGGTGCAAAAAATCTTGAAATGGGAGTACTCGTATCAGGATACCTAAATCCTTCAGTAAATTGTGTATTAAAATTAAATTTTATAGAGTAGAACCAGTTAGAAATAGTATCTTTTCGATAACCAAATGTAGAATTGATCTGCAATTTATCATCTGTTTTTCTTAGCCCTTTTTCTTGTTGTTGATTTAGTCCATAACGAGCAAATATTTCATTATTCCACAATAAATGTAATTTTTTATAAGATCGAACTAAAGAAACCTTTAGTAAACCAGAAATAGAGTTATTACCTCCGGCATTCCAATTTATAAAAGCAGCCTCGCTGACATCTAAACCGATGCTGTTTTTATTTTTCCACCATATAGGGTCTTCAGCTAACTTTGTAGTATCAATAGTTATAACTTGTATGGGGTTTAGAATTTTTAAGGTATCTATTACCAACTCTTTTTTAAAACTAATAAAATCTGTTACTTTAGGGATGGGTGTATATATCGTATCTTTTGTAGGTATATTTACGGTCATTCTATAACGAGGGATATAAATATCTTTATTTAAGGTACTGTCATACCGGATTGCATAAAAAGGTCTGAGTAAAGAATCAAGCCTAATTTTAAGAGAATCTATCTTAGTTAATCTTTTAACAGTATCCGTAGCTTTAAAAATTCCTAGAGAATCTAAATGCATTAAAACATTAAGGGTGTCATTTAGTTTTACAATTTTTATAGAATCTATGCTTATTTTAACTTTTAAAGTATCATTTACAATCTTTTTTACAAAGCCTGGCTGTTTTATGACTGCTATAGAATCGGTTATTTGAGCAGAAGCAAATGAAAAGAATAATATGGCTATAAATATAATGAAGGTTTTCATTCCAATGTTTTTAAAAATACTATTACTAAGATTAATTGGGATGATTAGTTATTAAGGGTGTAAACTTAACTATTTTTTGAATTTATAAACTAAAATTACTTCAAAATTCTTTAATGACTTTAAGTATAGATTTTTTATCTAATCTAATTTGTTGATGTAATTGGGCAACCGTGCCATGCTCTATAAATTGATCTGGCATACCCAATCTTTTAATGCGTTTGTTGTGGTAATTATTTTCTTGAGCAAATTCTAACACCGCACTGCCAAATCCACCTATAACTGTTCCGTCTTCTATGGTTAAAATTTTATCAAATTTTTGAAATATTATATGTAATAAAGCTGTATCCAAAGGTTTTACAAAACGAATATTATAATGTGCAACTTTATCCTTAATAGATAAATCTTCACAAGCGTCTATAACTAGATTTCCAACAGTTCCTATACTTAAAACAGCAATTTCACTACCCTGTTTTATAAGCTGTCCTTTTCCTAATTCTATTTTCTTAAATGATTTTTTCCAGTCTAAAGTTATTCCTCTACCTCTCGGATATCGAATTGCAATAGGATACTCCATACCTAACTGAGCAGTATACATGATATTTCTAAGCTCAACCACATTCATGGGTGCAAAAATGATTATATTCGGAATACATCTTAAATATGCCAAATCAAAAACACCATGATGTGTTGCACCATCTTCACCAACCAGACCAGCTCTGTCTAAACAAAATATCACAGGTAACTTTTGTAAGGCAACATCATGAATTATCTGGTCATAAGCACGTTGTAGAAAAGTAGAATAAATATTACAAAACGGAATCATACCTTGTGTTGCCATTCCTGCGGCCAATGTAACAGCGTGCTGTTCTGCTATACCAACATCAAAGGCGCGTTCAGGTATTTCATCCAACATAAATTTTAAAGAACTTCCTGTAGGCATTGCAGGCGTAATGCCAATAATTTTTTTATTTTGTTTTGCTAATTCCACTAACGTTAAACCAAAAACATCTTGGTATTTAGGAGGAAGCCTCAAGGCTTCTTTAGGTATTGTTTCACCTGTAATCTTATCAAATTTTCCCGGAGCATGATATTTTACTTGATCTTCTTCGGCTTTTTGTAAACCTTTCCCTTTAGTGGTGGTGATATGTAAAAACCTAGGACCTTTTACAGATTTTAATCGTTCAAGTTCTTCAATAACAGCATTAAGGTTGTGCCCATCAATCGGGCCGGAATAGTCAAAATTTAAAGCTTCAATAATATTATGTTTTCTAACTCTTTTATCTTTTTTGATATTGGTTAAATAATTTTTTAAGGCACCTACACTTGGGTCTATACCCATAGCATTATCATTTAATATTATCAGTAGATTAGCATCTGTAACTCCCGCATGATTCAATCCTTCAAAAGCCATTCCACTTGCAATACTAGCATCACCAATTACAGCGATGTGTTGTTTCTTGGTTTCTCCTTTTAGTTTTGAAGCAATAGCCATTCCTAATACAGCAGAAATTGAGGTAGACGAATGTCCAACCCCAAATGCATCATATTCGCTTTCGCTTATTTTTGGAAAACCTGAAAGACCTCCTAATTGCCTGTTTGTATGAAAAGTATTTTTTCTTTCAGTTAAAATTTTATGCCCGTATGCCTGATGACCCACATCCCAAACCAATAGATCATTTGGTGTGTCAAAGACATAATGTAATGCAATGGTCAATTCAACCACTCCCAAACTGGCACCCAAATGGCCTTCTTTTGTAGATACTATATCAATAATAAATTCGCGTAATTCTACTGCTAATTGAAGTAATTCCTCAATAGAAAGTTTACGTAAATCTTTGGGTTTAGAAATAGTATTTAATAATTTTATTGACATGCTACAAATGTACGAGTTGAAACCGATATGATTAAATAATATATGAAATTGTATTTTTACAAAAAATTATGATTTATGCTAGACCCTTTCGACGACACCTATTTTATGAAACGTGCTTTGCAAGAAGCAGAAACAGCTTTTGAAAAAGATGAAGTACCCATTGGTGCTGTGATTGTTATCAATAATCAGATTATAGCTAGAGCACATAATTTAACTGAGACCTTGAATGATGTTACAGCACATGCAGAAATGCAGGCGTTTACTGCTGCTGCTGATTTTTTAGGAGGTAAATATTTAAAAGATTGCACACTATATGTTACACTAGAACCTTGTCAAATGTGTGCAGGTGCCAGTTATTGGACACAAATAGGTAAAATTGTTTTCGGAGCTAGAGATGAGCAACGTGGGTTTCAGTATTATAATACACAATTACATCCTAAAACAAAGGTTGTTAATGAAGTATTGGAAGAAGAGTGTAGTGAAATTATCACGCGATTTTTTATTCAAAAACGGAATTTGAATTGAAAAAAACTTTGGAAGGTTTATCTAAAATATAATTCTATTTAAATCCTAGAAGGGTTAGAAACTATCCTTTTATAAAATCATCTTCTTGAAATCTAGGCTTTGGGTATTTATAAAAACCTTCACCAACCTTTCTTCCTAATTTTCCTTGTTGAATATAAGAATCTAATAGCTTAGAAAAGCGTTTGCTTTTTTCATCTTTAAATACATGAACTATATGCCAGGCAGTATCCAACCCTATTTCATCTAAAATACCAAAAGGTCCGCTAGGCATTTTAAAATTACCCATCCAAGAACGGTCAAC
The DNA here is from genome assembly GCA_964463085.1 of uncultured Flavobacteriaceae bacterium. GTDB lineage: Bacteria > Bacteroidota > Bacteroidia > Flavobacteriales > Flavobacteriaceae > Aureibaculum. The sequence goes on along the minus strand of CAYXAZ010000003.1, from coordinate 11,739 downwards.
ATCTTCAATACTTGCTACATCAAAAGTAACTAAGGCACCTGCAGCACCTAAAACCGAAATTAGCATCGCATTAAATATATAACCCGGTGATTCTCGCTTCATAATCACAACCGTTTGTTGAATACTTTCGCCATAGGCTTTTAATAGATCAATAATCCAAGGTTCAGTTTGTGAATTGGGCATAATATCTACCACATTAGCATAAAAAACATCATGAAAATGTAAGGCACAAAAACGCTCTGGTCTTCCAGTTGCTTCAGCATATTTAGATGGTAATAATGAAGAAGTATTTGTTGTAAAAATGGTTTTTTCAGGACATAATTCTCCAAACTGAGCCCAAACTTTTTTCTTTAATTCTAGATCTTCAGTAACTGATTCGCTTACCAGATCAGCATCTGCGGCTGCAAGTTTTGCATCAGTCGTAAAACTTTGATTTTGTAATGCTTTTTCACTGTCTTGTTGTGAAATAGTTCCTGCTTTTATCAACATTTTTATCAAATCTGCTTGGATTCTTTTAGCTTGTTCAAATGCTTCTTCCCTAATGTCATAGATAGTAACTTTATATCCGTTTAAGGCACTTGCTAAGGCAATGCGTAATCCTAAAGTTCCGCTTCCTATGATTAGTATGTTTTTGATGTCTTTTAGTTCTTTCATTGTTTAGTTTTTTATAATTGAATGTCATTCAGAGCACAGCGATAGCGAAGTGAAGAATCTCTTCTATTATGAGATTCCTCTTCGCTCTTTCAGGCTCTGTCGGAATGACACACTATTATTTGTTTTAATTAACTCTTTATATTTCGACTGCGCTCAATATGACAGAGTTAATAAAAATTATTAATCCTATTATATTTTATGGCATTTTCTGCATTCTGACCACAGGCTCTTACCAAATGAATCAACATGGCAAAACGCTCATCTTTAGTAAATCCTTTTTTATAGCGTGCATAAATTTGTTGCATGATAACTCCTAATTTAAAACATCCGAATACATAATAAAACAGTATGTTTTCTATATTAACATTCCGTAATTCAGCATATTTTTCTATCAACTGTTGTCTGGTTAAATTACCTTCTGCCCATGTAATGTTAAATTGCTGTAAACCGGAAGATTCTCCTTTTTCAACCCAATAAGACAGACAAGTTCCAAGATCCATTAGTGGGTCACCAACTGTTGACATCTCCCAGTCAAGTACTGCTTTTATTTCTAGTGAATCTGCATCCAACACTAAATTATCATATTTATAGTCATTATGTATAAAAGCTGTTGTTGTTTTTGAAGGCATATTACTTTGCATCCATTCTGCAGCTAAATTCATTGATTTAATTTCATCAATCTCTGCTTTAAAATAACGTTTTATCCAACCTTCCACTTGCCGTTGCACATATCCTTCAGGCTTTCCCAAAGAAATTAAATTCGATCTTCCTAATTCTAAGTTGTGTAAATCGACTAAGTTTTCAATGACCTGAGTAGATAATTTTTTAAAATGATTAGGTGTCAAATCCAATCCTTTAGGGATTTTATTTCGTAAAATAATTCCTTTAACGCGTTCCATTATATAAAAAGGCGAACCAATAACAGCTTCATCTTCACAAAAAATAATAGGTTTCGGAATTTTAGTATACACCAGCTCTAATAAACTCAATACCTTATATTCTCTACTCATATCATGAGCAGATTTTATATTTGCCCCAAAAGGTGGTTTGCGTAATACGTATTCTTGTCCCGTCCCGAGTAATTCAGGATCGGGAGCAGAAATTAGATAGGTAAGATTTGAAAACCCTCCGGGAAACTGTTTAATTTCAATTTCATCAGCAAAACCAGATACCTTGTTCTTTAAAAACGTCAATAATTTTTGTTTGTCAAGCTCTTCTCCTTTGCGGATTTCTACTGCATTGTCTATGGGTTTATTCATTTTTTTCTATAACAAATTTTAAAATCCTAATTAGGTTTCGACTGCGCTCAACCTGACATTAGTTTTCAATTTAGCTCTTTAGTCTTGTGTCTTGTGTCTCCAAGTCTTATGTCTTTTTAATATCCAATCCATACCCCTTTAAAATTTTTCCTGCCAAGGCTGTTTTATGTACCTCATCCGGTCCATCATAAATTCTGGCTCCGCGTTCATGTCTATACCAAAATGATAATATTGTATCATCAGTAATACCTAACGCGCCATGTACTTGAACAGCTCTATCTAATACTTTCATCAATACATTGGCGACATAAAATTTAATCGTCGAAATTTCCATACGGGCTTCCTTAGCACCCACTTCATCAATTTTTTTTGCGGTATGTAACACCATATATCGAGATGCATTAATTTCTGCTCTACTTTCGGCAATCCAATTTTGAATGGTTTGTTTATGTGCTAATTTTACGCCATTACCCAACTCTCTTGAGACAGCTCTTTTACACATCATATCAAAGGCACGTTCGCAAATACCTATCCAACGCATACAATGGTGAATTCTACCCGGACCCAAGCGTTGCTGTGCTAATTTAAAGCCCTCACCTTCATTACCAATTAAGTTTTTTACAGGCACTTTACAGTCTCGATATTCAATTTCTGCATGGCTAAAATAGCCGTCATTTTCTTCACCCATAACAGAAATATTACGTGTCAAATGAAAACCTTCAGTATCAGTTGGCACTATGATCATACTCGCTTTTTGATACGGACTTTCAGCTTCAGGATTTGTATTTGCCATCACAATGGCAAAAGAAGCGCCATCAGCAGCAGTTGTAAACCATTTATGTCCATTAATTATATAATGATCGCCATCTTTTACAGCAGTTGTTGCCATATTTACCGGATTTGACCCTGCAAATTCAGGTTCAGTCATTGAAAAACAACTGTGAATTTCTCCATCGATCAATGGTTCTAAAAAGGTTTGTTTGATATGATCTGAAGCATTACTTAACAATAATTCTTGATTACCAATATCCGGGGCATTACAATTAAAGCAGAAATGTCCGTAAGGAGAGGTTCCTAACAATTCGCTAATTTGTCCGAATTCAACCAAACTAAAACCCATGCCACCATGACTTTCACTCAAATGTGGATTCCACAGCCCTTTTTCCTTTACGATCTCACGAACTTTATCTAATTCATCATGCACTTCACTAAAAGGTAAATTGAGATAATGCTTTTCTAATGGATAAATACGTTCTTCTAAAATGGTTTTAATTTTAGATAAGACCTGTTCTAATTTTTCTGAGGAAAATATATTCATTTCTCTTTGTTATTTTGATTGTGAGGGTTACAAATATAATGAAAAAGACTGTTAAACATAAGGTAATAAATACTCAAAATAGAACGCTGATGACATTGATTTTTTATGATTTAAAAAGATTTTATTCGTTAATCATTATAAAATCAAGTAACAGCCAGTTTCCGAATCACCTTTGCTAAAACTCTAGGGAAAAATCGTTTTACATACACCGCTAATACTTCTAACTTCCCTCCAATGACAACTTCTTGTTTTTTTCTGGCAATGGCTTTTAACATTCGCTTTGCAAAATAGTCGGGTGAAAGTCCGTTTGCTGTACCTTTGTCCATTGTGTTTTGCGGAGTACCATTAGCAGTTAAAGCATTTTTTGAAACATTGGTATTTACAAAACCCGGGCAAATTAATGTTACTGCTATATTATCATCATGAATTTCTGCACGCAAACTGTCAAAAAAGCCATGCAAAGCATGTTTTGAAGCGGAATATGAAGAACGTAAAGGTGTTCCTATTTTACCAACCACACTTGTAACTACTACAAAATGACCGCTTTTTTTTGCAACAAAATAAGGTAATAATGCTTTAGACAATGCTACAGTACCAAAATAATTTGTTTTAAAGATCTGTGTATCAATAGTAATTCCGGTATCAATTGCTAATGAACGTTGACTGATACCGCCATTATTGATAAGGATGTCAATCCCTAATTGCTCGGGATCAAAAAGGGAAATTGCTTCTTGCACCAATTTATCTAAATGATGATGATCATCTAGATCAACTTGTAATATCTTCACCATATCAGGATTAGCACAAAGTATTTTAACCTCTTCTAACTTTTCAGTATTTCTTGAAGAAATAATAAGTTTAGCTCCTTGAGTTGATAATGCTAAGGCTACTGCTTTACCAATTCCTGAAGAAGCACCTGTTATCCAAACTACTTTGTTTTTAAAACTCATCCTTTTGATTTTTAACAAATGTAAAACATTTTAAAATGTATAAAATCCCTTACTTTTGTCTTGTCTTGATTTTTGTAAAATATAAATCCAAAACAAATGTTTAAAAAATTACTCCTTGCTTTTTTATTAGTTACTTCTTTTTCTTATGGACAATTTACTGTTAAAGGAGAGTTGCACCCTGCTGAAAATTATCCTTATATGATACTATATCAGTTACAAGGAGCAAAGCAAAATTATATTACCTATGATTCTATAAAGAATGGTAAATTTTCAATTACAATTCCTATAAAACAAGCCTCGGGTATTTATCGGTTGGTCTATGATATCAAAAACAGATTATTTGTTGATTTTATTTATGATAATGAAAATGTTTCCTTGACATTAAATCCGAAAAAACCTAATCAATCTGTTGTATTTATGGCTTCTAAAAATAATAAGATCTATCAAAAATATTTAAAAAACACACAACCTATTCAGCAAAAATTAGACTCTTTACAGACTGTCTATTTTAATTTATCCGATAAGGCAACAGAGAAAAAGTTTAGCAATCTCTATCAAAAAAACTATACTAATTTAACTGCTACTCAACAACAATTTGAAGCACAATCAACAGGAAAGCTTGCAAATCATTTTATCAAAGCAAGTGCAAGGTATAATGCTGAAGATCTTATTAAAAGTTCTGCTGATTATTTAGCTTCAGTTAAAGAACATTTTTTTGACAATATAGATTTCAACAATAAAACGCTATTGAGTTCTACCTTTATCAATGATAAGATCAATGATTTTATTTTTTACCTAAATACTTCTGACGATAAAAAAATACTTACCCAATTATACAAAGAAGCCATTGCAACTGTTATCAATAAAATTAATACAAATTCTAATTTAACTAAAGATATTGAAGAAGGTTTACTTTATACTTTTGCTGAGCAAGAAAATATTAGTATGGTAAATACTATATTGAATTACTATTTGCAATTACCGAAAGAATTACAAGACCCTGGTTTTATAGGTGATATCAAAGGACAATTAAAAACTGCTATTGGCAATATTGCGCCTAATATTTTATGGAGTGAAGATAACAAGTCTAAAAGCCTACATATGCTAAGTGATTCGTCGTATTATTTAGTTATTTTTTGGAGTTCTACCTGCGGTCATTGTTTAAAAGAATTACCTCTATTAAAAGAGTATTTAAAGAATAAAAAGGATGTTGAAGTACTCTTAATTGGGTTAGAAACTGAAGAAAGTAAAAGTAGCTGGAAAGATGAAACTTATTATTATCTTGATTGGATACATATTTACGGAAAAGACAAATGGAAAAATAAATTTGCTCATGAATATGGCGTAAATGCTACACCATCATTTTTTATATTAGATGTTAAGAAAAAGATATTGGCTAAGCCTGATGATGTTGAGGAGTTGAAAGTGTTTTTTGAAGAAGAGTTGGATGTTGAAAAATAAAGATACATTTCAGTATCTATTTAATGAGATACTGAAACCAGTTCAGCATTTAGAAATGATAAAAAGCATCCTCTAAATGCTCAATGGCAAACTTTCCTTGTTCTTTGACAATAGCAATAATATCAAATCGCACTTCAATATCTAAATCCTTTGAAATTACATATTCATCAATAGCTGCTACCAATAATTTTATTTTTTTAGGGTTTACAAAATCTTGAGGGTTTCCGAAATCTATTGTAGAACGCGTTTTTACTTCAACAACAGCCAGTGTTCCATCTTTTTCAGCAATAATATCGACTTCTGCTTTTAAATAGCGCCAGTTTGTATCGCGAATAGTATAGCCGTTTTTTATTAGAAAATCTACAGCTAATTGTTCTCCCTTTTTACCTAATTCGTTGTGTTGTGCCATAATTTATAGATTCTTCAGACGTTCCTCCTTCTGAATGACAACAGAATGTCATTCAGAGCGAAATAAAGTGAAGCGAAGAATCCCTTTATTTATCTATTCGTTGTGCTGTGCCATCGTATAAGAATTTAACAACAGTCTTATTATCTTTTACCTTTAGGGTAATTGTCCTCCCCAAAATTAAGGTTCTGTTATCTCTTATATGTCCGGCAGGAAAATCAAAACTTACCGGAAAATCAAAATCTTTTACTGCATCTAATACTACCTCTTCAGCGGTTTTACCAAAAGGAGTGTCGTTTTCTCTAATATCAGATATTCCACCCACTATAAGTCCTTTACAATTATCAAAATAGCCATTTCTTTTTAAATTCATCAGCATTCGGTCAACATGATATACATACTCGCCTATATCTTCAATAAATAAGATCTTACCATCAACATTAATTGAAGATTTTGATCCTAACAAACTGTATAAAATAGATAAATTTCCTCCTATAACTTGTCCGGTTGCTTCCCCTTCTTTATTGAAATCAGAATCAGAAACTCTATAGATAATCTTCTTACCGAACAATGCTTTCTTTAATGATTTTTGAGCCTTTTTTTGTTCTTTATTATCGGGTTTGTAGGTGATTGGCATCATTGCATGTATGGTTTCTATGCCTAAGTTATTTATTTCATTATGAAAAACTGTAACATCAGAAAAACCAATCAACCATTTTGGATGTTGCTTAAACTTAGTAAAATCAATCGCATCTATAATCCTAACCGAACCATATCCACCACGGGCACACCAAATCGCTTTTACAGTTGGGTCGTCTATGGCATTCTGAAAGTCTTCTGCTCTTTGAGCATCTGTACCTGCAAAATGAAAATTCTGTTCATATAAATATTTCCCTAATTTTACGTTCAATCCCCATTCTTTTAACAGCTCTATACCTGCTTCTACTTTTAAAGTATCTTTCATAATTCCTGCCGGAGCAATGATCATTACCGTATCTCCTTTTTGTAAATATGGTGGTTGAATTAGTTTTGAAGGTTCTTGATCTACAGATGCAAATACACTACTAGATAGCATAGTTACAGCAACTAACAGCAAAAATCTATGGATAATAGTTCTCATTATAAATACTTTTTGTAAAAATACATTTTTATAGATAATTCAGCGTTGGTTTTCTTATTTTTGCCAAACCAATTTTTTGAAATGAGCACTCCTAAGAGATATACTATAACTGCTGCATTGCCTTATACTAACGGACCTATACATATTGGTCATTTAGCCGGTGTTTATGTACCTGCTGATATTTATGCTCGCTATCAACGTTTAAAAGGAAAAGATGTTGCTTATATCTGTGGTTCTGATGAACACGGGGTGCCAATTACTATCAAAGCTAAAAAAGAAGGTATAACGCCTCAGCAAGTAGTAGATAAATATCATGCAATTATTAAAAAATCATTTAAAGATTTTGGAATTTCATTTGATAATTATTCGCGGACTTCAGCAAAAATTCATCATAAAACCGCATCTGAAGTCTTTAAGAAACTATATGATGATGGAAAATTTATTGAAGAAACCAATCGGCAATTATATGATGAAGAAGCAAATCAGTTTTTAGCAGATAGGTTTGTTGTTGGCACCTGTCCGAAATGTGGATTTGAAGAAAGTTATGGTGATCAATGTGAAAATTGTGGAACGAGTCATAATGCAACTGATCTAATAAATCCGAAATCTGCGATTACAGGCAATACGCCGTCATTGAAAGAAACCAAGCATTGGTTTTTACCATTAGACCAATATCAAGATTGGTTAAAAGAATGGATCGTTGAAGGACATGCGAAAGATTGGAAACCAAATGTATTGGGACAAGTAAAATCATGGATTGATGATGGTCTGCGCCCCAGAGCGGTAACCAGAGATTTAGAATGGGGGATTCCTGTTCCTGTAAAAGGAGCTGAAGGCAAAGTTTTATATGTGTGGTTTGATGCGCCTATCGGATATATTTCATCGACCAAAGAATGGGCAAAACGTGAAGGAAAAGATTGGGAACCTTATTGGAAAGATGCTGATACCAAATTACTCCACTTTATAGGAAAAGATAATATTGTTTTTCACTGTATTATTTTTCCAAGTATCTTAAAAGCGGAAGGCAGTTATATATTGCCTGAAAATGTGCCAGCCAATGAATTTTTAAATTTAGAAGATGATAAAATTTCTACTTCTAAAAACTGGGCAGTTTGGTTACATGAATATTTAGAAGATTTTCCTGACAAACAGGATGTCTTGCGTTATGCTTTAACAGCCAATGCCCCTGAAACCAAAGACAATAATTTTACTTGGAAAGATTTTCAAGCACGAAATAATAATGAGTTGGTTGCCATTTTGGGTAATTTTATAAATCGCGTATTGGTATTGACTCATAAATACTATGATGGGCAGGTACCACCTGCAGGGATTTTATCTGATGAAGATGAGGATGCATTAGCAATGTTAAAAAAACACCCTCAAATTATCTCAAAATCTATTGAACGCTATCGCTTTAGAGAAGCCTTGATGGAATTAATGAATTTAGCACGTTTAGGTAATAAATATTTAGCAGATGAAGAGCCTTGGAAAGTAATTAAGGAAAACCCGGAACGTGTAAAAACCATCATGTTTGTTGCTTTACAAATCGCAACAGGTTTATCTATTTTATCTGAACCATTTTTACCGTTTACTTCTAAGAAACTAAAATCTATTCTTCGTCTTAACGAGGAGAGAGTTACGAGTGACGAGGAATCTCTTTGGAATAAAATTTCATTAGCTAAAACATTACTCCCTTCCGGTCACCAAATAGGTAAGGCAGAATTATTATTCGCCAAAATTGAAGATGCTGAAATTCAACTTCAATTAGACAAATTAGAAGCTTCAAAAAAAGCCAATGAGCAAGCAAACAAAATTGTTGAACCTCAAAAAGATACCATTGAATTTAATGATTTCACCAAATTAGATATTCGAGTTGGTACTATTTTAGAAGCCGTAAAAGTGCCTAAAACCAAAAAACTATTACAACTAAAAGTTGATGTTGGTATTGATGTGAGAACCATAGTAAGCGGTATTGCAGAAAGTTTTTCACCGGAAGAAATTATTGGACAAAAGGTAATTGTCTTAGTAAATTTAGCTCCGAGAACTCTTCGAGGAGTTGAAAGTCAAGGTATGATCTTAATGGCTGATACACCTGATGGTAAACTTGCTTTTATTGAACCTGAAAATAGTGAAATTAAAAACGGTGAGCGGATAAGTTAACAGAATTTAAAATTACTAATTTTCAAAAGTTATATTGATTTAAATGTAGATAGATTAAATTTTACAGTTTTACTTTCAACAGTAAACCAAACATGCAACTCCTCCAATTTATAAAATCATATACCCTTCTTCCTGAAAAAGGAATTCAAAACACCGTTCAATTATTGAATCAAGATTGTACCATTCCTTTTATTTCTCGTTATAGAAAAGAGCAAACAGGTAATCTTGATGAGGTTCAAATTGGTGAAATTGTTAAGTATAAAGGCATTTATGAAACACTCGAAAAACGAAAGGTTGCTATTCTTAAAGCATTAGAAGAACAAAATGTTTTAACTAATGAATTAAAGCAAAAAATTAAAGCTACTACTAATCTAACAAGCTTAGAAGATCTTTATCTTCCTTTTAAGAAAAAAAGAAAAACTAAAGCTGAAACTGCACGCAAAAACGGACTGGAACCATTGGCAAAAATCATCATGAGCCAACGCGCAGATAATATTGAGTTTATCGCTTCTAAATACCTGAATAATGAAGTAAAAAATGAAGATAAGGCTTTAGAAGGTGCGAGATATATTATTGCCGAATGGGTTAATGAACGAACCGATACTAGAAACAGTATTCGTTCTCAACTAGAAAAGTTTGCAACTATAAATACAACTGTTGTTACGTCAAAAATTAGTGATGAGAAAGCACAAAAATTCAGAGATTATTTCAATTGGTCTGAAGCGTTGAATCGATGTCCTTCACACCGATTATTAGCCATTTTACGAGCCGAAAAAGAAGGATTTATTCGTGCGAAAATTGAAATTGATGAACATAGAGCACTCACAAAAATTGAAGATCGAATTATTCGTTCAAATAACGATTGCTCTGAACAAATTGAGTTAGCCATACACGATTCCTATAAGCGTTTATTATTTCCGGCATTATCAAACGAGATTTTAAATACTGCAAAAGAAAAAGCTGATGAAGGCGCAATTACTGTTTTTGCAAAAAATTTAAAACAACTATTATTAGGAGCTCCATTGGGTGAAAAAAATATTTTAGCGATAGATCCAGGATTTAGAAGTGGCTGTAAAGTGGTATGCTTAAACGCTCAAGGCGGATTAGAATATAATGAAACAATATACCCGCATGCACCACAAAACAATTCAAAAGAAGCCATAAAAAAAATAAGTTCATTGGTTGACGCCTATAAAATTGAAGCCATTGCTATTGGTAACGGAACTGCCTCACGTGAAACAGAGCAGTTAATTAGAAGAATTCGATTTGGTACCGATATTCAAGTTTTTGTAGTAAGCGAAGCCGGAGCATCTATTTATTCGGCTTCAAAGATTGCCCGTGATGAATTTCCAAATTATGATGTTACCGTAAGAGGCGCTATTTCTATAGGTAGAAGATTAGCTGACCCTTTAGCTGAATTAGTAAAAATAGATGCCAAATCAATTGGTGTAGGTCAATACCAACATGATGTAGATCAAGCTAAGTTAAAAAAGTCATTAGATACTGTTGTTGAAAGTTGTGTAAATACCATTGGAGTGAATATTAATACGGCAAGTGAATCACTATTGAGTTATGTGTCAGGGATTGGTCCAAAATTGGCTGAAAACATCATTGCTTACAGAACTGAAAATGGTGCGTTTATTTCAAGGAATGACATTAAAAAAGTACCTCGATTGAGTGGGAAAGCTTTTGAACAAGGTGCTGGTTTTTTACGCATTAAAAATGCTGAAAATCCTTTAGATGATTCTGCAGTACATCCAGAAAGTTATGCCTTAGTTAATAAAATGGTAAAAGATGAACATAGTACTCTATCGGATATCATCGGGAATAAAGTATTGCTTCAAAAAATAGCACTTCAAAAATACTGTACGGAAACCGTTGGCTTGCCAACATTAGAAGACATTATTAAAGAATTAGAAAAACCGGGATTAGACCCACGTTCAACAGCCAAAGTTTTTACATTTAATAAAGATATTAGAACTATAAATGATGTAAGAGAAGGTCAATTACTTCCGGGAATCATAAATAACATTACTAATTTCGGATGTTTTGTTGATATTGGTATTAAAGAAAGTGGATTAGTTCATGTTTCTAATTTATCAAATACCTTTGTTAAAGATGTAAGTGAAATTGTGAGTTTACATCAGCAAGTAATTGTTAAAGTGTTAGAAGTTGATATTGCTAGAAAACGCATACAATTATCTATGAATTATAAATAAAAAAGAGGCGTATAGTGCACTCTTGGTGAACTCAAGGTTCTAATGCAACAGTTCATAAGTTATAATCTCTATAATATTTTTTATACCTTCTTTACCTTTTATAGATTATTTGAAATAATACCAATTTAATTATAAAGTTTGTCATAAATAAATTGAATTATTTTTTGCTTAGATGAGGCAAAAAAATAAAGT
>CAYXAZ010000002.1:0-114971 GCA_964463085.1 uncultured Flavobacteriaceae bacterium | reverse complement strand
CCTCTTCAATTAAATTGATAAGTACTTCTGTATCGGTATCACTATTAAAAGTATAGCCTCTGTTAGTTAGTTCCTTTTTTAGGGTATCATAATTTTCAATAATCCCATTATGAACAATTACTAAATTTCCTGATTGAGAAGTGTGAGGATGAGAGTTGACATCATTAGGCACTCCATGCGTTGCCCAACGTGTATGACCTATTCCTAAATTTCCTTCTTTAGATATTTCTGAATCAACTCTTTCTATTAGATCACTAACTTTTCCTTTGGTTTTTGAAAGATTGATTTTACTACCATCAAAAAGCACTATACCAGCACTATCATAACCTCTGTATTCTAGACGCTGTAATCCATTCATAATAATTGGATAAGCATCTCTGTAACCTATATAACCTGTAATACCACACATAGCAATTGTTTTGGTTTACACCAATATTATTCGTTATTAATTGTGTAAAAAATTTCTAATTTTAACCTTGTCGGATCTAGCTCATTATTTCCAATAGTTGGTAATTTATTTCCTTTTAAAACCACACCTTTAGCTATCCAGCTGAAATCATCAATGTTTGTATCGTCTATTACTAAAGGTACATCAGTTAAATGAAGTATTTTAAGTCCAAACTTAACCGGCTTTTCATCATCAGATTTTAAAAGCTCAGAAATATAATCTGTTATTCTAAACTTATATTTTATTGGTTTATTGTCTTCATCTCTTTCTAAAACGCCTCCAATACCTCCGACTTGAGCTTCTGTAATAACATCTAATATTTGAGAGTTATCATCGTAATTATATAATAATAATTGATCAGGCATTTTTTCTTGCGTAAAACTATCATCTAAATACAAGGTAAGATTAGCTTCATTAATGAGCCAATTTTTATCTCTCATTTCATTTATTGCATCATCGCTAAGAAGTAGTTCTACAACACCCATTGAACCTGAAGCGCCTTGAATGTATAACTTATCTTCTCCATTAATAAGATCAGGGCTTACAAAACGTTCGTTTATGTTAGCTAATGATTCTGAATAGTCTCTATTATACTGATTCGCTCTTATTCCGCTTAAAGGAAAAGTCATAGTCTGTTTTGTCCGAACTGGTACATCTGTATCATCAGTATCTCCATCATTATTTAGGTCTGTATTAGTCTCATCTGTTAAAATCGTATTTGTATAATAAATTCTTACATTAGCATTAGACATTGCTAATGCCATTAATGACCCATCCTTGTTAACATCTTCTTCTGCTTTAATAATGATACCTCTAAAAAAATTAATAAAACTATCTCTTGAATCTAATACACCTGTGTTTTGCTGATTGATAAAATTATTCCTAAAAAAGACTGTATCTAATGACATTTTAATTGAGGGAATACTATTTTGAGCTTTTATAGTATCTGTATCATCAACTGTATTTGAATCATCATCTAAAAACCTTCTCTTTACATATAATACGGTATCATTTCTTTCAGGATTAAATAATTGAGAATACAAAAGTGTTTTTTCATTATATGTCTCATTAGAATAATATTTTTTATTTTTTGTAGGATCTAATGGCTCTAAGGCATTTAAGAATGTTCCAGATTCATATACTGAAATGTTATATTCAGTTTCTTGATTGCCAAATATAGAGTCTAATTTAAATTGTGGTTTCCCATCACTATAATTATCCTCTCTCGTTGCATAATATGGTATGTCTAATATTACCGCATCTATAGATACATTATTACCAAAATCAGTTGAAGTTGGCAAACCTAATTGACTTACAAATAATGTTTTGATATATCCGAAATTATCATCTTCGAGAATTCCTAACAAGTATTCAGGAATACCATCAACTCTAGATTGAAGAACATTTTTATTGTAAGCAATTACTTCAAAAATTGTATCGTTAGTTGTAAACTCATTATTATCAACAAGTCCAACACCGATATTTTCGAAATCTCTTTCACAGGCTATTACACTAAGTAAAACAAGGCTAAGTAAACCAATATATTTTACACTGTTTACAATTTTTTTTGTCATAAACATAAAACTATTTTATTGTTATTTTTATAAAACTTCGGTAAGGTAAAAATTAGAATATGCCTCTTTATAATCTTCAGGAGATTGAAATTCTAAAACAGGGATTTGTTTTTCATCAATATGTTTTTCAATTTCATCAGGAATATTTTCGCTTCCTTTTATAACAGCATCAGAATTTTCTATAGCAATTTTTATAAGGTTAGTATGACTTACTTTTGATAAAGAATTTAATTTCTCTTCAGGTATGCCATCATATTTTATTTTTTCTACTAAACTATTATTTCCTATAATACCATCAAAACCATTATTATAGATTGAAGTAACTACTTTACTATTAGAAAATAAAGGATCATTTTTATAATATTCTCTAAGATATAATGGCAATAAAGAAGCCATCCACCCATGAACATGAATAATATCAGGTGCCCAATTCAGCTTTTTTACAGTTTCAACAACTCCTTTTGCAAAGAATATAGCACGTTCATCATTATCTTTAAATAACTTTCCATCTTCATCAGTATATAATGCTTTACGCTTAAAATACTCATCATTATCAATGAAATATACCTGCATTCTTTCTTTAGGAATTGATGCCACTTTAATGATCAAAGGCATATCCATATCATTGATTATCAAATTCATTCCCGACAAACGAATCACTTCGTGTAATTGATGTCTGCGCTCATTAATCACTCCAAACCTCGGCATAAAAATACGGGTTTGCGCCCCACTATTATGCATCTTTCTAGCCACTTCAAATGAGGTGCTAGCTGTTTCTGTTTCAGGCAAATAAGGAACTACCTCAGAGGATACATACAATATTCTCTTATCTTTCACACGTTTTAATTTTATTAATTATTTGATATTAAATTAATTATAAAATACATTAATGCTCGTTTCATAAATCTATCTAAATGTAAGAATATGCAAAATTACGAATTTTTACTTAGATTTAAACTTTAAATACTAAGTTTACGTGCTTTTAACACTATTATAACATCTATTAAATGAAGGTTTTCTATAAAAATAAATCTTTACAGGAGAGTTTAACAAAAATAAAAAAGGGTGCTTCAATAGGTTTTATACCTACCATGGGTGCTTTACACAAAGGTCATTTGTCTTTAATTAAAAAAGCCTGTGCTGAAAATAAAATTATAGTCGTAAGTATTTTTGTGAATCCTACTCAATTTGACAAAAAAGAAGATTTAATCAATTACCCAAAAACACTCGAAAATGATCTTGCATTACTAAGAACTGTAAATTGTGATATTGTATTTGCTCCCACAGTAGATGAAATTTATAATGGCAATGCCATTGCTTCGCATTTTGATTTCGACGGGCTTGAATTTCAAATGGAAGGGAAGCATAGAAAAGGGCATTTTGATGGTGTAGGCACAATAGTTAAAAGATTCTTTGAAATTGTCAAACCTCATAAAGCTTATTTTGGTGAAAAGGATTTTCAACAACTACAAATCATTAAAAAATTGGTAGACAAACACAACATTCCTGTTCAAATTATTGGTTGTAAGATCTTTAGAGAAGATGATGGTTTGGCAATGAGTTCTCGTAATGTAAGACTTACGAAAATTCAAAGAAAAGAGGCGCCTTTTATTCACAAAACCTTAAAGAAGGCAAAAGAAAAATTTAAAGAATGTTCTATTTCCGAAACCGTTAAATGGGTTGAAAATGAATTTGAAAAAAATGCTGTTTTAAACTTAGAATATTTTGAAATTGCCAATATTAAAAACCTCAAATCTGCTAAAAGAAAAAGAAAGAACTCAATATACAGGGGCTTTATTGCTGTATTTGCAGGTAATATTAGACTTATTGATAATATCGCTTTAAATTAGTTATTTTTGCAGGCTTATTATAACAAATATTTCAAGTGAATAAAAAAATTAAAAAAGCACTTTTTATAATACTCCCTATTGCCTTAGGTGTTGGTTTAATCTGGTATTTTTTAGCACAATTAAACTCTAAAGATAAAACTGACATTATAAATTCTTTTAAATCGGCTAACTACTGGTGGGTTTTATTGTCTTTGATTTTTGGGATTTTAGGGCATTTATCTAGAGCATATCGCTGGCAATTTTTATTACAACCTTTAGGTTATAAGCCAAAATTCGCCAATAGTACAATGACTGTTTTAATAGCTTATTTAGTAAATTTAGGTATTCCCAGAGCTGGAGAAATAGCGCGTGCAACAGCAATTTCTAAATATGAAAACATTCCTTTTGAAAAAGCTTTCGGTACCATAGTAGCTGAACGAGTTGCAGACGTAATTATGTTATTCTCAATTATATCAATTGCATTTGTTTTACAGGCAGATTTGATAAGTAGCTATATTTTTAAAGAAGGTGATTCTAGTAAATTTACAACTATTATTTTCTTGATTTTACTAGGAGCACTAGGATTTCTTGCATTTAAATTATTACAAAAAGCCCAGAAAGGGTTTTTATTAAAGGTTAAAATATTTGCAAACGGTTTATTAGAAGGTGTGATTAGTATCTTCAAAATGAAAAAAAAGTGGGCTTTTATTTTCCATACGATATTTATTTGGGTTATGTATGTATTGATGTTTTATGCTGTTACTTTCGCTTTACCAGAAACTACTAATTTACCATTTGAAGCCATCATAGTTGGTTTTGTTGTTGGAGCATTAAGTATCGCATTAACAAATGGTGGTTTGGGTACTTTTCCTGTTTTTGTGGCAAGTGCTTTAATTTTATACAATGTTCAAGAAAACCCTGCCAAAGCCTTTGGATGGATCATGTGGACAGCTCAAACATTAATGATCATTCTTTTTGGAGGATTATCATTTTTCTTTTTACCTATTTATAATAGAAAAAAAAGCTAGCAGGTCATGGCTTCTTATTACAGTAACGGAAAATTATTACTTACAGGCGAATATGTTGTCCTTGACGGAGCTGAAGCATTGGCAATTCCTACACGATTCGGACAAAACCTTACTGTTCAAAAATTAAACATAAATCCCTCACCTTCGGGGAGGTTAGGAGGGGAACTAATTTGGGAAAGTTATACCAATAAGAATGAACTCTGGCTACAAGTTGAGTTTGATGTACCCAAACTAAGAATAATTACCGAAACTTTTAATTCTAACAATGAAGGAAGTAGTGATTCTCTTGCATTGAACTTACAAGAAATTTTATTAGAAGCAAAAAAATTAAATGCAGACTTCCTCAAAAATAAACAAGGTTATTTTGTAAAATCTAAACTCATATTTCCAAGAAATTGGGGATTAGGTTCTTCATCAACCTTGATAAATAATATTGCGCAATGGGCAAAAGTTGATGCTTTTCAGTTACAATTCAATACTTTTGGGGGTAGTGGTTATGATATTGCTTGTGCTCAAAATGAATGTCCGATTTTATACAAAATAACAGATCAAAACCCATCATTTAAAAATGTGAATTTTAATCCTAATTTTAAAGAACAGCTTTTTTTTGTACATCTAAATAAAAAACAAAATAGTCGTGAAGGTATTGCTGTTTATAAAAAATTTAAGGAAAATAATATCACTGCTGTGGATGAAATCTCACAGCTAACGCATCAAATTAGTAATTGCACTTCATTAACAAATTTTGAAAAGTTACTGATTGAACATGAAAGGATCATTTCAAAAATTATCAATCAAGAACCAATTCAGAAACAATTATTTTCAGATTATTTCGGACAAACAAAAAGCTTGGGAGCCTGGGGCGGTGATTTTATATTAGCAACAGGTAATAATGATACGCCCAACTATTTTAAGCAAAAAGGATTTAAAACTATTATTCCATATTCAGATATGATATTATGCAAAAAATAGTAATCATTGGCGGTGGTGCAGCAGGTTTTTTTGCAGCAATTACCTGTGCTGAACAGAATCCTGATTCAGAAATTATCATTCTTGAAAAAGGCAGCCAAGTCTTACAAAAAGTAAAAATTTCGGGCGGAGGAAGATGCAATGTAACTCATGCTTGTTTTGATCCAAAAGAGCTTACAGAATTCTATCCGAGAGGAAAAAAAGAATTATTAGGTCCGTTTCATCAATTTATGACCGGTGATACCATACAATGGTTTGAAGAACGTGGTGTTCCACTAAAAATTGAAGCCGATAACAGGGTTTTTCCACAATCTAATTCATCGCAAAGCATCATTGATGTTCTGATGGGAGAAGTCGAGAAAAACAAAATTATCCTAAAACTAGGACATCGTGTTGAAGACATTGAAAAAGGTGATGAACAATGGAAAATTAGTACTAATAAAGAAGAATTTATTGCAGATAAAATTTTGATAGCTTCAGGCAGTAATACCAAAATTTGGGAGCTCATATCAAATCTAGGTCACATTATAGTTCCTCCTGTTCCATCTTTATTTACATTTAAAATAAACGATGTTCGTATTAAAGAAATTCCCGGTGTTTCTGTACCAAATGCAACTGTTTCTATAATTGATTCAAAATTTAAAAGTATTGGATCATTACTCATAACCCATTGGGGAATAAGCGGACCAGCCGTTTTAAAACTCTCAGCGTTTGGCGCATTATTTTTAGCTGAAAAAAATTACCAATACAATGTAAAAGTTAATTGGATATCTAAACCATTGTCAAGCGCATTGAATAAACTAAAAATCTTAAAAAAAGAAAATCCTAAAAAGCAACTCATTGTAAAATCTGTTTTTAAAGATATTCCTAAACGTTTGTGGGAACAATTGGTATTAGCATCAGAAATAAAGCAAGAGCAACGTTGGGCAGATATTTCTAACAAACAATTAGCTACTTTAGCTAATCAATTGACCAATACTATCTTTAATGCTTACGGAAAAACAACTTTTAAAGAAGAGTTTGTCACAGCTGGAGGTGTTGATCTAAAAGAAATCAATTTTAAACGTTTTGAAAGTAAAATTCACAATAACCTCTTCTTTGCAGGTGAAGTATTAAATATTGATGCTGTTACCGGTGGATTTAACTTTCAAAATGCTTGGACTGGTGGTTTTATTGCAGGGAAATCAATGTCCTCTCCCTAACACTCTCCAAAGGAGAGGGAATTAAGTACAGATAAAATTAATATAGAAAACAATTTGCGTCCCAACGCTTCGAGAGCGGCAATGCTAAGTGTCATTCAGAACAAAGCATAGCGGAGTGAAGAATCTCATTAAGCTAACATATAGATTATTTGAAACCCTGAAAAAAATTCAGGGTGACGCATCAAGCGAATTTCTCCTGATAAAACTTATAAAAATCTCTTTTAATCTCATCACGAATTCTTCTAAATTCACTATAAATTTCGTCTTCAGTTCCTTTGGCTTCTGCAGGGTCATCAAAACCAATATGTATATGATATCTTACTTTTCCACTAAATGTAGGGCAACTTTCTTTTGCACCACCACAAACGGTAATTACATAATCGAATTTATCATTTAAAAATTCATCAACTTTTTTAGGACAATTATTACTTAAATCTATTCCGATTTCATTCATCACTACAATTGCTTTTGGGTGTACTTCATTGCTAGGTTCTGTTCCTGCTGAATGTACCTCTAAAGTATCATCAAACGATTTTAAAAAGCCTTCAGCCATTTGACTACGGCAAGAGTTTCCGGTGCAAAGTATTAGTATTTTCATAAAAATGATTTGATAATTTGAAAATGAGCAACTTTGAAAGTTAAACAATTATAATTTTCAAAGTTGCTCATCTTCAAATCATTTTTTGTTTTTAACAACAACCTGATTCTGAACAACAAGCTTCTTCTTCCTTTGTTTCTGGAACACCACAAATATCAGATGCTTTACAACCTGTTTCAGTCGTAAATAATTTTACAATAAGCTTATCAGATTCTGAAACAGTATTTTCTGTTGATAATATTGAAGTGTGAAAATTTTCGTTACCAAATTCAACTTTCACTTCGGTTTCTAGCCATAATGGTCTGATGCTATCAACCCGTTCTAAAATGTCAATTACTTTGTCAACAGTCATGTAGTCTTCTTTTCCGATTTCTTTCGGACTTTCCCATAATTGGAAATGTGTTTCCTTCCAATCATTTGTGTTTCCACCACAATCAACCGTTTCAAAAGCTACATTTTTAACTTCTGTTAAATGATAATTTGTTCCTGCAACTTTATTTTCTGCATATTCAAATAATAATGCTTTATTTCTATTTTGTTTTAAAACGGATATTAAATCTTTTATTTTCATTTGTTTTGTTTTTATATTTTTTTTAACTGTATAATTTTTTAATACTGAACTAAGCTTCCTCCCTTTGGGAGGATTGAGGTGGACTTTAATTAATGCCTACTATTTTACTTCTTCTTTCTAATATGATATTATCTCTCCAAACTTCATTTTTTGTTTTTCCTATTTTTTCACGAAATCCTATTTCCCTAAAACCTAATTTTTTATGGAGTTGTAAACTTGCTGAATTTTCAGGGAAAATTCCTGATTGTAAAGTCCAAAGACCTTCTTTTTCACTCTGATTGATTAATTCTTGTAATAATTTCGTCCCTATACCCTTTCCATTGTAATTTGTATCAACATAAACACTCACTTCTGCAACACCTCCATAAACACATCTGTCAGAAACTGGAGATAAAGCTGCCCAGCCCACAATTGTTCTTTCTAGCCAAGCAGTCAATCTACATGATTGCATGTGTGTATCGTTCCATGTTGACCAAGAAGGAATTTCAGTTTCAAACGTTGCATTACCTGTCTCAATTCCCAATTGATAAATATTAGCAACAACTGTCCAATCTTTGAGTTGCATATTTTTAATTTCAATGCTCATAATTTAAAGCTTAACAACAGGAGAAATTTTTAAAATCTTCTTGAAATAATGTTGCAAACAATGCTTTTGCTTTTTCCCAATTTTCTTGATTGATACAATACCTTACTTTTGGCGGAGCTACTTCTCCATCAATTAATCCTGTATCTTTTAATTCTTTTAAGTGTTGTGAGATAGTTGATTGTGCTAAAGGCAATACATCAACCAAATCACCCGTATAACAACAACTTTGGTCACTCAAATATTTTAATATTATCAATCGTATTGGATGCCCTAAAGCTTTAGAAAATCGTGCTAACTTTTCTGTTTCTTCAGTATAATCAATATGTTGCAATGTTTTACTCATAGTTAATCGCAAATATACGATAAATATTTAATTCTCAAAATTTAGACAACGAATTATACTATTTTATAACTGAACTCACCTTGTGTCCACTTATTTAGAATTTTGGAAACATAAGGTTTAGTTAGCTACTTCTCCTCTGTGTGGTTTTAAAGCGTCACGAAAAGTAATCATGTCACCTTCATTGACTGTAATAAAAGCTATGCAGTACATTTCAGAAATATGATTGGTAGCTATTTTATGGTAAGTTAAATTTTCTTTTTTAGAAAATTCTTTTAAATGTACACAATGATGTTTGGCAATTTCTAAGGATTCAGAGCCTCTAAAATCCCAAATAAGTTTTATTTTTTTGTTCAAAATTCCTATTTGATTAAATCCTATTTTAATTTAAAAAACAAAAATACCCATTCTAAAAGAAAATGGGTATTTAAAATTATGATTCTTTAGTAAATCAACAGTTTTTTATAAAGTTGGACTATTCATTAAAACTGTTTTTCTGTTTTAAAATCAAGCTGATGATCCCTAATCTAGCAATTAAAAATACGATTATGCCGAAAAGAGGAGATAGTAAACCTACTTTTATACCTCCTGCTAAAACTTGAGGAGAAACATTTCCAAAACTTTGAATGGTATCAAAAGCTTGAATTAAACCTATTATTTGCCCTAAAAATCCCCAAACCAATGTAAACAAGCTTATAGAGCTCACTAAACGAATGATTTTTTCGATATTTTCTTGTTTTAAAAATGCCTTTACTAGAAGTGCAATAATCACAATTAAAAGAATTAGGGTGGTATACATAAATACAGGACCTCCTTCATTTAATCTATTTAAAAAAGGATTGCCTATTAAAGACTTTGTAATTTGTAGAATTGATAAATACATAAAATTTGTTTTTAAATGAATACCCCAAATATATTTTTAGAATTTACAAATCAATATTTATTTCGATAATAAGCAAAATACTGCATGTTTTTAACCAAAAAAGCAGGTGTTTAGCAAAATAAGTAATAAAATCGGTTAGTTTTAGCGAACATTTAGAATTCTATCGCTAGAATATACTCAGTAAAACAAAAAAATGCATATTGCAGGTTATGTATAAAAATTCTACAATACTTAAATACCTTTTTACCTTTTTAGTTCATATTTCCTTTTGGATTGCTACCTACTCTTTTTATGCATACTTTTTAGGCTATGGCAGCACAAATACTAAATATGTAAATCTATTTTCAGCATTTTTAATACCTGTAACTATTTTTATTAGTTATTTTTTTACTTATTACTTAATTCCTAAATACCTTTTAACCAAAAAGTACTTGCAATTTTTATTGTATTGTATTTACACTTTTATACTTTCAATTTATGTTATCATTATATCTATACTTTACGGATTGATATATACAGAATCTTATAAAGAAGAAAACACCTCTCCTTTAACCAAAACACTGCCTTTTATCGTTTTAGGTGTATTTTTTGTAGTGATGATTGTTGTTTTATTGAGTCTTATAATGCATCATTACAGGTCAACTTTAAAGAATGAAGATCTAAAAAGTAAAATATTGCAAACTAAGTTGCTATTAAAAGATCAAGAACTAAAATTTTTGAAGATGCAAATTCATCCTCATTTTTTGTTTAACACATTAAATACCTTGTATGGATTTGCGCTTAAAAAATCAGAAGAAACACCTGAAATGATTTTAAAGCTTTCAAATTTATTAGATTATATTTTATATCAAATTGAAAAGCCGTCGGTATTATTGAATGATGAGTTACAACATATAGAATATTATATTGCATTAGAAAAAATGAGATTTAAAAATACTTTACAGGTCAATTTTATAAGTAAAAATAGTAACCCTGATTTTCAAATAGCACCTATGTTATTATTACCTTTTGTTGAAAATGCATTTAAACATGGTCGTTTAGTAGACGAATATTTAAGTATTGAGATTTTTGCACAATCTATTGATAATCAATTAGATTTCACAATTAAGAATACCATAAAAAATGATGAATTAGATCAAATGAAAGAAGGTATTGGGTTAGAAAACATAAAAAAAAGATTAGATTTACTATACCACAACAACTACAAGTTAGTTATAGAAAATAAAGATGATTGGTTTCAAGTTAACCTATCAATCTCAAATTTAAATATCCAAAAAAATGTCTAAAATCATTCAATGCATCATTGTTGACGATGAGCCTGTAGCTCGTGAAATTTTAGAAAATCATTTAAAAAAAATTGATAGTATTTCAATTGTAGCTAGTTGTAAAAATGCAATTGACGCTTTTAATGTTATTAGTGCACAAAAAGTTGACCTTGTTTTTTTAGATATTCATATGCCCGAAATATCTGGGCTTGCATTTGCAAAGTCAATCAATAAAGACATTAAAATAATCTTCACCACCGCATATAGAGAATATGCTATTGATGGCTTTGACTTAAAAGCGGTAGACTACTTATTGAAGCCTATATCATTTGAACGATTATTACAAGCTGTACATAAATTTCTAGACGAAAATATTGCAATAGAAACACAAATAAAAGATGAGTCAAATCCTAAAAAAAATAATTTCATTTTTGTGCGTTCAGACAGAAAAATGGTGAAAATAAATTTTTCAGAGATAAACTATATTGAAAGTTTGAGCGACTATATTAAAATTTATTTAGACAATAAAACTGTTGTTACTAGAGAAACTATTAGTAATATCGAGACAAAACTTCCTCAAAATGATTTTATAAGAGTGCATCGATCGTTTATTATCGCTATTTCTAAAATAGAATCATTTACTAACGAATTTATTGAAATAAATAAAAAGGCAATTCCCATTAGTAGAAGTTATAAACCTGCAGTATTAAATAAACTAGAAAATAGTTAGACTAAAAAATTATCTTTGTAAGATTCTTTTTATAATCTATAATGTCAACAAAATCATCAATTTTGACCATTGTCCAATTTTCATGCTTTGCCTTTTTTGCATTAAATGGAGGTCTTTTTGCAAAAGGAAGTTTGTTATTTGTTCAAATCATCGGATTGGCTATTGATTTATGGGGAATAATAGCCATGAAATTGAGTAATTTATACCAATTTAATTATAAAGTTTGTCATAAATAATCCCGATAGCTATCGGGAGAATTATTTTTTGCTTAGATAAGGCAAAAAAATAAAGTATAGTATTATTATAGTTTTGTTTTTTAATTAAAACCCGCTTAAAAATAATATATTTGAGAAATGAATAAAGTGTTAACCGAACAAGATTTTATTTTTAAAAATGTCGATATTAATATTTCCGAAAAAGGAAGCTTCACTTGGAAAACTCCAAGCAATATCGCTTTGGTAAAATATTGGGGTAAACGTGAACCTCAAATTCCCGAAAACCCTTCTATCAGTTTTACGCTAGATGCTTGTTTTACAATTACTACGTTAGAGTTTTCCAAACGAAATAGTGGCGAAAAGAACATCCATTTTGACATTTACTTTGAAGGAGAAAAAAAAGATGATTTTAAACCCAAAATAGCCAAATTCTTTACATTAATTCAGCAATATGTTCCTTTTATAGCTGATTATAATTTTGTAATACACTCACGTAACTCTTTCCCACACAGTAGTGGTATTGCTTCTTCAGCAAGTGGTATGGCTGCTCTTGCTCTTTGTATAATGAGTTTAGAAAAGCAACTAAACCCTACAATTACAGATAACTTTTTTAATAAAAAAGCCTCTTTTTTAGCTCGTTTGGGTTCTGGTAGCGCTAGTAGAAGTATTGAAGGTGAATTGGTAGTTTGGGGAAAACACAATGATATTAAAGATAGTAGCAATCTTTACGGGATAAAATTCCCTTCAACAATACATACTAATTTTAAAAATTATCACGATACTATTCTCTTAGTTGACAAAGGCGAAAAGCAAGTTTCCAGTACTCTTGGGCACAATCTAATGCACAACCATCCTTTTGCAGAAAAACGTTTTGAACAAGCACATCAAAATCTATCAAAATTAGCAATTATTTTACAGAAAGGTGATTTGAAAGAATTTATAAATATTGTAGAAAGTGAAGCGCTTACTCTACATGCAATGATGTTGACCAGTAATCCGTATTTTATACTGATGAAGCCTAATACGCTTTCAATAATTAATAAAATATGGGAGTTTAGAGCTCAAACAAATTCAAACGTATGTTTCACCTTAGATGCTGGTGCTAATGTTCATGTACTCTTTCCTGAAAAAGAAAAAGAATCTGTTAACCAATTTATAGTGAACGAATTACTCTCTTTTTGCCAAAATAATCACTATATTTGTGACAGGGTTGGGATTGGTGCTAAGCAAATTTAAATAATAGTATTGAGGTCTTAATCCTTTTATGAGATTGTTTAAATAAACTTTCTTTCACATTTTAACGAGTCAAAACAAATTCATAATAAACTGAAGATTAAAGTAGCAAAACTATATATATTTGAAGCTTTATAAAATAAGCTGAAGTAATAGGTTTTGTTCTTTTGTAACCTTAAAATCTTCGGTCATGAAAAATTATAACTTTATTATTTACTTGTTTATTTTTATTTTTTCTAGTTCTGTGTTTGCACAGAAACAGAAAGATACGATTTGGTATGATGCCAATTGGAGCAAAACTGTGAAAGCTCAAGCTTCCTATTATAGACCAGCACCTGCAAAAAAAGACAACGGTTTTTTATTAGTTGATCATTATCTGTCGGGAGTTAAACAAATGCAAGCTTTTTCACTAACATTGGATGAAGAAACATTTGATGGCGAAGTAATTTGGTATTATGAAAACGGAAAAGTAATGCAAACTGTTAATTACAAAAATAATGTGCCTAATGGTTTACGTAAAAATTACCACGAAAGCGGTTCATTAAAAAGTGAATATTCTTATACTGACGATAAAATAAATGGTGAATGGGTTGCTTATCATGAAAATGCTAAGCTATCTGAATCTGGCAACTATAAAGATGATGAACGAACCGGAGCGTGGAAAGAATATCATAAAAATGGAAAAGTAAAAGGCGAAGGTAATTATGCGAATGGTAAAAAAGTAGGGATTTGGAAAATGTATTTTTATGATGGAATTGAAGAAGAGCAACCTTAAGGGCACATTTAATAATTTACAGAATAAATAGCGTTTATTAGCGTTTTAACAATCAGGCATTTTTATATATTTGTTATAATATGGTATATTTGCAGAAATTGCCGTATTATTTAATTTACTTCTATGAAAGGACCTTTATTTTATGCTAAAATTTTACTCTTTGGTGAGTATGGAATCATTAAAGATTCTAAAGGTTTAGCTATTCCATATAATTCTTATCAAGGTGCATTAAAAGTTGCTGAAGACTTGTCTGATACAGCAAAAAAATCTAATGAGAATTTGCAAAAGTTCTATCAGTATTTATGCGAAGTTGATAATAAGAATTTAGTGCATTTTAGATTAGAAGAGTTAAAAACAGATATTGATAAAGGTATGTATTTTGACTCAAGCATACCTCAAGGTTATGGTGTTGGAAGCTCAGGAGCACTGGTTGCTGCTATTTATGATAAATATGCTGATGATAAAATTACTGTTTTAGAAAATTTAACCAGAGATAAATTGCTAAAGTTAAAAGAAATTTTTTCTGTAATGGAATCTTTCTTTCATGGTAAAAGTTCTGGTTTAGATCCGTTAAACAGCTATTTAAGTATTCCTATTTTAATCAATTCTAAAGATAATTTAGAAGCTACCGGTATACCGTCTCAAAAAGAAGGAAAAGGTGCTGTCTTTTTATTAGACTCTGAGCAAGTTGGTAAAACTGAACCTATGGTAAGCATTTTTATGAATAAAATGAAAAATGAAGGTTTTAGAAGAATGTTAAATGAAGATTTTGCCAATTATACCGATGCTTGTATTGATGATTTTTTACATGGTAATATAAAATCATTATTTGGTAATGTAAAACAACTTTCTAAAGTGGTTTTGACA
The DNA here is from genome assembly GCA_964463085.1 of uncultured Flavobacteriaceae bacterium. Taxonomy (GTDB): domain Bacteria; phylum Bacteroidota; class Bacteroidia; order Flavobacteriales; family Flavobacteriaceae; genus Aureibaculum. The sequence goes on along the minus strand of CAYXAZ010000002.1, from coordinate 99,858 downwards.
AATTTCAAACCTATGATACCCAAAGCTTTTCATCAATTATGGCAACAAGGTATTGATACGAATGCTTACTATTTAAAATTATGCGGTTCAGGTGGTGGTGGCTATATCTTAGGGTTTACCAAAGACTACAAAAAAGCACAAGAAATCTTACAAGGTTATAAGCTGGAATTGGTATACCGTTTTTAATTCCATTTTAGTATTATGGATTTACTTAAAGTTGCCGAAAATAACAGTTCTAAGAAACCTAAAAAATACCCGTTTTATTATAAGTTTTTAAGCTTACTATCTGTTGTTAGAGGATACAATATTGTAATTATAGTTCTTGCTCAATATTTAGCCTCTATTTTTATCTTTTCACCGGAAAAATCTTTGCGATATATATTATTAGATCTCAATTTATATTTTATCGTTTTGGCAACTATTTGTGTAATAGCTTCAGGCTATATCATCAATAATTTTTATGATGCTGATATAGATAAAATTAACAAACCTCAAAAAACCAAGATAGATAGTATTGTTAGCCAACAGACTAAGCTATACATTTATTTTTTTCTTAACTTTTTAGGTTTCATTTTCGGATGGTTGGTTTCTTGGCGTGCAGCATTATTTTTCGCAATTTATATATTCTTAATATGGCTGTATTCACATAAATTAAAACAATACCCGCTAGCAAAATTATTCTCAGCAGCTATTTTAGCTATTATTCCGTTTTTTGCTGTATTTGTGTATTATAAAAACTTCTCTACTATCATTTTTACACATGCTTCATTTTTGTTTTTTGTATTATTAATTAGAGAATTGATAAAAGATTTAGAAAGTATTGAAGGAGATATTGTATTGAATTACATAACATTGCCTATAAAATACGGAGAACGTTTCACTAAAATGCTAATTTCACTAATTACTGTATTTACCTTATCTCCAATTTATTTTCTATTGAGATATCCTGAAATTGGCTTGATGAAATACTACTTCTATTTCTCAATAGTTGTTTTGTTTGGTTTTACTATACTTCTTTGGAAATCAAATTCAAAAAAGAACTATATGATATTACACAGCATTCTTAAACTATTAATTATTGCCGGTGTATTTAGTCTGGCATTTATTGATACTTCTGTAATAATTAAAAGGTTGCTATAATTGACGAATATATACCCCTAGAAAAAAACGATAAACTAATAAATAGAACGCAGAAAAGCTTCTGTTTTAATTTATGATTATACTTTTTTTAAAATAACTCCATAACAAAACAACCTATTAACTTATCAAACAGTATATTTGCCGAAATTTTAACAATGGCAATTAGAAAAAACTCGTCGAGAGGACGACACGCTAGTAGTTCTTCTCGTACTCCGGAAAAGTCGAATAGTAATCGAAAACAGGATTCAAAACCAACATATAAAAAAAAGTCATCTTTTTCAAAAACTAAACCGAACCCATATCGTAAAGACATTCGAAAAGATTCTCTTAAGCAAAGAATAGAAGAGCCTACAGAAATTAGATTGAATAAATTTATTTCAAACTCAGGTATTTGTTCTCGTAGAGAGGCTGATACCTATATTAGATCTGGTAGTGCTACCGTAAATGGAAAAGTAATTACCGAGATGGGCTACAAAGTAAAACTTGATGATGAAGTACGCTTTGATGGATCATTGATCAGCCCTGAAGCAAAAAAATATGTCTTATTAAATAAGCCAAAGAACTTTATTACTACCATGGATGATGAGCGTGGTAGAAAAACTGTAATGGATCTAGTTGGTGGGGCTACTAAAGAGCGTATTTACCCTGTTGGCAGATTAGATAGAAATACTACCGGTTTATTATTGTTTACCAATGATGGTGAAATGGCTAAAAAACTAACACACCCTAAGCATAACGTTCGTAAATTATATCATGCCTCTTTAGATAAAAAATTGGCTATGAAAGATCTACAAAAAATTTCTGAAAATTTTGTGTTAGATGGAAAAATGGTCTTTGTAGATGCCATTTCTTATATCGAAAATCAATCTAAAACTGAAATAGGTATTGAAATTCATTCCGGTAGAAATAGGATTGTTCGTAAAATATTTGAACATTTTGGTTATACCGTTGTAAAGCTAGACAGGGTTATTTTTTCAGGATTGACCAAGAAAAATTTATCACGTGGTCATTGGCGTCATCTTACTCAACAAGAGATCAATAATTTAAAGATGTTATAAACCAAAAAGGGGCAGTTTGAAAAGGTAAACTAACTAATGTTTGTCTCGTCGAGCGCAGTCGAGACGTCTTAACTGTTAAGAACATAGTTCTCGACTCCGCTCGAACAGACAATTGATAATCCTTTTCGAGCAACCTCTTTCAATTAATTCTTAATAATCTTTTTAGTCAACGAGCCTTGATCTGAAGTAATTCTAATCAAATACAAAGCAGGGTTCAAATCTGTAATATTATACGATTCATTTTCAGTAAAATTACCTTTAAATGATTTTACTACTCTTCCGGTAATATCATAAATATCAACTTTAGTAGCTGTACTGTTGATCTTAAATTCATCTTTTACCGGATTTGGATATAAGGTAATGTCATCTGCAAGATCAACATTATCAACAGATAAAGTAACTTGACCACTGCCATACACTTTAAATTCACCCGGTTGTAAACTTATAGTCGCATTGACATTAGTTACATTTATAGATGCATTATTATTTAGTAGATCATACCAAGTACCTGTTTCTTGAAATACAGGATTGATACTTTGTGTTGTAACTCCAAAATTTCCAATAATAGTAATATGTTTTACATTAGGGCTAGCTGCATCATCTGTTAGATGGATTGTTTTCAAACCATTTGTACCGGCAACATCCATCGTGAAATTACCAGTTCTAAAAATGTCTTCTTGCTTTTTTAATTTTATCAGTTTTGTCCAAGCATCATATAGATCTTTTCTATCCGGTTCGTCAAAATAATTCCATAGAATAGGTTTGTTTCCTGTTCTTCCATTAAAATTAATATCAATATCATATCCTAATTCACCAAACTGCCAAAACATTTTTGGTCCGGGAACAGTAAAGAAAAAAGCACCTGCTAATTCCATTCTGTCTAAAGCTGTAGCAAGATTTGTCACATCATAGCTCCCATTAGAGTTACCAAACTGTAAATTTTTATACATTAGACGTTGCTCATCATGGCTTTCCATATAACTTACATTGGCAGGTACAGACCAACCTCTGTTAAGATATGAGATCCATGAAAAATCTGACTTTCCGCCATCGTGATATCCCATGGTAGCTTCATTATAATTAAAATTATGATTGCCCCATACCATAATACCTTTACCTTCACCTAAGCGATAATTTACCCATTCTGTTTCTTCTGCATTAGTCCCTAAATGTTCAAAAATGATATAAAAATCAGGATTAACAGTCCATTGGTAATCTGCATATTCTTTTAGTACTGCAACCCTATCCGCTTGAAAGGCATTTGTACATGTTTCATCAGAGGAAGTACAATTCTGTGTAAAACCTTTGGTTAGATCCCATCTAAAACCATCAACATTGTATTCTTCAATCCAATATTGTGTAACTCTTTTTACATAGTCTTTCGTAGCTTGTTGGCTATGATTGAAATCATTAAATACATTATATGAATGGGTAGGTGTAACATTAAAAAACGGACTATCATTACTTGCCTGCCCTCCATATCCGCCATTATCAGTATTCCATAGTCTATAAAATGGATTCTGACCGGTAGCTTGATTATGCACTACATCTAAAAAAACAGCGATTCCCCTGCTATGGCATTCATCAATAAGTTGTTTAAAAGCTGTTGATGTTCCATAATATTTATCTAATGCCATATGAAATGAAGGATTGTATCCCCAAGATTCATTATTATCAAACTCACTTATCGGTAAGAATTCAATGGTATTTATACCTAAATTTTGCAAATAGTCTAATCTGGCTTTAACGGCATCAAAACTATGAAGGGCATCAAAATCTCTAATGAGTAATTGATAAATTACTAAATCGGTTTTTGCCGGAGGCTGAAAATTTGTTACCTGCCAATTATAAGGTGTATCACCTGTTCTTAATAATGTTACTGCATGATTTGTTTGTCCTGCAGGATAAGCAGGAAGATTTGGATATGTAGTATTATCTATAAAGCCATCATTAAATTCATCTAAAATAGTCGTTGAATACGGGTCAGCAATAGCTATAGAGCCATCAACCAAGTACTGATACATATGATTGGTTTGTGGAGTTAAACCCGTAAGTTCAATCCAAAAACGATCTTTAGCGCTGTCTTTATTCAATAAATAATTATTGTCAACTTGCCAGTTATTAAAGTCACCTATTACATGAACAATATCTTTATTGGGAGCATATAAAACCAATGTAGCCTTTGTATTATCATTTGTATCTAAATTTATACCGTCTTTCATTCCTGCAGGCACAGCTTGTTCTGTAATATTTACAATAGCTTGAAAAGTATCTGAAAGTGTTTCGCCACCATTTGTAGCTTCTAAAATATAGCTTGTATTTTCTGTAATATTAGTATGATTAAAACTATATGATGTTGTATTATTTGAAGTGTTTATTATTGATCCATTTGCTTTTAGAACAAAATCGGCAGTTAATGTAGTTGTTGCCGTAATGGATAATGATTCCCCGGAATTTAACAATGTAACATTTTGAGTTGGAGAAGTTAGTGTTAATTGAAAAACACCTACATTAAAAAAGAAGTCATTACATCCATTATCTTTAAATTCTTGTGAGCCATTTTCATTTCTAAATACCATTCCCATTTTAGTAGCGTTTGCAGCTTGGGTAGCATCTAAACCATAATAGGTTTCCGGTGTAATGGTAATACTCCAAGTACCATCATTATTACTTATCATTTCTCCGACACCATCATCTAAACCCCAATTACCCACTACATTAAACCCCCAAGCGTTTACATCATCTCCTATACCAGAATGCAAATATACTTTAGTTGGATTGCTAAAACCATTACAATCTGTAGCTGTACTATTGGTATCAACAGTTATTGTTATGGATTGGTTTACATCAAAAGGCGTGGGTGAAATTGTTACCTGACTATTTGCAATATAAGCCGTTAAAAGTAGTAGTGGAAGTAGTGTTTTTTTCATAAAATGAAATTTTAAATGTTAAGAAATAAAAAGGCTGTTTATAATGATACAAACAGCCTTTTGAAGAAGTAAGTTAATTAACTTTAATTGTTCCGTTATTAAAGTTAACTATAATTGTATAAGTTCCTGCATCGGTAACTTTTGCATTTTGTTCTGAGTTTTGTTCCAGCACACCTTTATAGATGTTACTTTCTCCCCAATCATTACCCCAATCTCCTGCAACAGGAACAAATTTAAACTCGTCATTAGCACTCAAAGCCTGACTAATTTCAAACACACCAGTTGAGGTCTCAGTAAATTGAGGATTGCCAGCATCATTACTCCATCCATTAAAAGCCCCCACTAAATATAGATTTGAAGGTATTCCAGAGATAGCCGAAACAGAATACGTTAGGGTATTAAAATCAACAGCAACAACATATTTACCAGCTGCAAATCCACTAAGATTTTGCTCTCCATCCTGAATGATATTTCCTGAATTGCTAGGATCTTCACCCCAATCGCCATCCCAACCGGTATTTTGTGGAAGGAATTTAAATTCAGCACCATCTGGTAAATCTATAATTATTGAGAATATTCCAAGGCTTGCTTCTCCCATTTGCAGTGAAGTAGCCGGATCCCATCCTGTAAGTGAACCTACTAAGAATAAATTATCAACTGATGAAAGTTTATATGTTAATGTATTAAAATCTACAGTAACTAAATATTTACCAGCTGCAAATCCACTAACGTTTTGCTCTCCATCTTGAATAATGCTTCCTGCATTGTTGGGATCTTCACCCCAATCGCCATCCCAACCGGTATTTTGTGGAAGGAATTTAAATTCAGCACCATCCGGTAAGTCTATTACAATTGTAAATATATTTTCTCCACTATTAAAAAATGGAAGAGAAGTTGCAGGATCCCAACCGGTTAATGAACCAACAAGGAATAAGTTGTCAGGGGCAATTATAGCCTCTACAGTAAAAGTAAATGTGTTTAAATCAACTGCAATTTTATATTTACCGGCAGCATATCCGCTAAGGTTTTGTTCTCCTTCAACGATAAGATTTCCTGGGTTATCAGGATCTTCACCCCAATCGCCATCCCAACCGGTATTTTGTGGAAGGAATTTAAACTCATCACCATCGGCAAGATCAATAGTTATTTCAAAAATATTAAAATCAATACTAGTCATTGCCAAGGCTTCAGTTGGTTCCCAATTAGTAAGTGAACCTACCAGATAAAACTCTGTAAACTCAACTATATAGGGAGTAATTACCACAGCAATGGTTTGTGTTGCTTCACCATTATTTGAAACTCTAATATCCAGACTTGTTGCTTCCTCAGGATTTAACCCCATTGTATCTAACAAAAAGGTATTGAGTTCATCAACGGTCATACTAAAATTCATATTTTGAGTAGTTCCCAAAACTATTGGATTTGCAAAATCTGTACCTGTTTCGGCTACTTCGATTGTGTAAGTTGATTCTGTGCTACTGTTAGGTGATTCCCAAGAAATAAATAATGCATTATTTGCTAAATTAGTATCATCTAAAACTATTACTGAACCACTTGAAGGCGTTACTATTTGAAAAGACTCTTGAGCCGGAAATATTTCAAAGTTCTCATTTTCATCGCAAGAGGTTACCCCAAAAGCGAAGAGAAAAAGAAGGGAAATTTTATAAATATATTTCATAATATTAAATTTAATGTTATTTAATTAGCAGTCATGCTAAAAGTATATTCTCTAGGGTTGCTTAGATCTAACACTACATGGTAATTCCCGGCAGCACCATCAAATGTTAAGTCTCCACCGCCTTGTAAAAACCCATCATCATCAACTGTTCCAAGGTCAAAAGCTGCCCATTCATCATTCCCTCTAAATTTAAATGGTCCAGGAGTTAAATCAATATCTACAGAAAGTGTTCTTGTTGCCGGATCATAAATTAAGTCAGTATCGCTGTCCCAACCTGTAGGGGTTGCAGCACCGATAATACCCCAACTTACCGTAGTAGCAGAATATGTTAGTGCATCTGTATCTGCTTTTACAAAATAATAACCTGCACTTGATGTACAATCTGTTTCATCTTGTTCAAGAAGTTTTCCAGTAAAAGTTCCATCGTCAGCCCAATCAGTATTGCCCCAAACGAATCCTCCAGCAGCATCAGATCCAACAAATTTGTACCCTCCATCTAACCAAAGGTAACCTTCATAATCAGTTTCAGCAAAAGCCGATGCAGCTAATAGTGGTGCAGTTGGCGGATCCCATCCTTGATGGTTTCCGGGAACTGCAATTTTTGGTAGATCAGTAGTGAATGGTGTTATATTAATAGTAATTAATTCAGAGGCTTGAGGAATGCTTCCTTGAGTACCTACAGTTGCAATTACTCTAATATCTAAACTTCCCTCTGTAAAAGGTAATAATCCGGCACTAATAACTACTCCGTTAAACTCACTAATATTCCAAGTTAAATACGTGTTTGTAGTAGAACTTGCTAAAAAAGGAGATGCAAAATCAGTTCCTGATTTGGCGAATTCAATATTATAAGTAATTTTTGTAGGTAAACCAAAGTCAGCCGGGTTCCAAGTAAGTGTAAATGCTATGTTTGTTTGGTTTTCTTCCGGATTTAGAATTTGAGAAAATCCAGACTCAGGTGCCGTTATTTCTCCACTTCCTTTAGCAGAAATGGTTAATAGCTCTGTGTCATCATCACATGATGAAATAGAGATAATAAATAGCGACAAAAACAATAATTTAAATATTTTTTTCATTTTATTTTTGTTTTAGTATCCTTCGTTTTGTTGTAAATTAGTGTTAACGCCTAAATCTGAAGCGGGAATTGGCATTATATCTCTAAATGCTTCAGTAGTAATTCCTTGTGAAACATTTCCTTTCCATGGCCAAATACCTTGGCTAGAAAATTGTCCATATCTTACCAAGTCAGTTCTTCTATGACCTTCCCAGTATAATTCTCTTGATCTTTCTGCTAAAATAAAATCTAATGTTAAATCCCCAGATGAAATATTTCCGCTAGCATCTCCATAAGCACGTTGTCTTAATTCGTTTATATAGTCTACTGCAGTAGAAGTACTACCTCCTCCTCCTCTTAAAGCAGCTTCAGCGTACATTAAATAAGCATCTGCTAATCTAAACATTGGAAAATCTGAATCCGGGTGTTGTTCCGGATCAGACCCGGGATTACCGTTAACATCAACATTTCTAAATTTTTCAATAGCGTAACCATCACTAAAATTAGAGATATCTACTATTTCTAGAGACTGATTTGCTGTAAAGAATAATGCTCTGCCATCAGCTGAATTTTCTGGATTAGGAAATTTTTCCACAAAAGTTGAAGTTGTTCTTACACCAAACCATCCTCCATTAATTCCATAATCTGAAGGAACCATATCTCCGCCTACCGGAGCATGTACTAAAAATGTCATTCCTCCAAAAGATTGTGTGCTCAAACCATCAAAAGGAATTGAAAAAACAACTTCATTTTGAGCACCATTAGAGTCATTATCTGCTAAAAATAACTGATAATAAGGGTTACTTGGAATTGAATAACCAGCGTTTATAACATTATTAGTATAAGTGATAACGTCAGAATAACGTAATGTGCCTGTATATACTTCGGCGTTAAGATATAACTTAGCTAATAACATCCAAACTGCAGCCTGGTCTGCACGACCATATTCATTTTGTCTTGCAGCAACTATAGTACCTTCTATGGCTAATAATTCAGATTCTATATAAGAAAATAGATCTGCTCGTTGAATTTGATTCGGTAAAAAAGCACCAATTGGGTCATTTTCTGTTACAAACGGAGGATTAGCGAATAAATCCATGGCATGCCAGTAGCTTAATGCTCTCATAAACCGTGCTTCTGCTCTGAAATCTTGAATTTCTGCTTTTAAAACTGCATCAACACCTCTATCATTTAATTTAGTATCAGTGGTTTGACGTAAAAATTCGTTGGTTAATGCAACTTGAAATAAAATCCTACTGTACATGGTGCGGATGAATTCGTTACCTGAGGTCCAATTTTGAGAGTGTAAGTCTCTAATTGTTCCGTCATTCCAACCAATTACAGCTTCATCGGTAGTCAATTCCTGCATTTTCCAGTATAGTCTCAAATAACTTGAGAATCCTTCATCTAATCCAGCTAAATCCGGGTCGCCGGCAGGACCTTCTTGTCCGCTTAATGATATTCCAGCATAAATTTTAGCTAGAAAGGCTTTATAAGAAGCAGGATCTTCAAAAGTAGCATCAGCTGTAAGTCGATTGTCTTCCGGTTGTAAATCTAAGTCGTTTGCACAAGACTGTACAAAAAGTGCAATAGTAAATGCAAAAAAGATATATTTAATTGTTCTTAACATTGCTTTGAGTTTTATAATATTATTCATCATTAAAATGTAAAATTTAAACCTAATACATAGGTTCTTGGTCTTGGGTAGAAATTATTGTCAATCCCATTAGAAATTTCTGGGTCTAAACCATCATAATCAGTGATGATAAATACATTTGTTGCGGTAAATGAGGCTCTAAAGGTAACTTTTTTCCCCGGCACCAAATAACCTACAGAAACGTTATCAAGTTTGACAAAGTCTGCTCTACTAATATAATAATCAGAAAACAATTGCTGATTTACAAAATTAGTAGTTAAAACACTTGAATGTGCATTAGGATAAAAATCACCCGGAGCATCAATTATGGTTTCAATAACACCTCTATCTGATGCTACGTTATTATATACGTAATTGCCAAAATTTCCTCTAAAGGTAAAACTAAAATCAAAGTTTTTGTAATTCATAGTACTTGTAAATCCTGCAAATACATCAGGGGTTGCTTTTTTATACGCCTGCCTGTCTGCTTCAGTAATTTGGTTATCTCCATTTACATCAACATAAGCTCCTTCAATGGGGTTTCCTGCAGTATCATACACTTGCCTAAATACAAAAAATGTTGAAGGGTCCAGACCTTCTTTCCAAAGTTGGATCTGATTACCAACACCACCTGAAATTCCTCCTTGAGGGATAAAGAAATTAGGGTCATCACCTAAAGAAAGATTAGTGATTTCTACATCTTGTAGGGTGATATTAAAAGCTAAATCCCAATTAAAATTATCAGACCTTGCTATAATACCATTTAAGCCCAGTTCTAGACCTCTACTTGTTGTTGAACCAACGTTTGTAGTTAACAAATCCGCTAAATTTGATCCTGCAGCTGTTGGCACTGTGGCTAAAAGATCTTCCGTTTCTCTATAATAAGCATCTATTGAGCCTGTTAACCTATCATTAAAGAACCCGAAATCTAAAGCTACATTGTATTGTGTGGTTTGTTCCCATTTCAAATTTTCATCAAATTCTTCCGGGCGCAATGTATTTACAAAGACATTACCAAATTGTACACGAGCTTCATTTCTTCCCGGAGTGTAAACTCCTAAATAACCATAGTTAGATCCTATCTCTTGCTGACCTGTTATACCCCATCCTGCTCTTAATTTTAAGCTTGATAGTAGTTTTGAATCTTTCAAAAATTCTTCATTGCTAATTTTCCAGCCAACCGAAGCAGCAGGAAAACTACCCCAACGATTATTTTCACCAAACCTTGATGAGCCATCACGTCTATAGCTGGCAGAAATTAAATATTTATCGGCAATATCAAAACTGGCACGAGCAAAATAAGACTCTAAAGCATTACGATCAATTATAATTGGTATTACTCTATCTTGACCATTAACAGTTACTTCTCTATTAGAAGACACATAAAACTCCTGATAAGAATGTCCTGCCGTTATATCTACTACTGTATTAACACTTTCAATTTCTTTTTTATAATTAAAATAAAAATCTAATAATGTATTTCTGTTTAGCCCACTATAAGAATTACGAGTTTCTGTTGTACTTGTTATAGTAGCTGATCTCGGGTCAATTTGTTTTTTACCATTCAACTCCGAGTAATCGATTCCGGCATTTAAATTAAACCTTAACCCTTTAAGAAATGGTAATTTATAGTCAATATTAAAATTAGTAATGTTTCTTTTGTTTCTGGCTTTATCATTTTCTTGCTGTAAAAGTCCAACAGGATTTTTTGTCGCTAAAGCAACTTGATCTCCAATAGTATTTCCAGTTCTAAACTCAAAAAATCCACCAAAAGGACTTGTTGAATCAAAAACTGCTTGTGTAGGGTCAAAAGCTATGGCATTACCAATGGCATCTTGATTGGCAAAATCATTATCATCAAGAATACCCTTAGAAGTCAGTGTTAATTTCAAATCATTATTTAACAAGCGCTGTGTTAAGGCAATATTTAAAGAAGTTCTTTCATATAAATCTGTTTTTAAAATCCCTTTTTGAGACGTCTGGTCAAAATTGACACGATAATTAAAACTCTTATAACCTTTAGAAATAGTTAAGTTGTGAATAACTCCTTCAGAATTTCGATAAATTTGTTTTTGCCAGTCTGTTTCAGTATTTCCTAGCAAAGAAGCATCAAAACCACTATCAGTTTGAGCAATTGCTCTAAACTCATCAGCAGATAAAATATCAACGTAATCTATAATTGAGCCAATAGAAGCCTTTAAGTCATATTCTATTTTCAAAGGAGTATTTACAGTACCTTTTTTGGTAGTAATTAAAATTACCCCATTAGATGCTCTTGAACCATAAATGGCTGTTGCAGAAGCATCTTTTAAAACTACAAAGTCTTGAATATCATTCGGATTTATAGCATTTAATTGATTTCTAACACCTTGAACACCTCGTTGATCTAGAGGTAATCCATCTACTACGATAAGTGGAGAATTATTAGCAGATAGCGATGCTCCTCCACGAATTCTTATTTCAGAACCTTCGCCGGGAGCTCCACCGTCTGAAGTAACTCTAACACCTGCCGATTTACCTACCAAAAGTTGTTCAGGAGAAACAATAGCACCGTGATTGAATTCTTCAGCAGAAATTTTTTCAATAGCACCAGTTGCATCTTGTTTTGTTGTAGAACCATACCCAATAACAACTACTTCATCCAAACTTTCAGCAGATTCTTCAAGTTCAACATTAATGTCTTCATTATTAGTTACCGTAACCTCTACATTGTTATATCCAATAAATGAAAATACCAATACATCACCGGTATTTACATTATTGATTGCGTATAGACCATCAAAATCGGTTGTCGTTCCGTTAGTTGTCCCTTTAATAACAACATTAACTCCCGGCAACTCGGTTTTGGTCGTCTTGTCAATAACCTTTCCCTTTATAGTAAATTGCGCAAAAGCAATCACAGGAAAGAATAATATTATACTTAAAAAAGTATTTTTAAAATTTCTCATAAATTTAATTTGAGTTAGTTAATCTTTTCAGTTAAAAACTTAACAAACTTTACATTTCACGGGATGAATATACACTCTTAACATTAGATTAACTATGACATGCCAAATAAAACCTCTACGAAAACGGTTTCGTGTTAAAAACTTTTGTATTTTGCTAAAATAGTCCCCTGAAAAAACATAGTTTTTAGTCTAAATATCCTTATTTTGTGGATATACGAATACAATGAAACGAGCATGTTTATCCCGAAGCTTTGGGAGCGAACAGTCCCAATCCCGATAGCTATCGGGATGGTCGAATTGTCAAATATTATAGACATATGAAATCTAAGATTACTATAAAAGATATTGCCAAAGAATTAGGTGTTTCTATTTCTACTGTTTCAAAAGCCTTAAAAGACAGTCATGAAATTAGTGAGGAAACACGTAAAAAAATTAAAGCTTTTGCCAATTTTTATCATTATAAACCTAATAGTTTAGCATTAAAATTAAGGAATAAAAAAACAATGGTTATTGGGATTATAATCCCTGAAATAGTACACCATTTTTTTTCGAGAGTTATCAGTGGTATTGAAAAAACAGCCAATGAAAGAGGTTATAACGTGATGATTTGCTTATCTAATGAATCGTACGATAAAGAGCTTTTAAATATAAATATGCTTGCCGATGGAAGTGTAGATGGTTTATTAATTTCTATAGCTAAAGAAACCCTGAAAAAGAAAGAGTTTAACCATTTTAAAGAATTAATTAATGATGAAATTCCTTTTGTTTTATTTGATAGAGTTTCTAATGAAATAGCTTGCGATAAAGTATTGGTTGATGATGCTGGAGGAGGTTATAAAGCAACTAACCATCTTATTGATATTGGTTGTAAGAGAATTGCTCTGTTAACAACGCCAGATCATGTAAATGTAGGCACTCAACGTAGATTAGGATATATCAGAGCTTTAGAAGAAAACAATAGAAAAGTAAACAACGATTTAATTATCAAAATAAATGAGAGTTTTGACATCGCCGAACAAATAAAAAAGTTATTAAATTCACCCGATAAATTACCGGACGGCATCTTTGCCGTAAACGAAATCTATGCTGCAACTGCTATGAAAATAGCTAGAGAAAAAGGCTTAAATATACCTGAAGATATTGCAGTTATAGGTTTTACTGACGGGTTGATATCTGAATTCTCAACTCCTTCATTATCTACCGTTGCTCAACATGGCTTTACTATGGGAGAACAGGCAGCTGACTTGTTGCTTAATAGAATTCAAAAAAGTGAAAATAATGAAAATAGTTTTGAAAGAAAAGTAATTTCAACCAATCTGAAAATTAGAAATTCTACTCAAAAAATTCATAAAAAAGTGAATTTTAATTAAAAAATTATATATTTACCGCTTGAAACGTAAGTTTTAAACTTATCATTTTACACTTCACACTATATTTAAACTGATATTTTTATTGGTTTGAATTATCATTTTCAATATTTTATTTAATTTATCTGTCATCGATGGATTGTTAAAATTTAAACGCATGAAAAAACAGAAACTGGGTTTTTGGGAGATCTGGAACATGAGTTTTGGTTTCTTAGGTATTCAATTCGGATTTGCCTTACAAGGCGGGTTCATGTCTAGAATATTTCAAACCTTAGGCGCAGAAAAAGATGCTATTCCGTTGTTATGGATTGCAGCACCTTTAACAGGTTTGTTAGTACAACCTATTATTGGATATATGAGCGATAGAACATGGAGTGTGAAATGGGGAAGAAGAAAGCCTTATTTTTTAATCGGAGCCATTTTAAGCACATTAGCCTTGTTTTTCATGCCTCATTCTCCTGCACTTTGGATAGCTGCCGGATTTTTATGGATACTCGATGCGTCCATAAATATATCTATGGAGCCGTTTAGAGCATTGGTAGCTGATAAGTTATCAGAATCTCAACGTTCTTATGGCTTTGTAGTTCAAACTTTAATTATCGGTATTGGTACATGGGTAGCAAGTAATTTACCTTGGATGGTTTCTCAACTAGGCGTAAGTAATTCCGCTGAAGCGGGAGTAATACCAATGTCAGTAAAAGTAGCTTTTTCTATTGGTGCTTTTGTTTTTATGGCAAGTATTCTTTATACCATTTTTACTACGAAAGAATATCCCCCTGAGGACATGGAAGAATTTGAAAAAGAAAAGAAACGTAAAAATCAATTTATACCAGACATCCTAAATAATATTGGTAATATGCCAACAACCATGAAAAAATTGGGTGTTGTTCAGTTTTTTAGCTGGTTTGCTTTTTTTACCATGTGGAGTATGTCAAACCCTGCTTTGACTGAACATGTTTTTAAAACACCTGCACCAATTGAAAGTAATTATAATATGAATATTGCTGAACAAGCTGAAACCTTTAGTGTCGCAAATACAGCATTTCAAGAATCGTCTAATTTAGTAGGTTCTTATATGGGAATTTACGGTCTATCATCAATGGTCTTTGCATTGTTATTTGTTTTTTACACTTCAAAAAGAAGGATTAATAGAAAATTTGTGCATTTAGGCTCTCTTATACTTGGTGGCATAGGATTTTTAGTAATGGTCTATTTACCAGAACCCAACTATTTAGCATTGGCTTTTACCTTAATTGGTTTTGCTTGGGGAAGTATTCTCTCAATGCCTTATGCCATGTTATCGAGTTCTGTTGACCCTAAAAAAATGGGCGTTTTTATGGGTATTTTCAATATGTTTATTGTAATTCCTCAAATTATTGCCGCTTTAGGCGGAATTAATTATATATCTGGTTTATTTGGAGAAGAGACCATTAATGCCATGTTAGTTGCAGGATTGAGTTTAATAATTGCAGGATTAAGCAATCTTTTAATAACCAATAAGGATGCCATTTCCTATCAACCAACAAACGATTAAATGAATAAAAAAGGATTTATATTTGACCTTGACGGAGTAATAGTTGACACTGCGAAATATCATTATTTAGCTTGGAAAAAATTAGCCAATAGCATTGGTGTAGATTTTTCTTCAGCACAAAATGAGCAATTAAAAGGCGTAAGTAGAGTAAAATCTTTAGAGAAAATATTGAGTTGGTCAAATATAACAATTTCTGAAGATCAATTTATGGAACTCATGGCTAGAAAAAATGATGATTATCTCAGCTATATTGCTAAAATGGATGAAAGTGAAATATTACCCGATGTTGCCAATGTTTTAGATTATCTAATAGAAAAGAAACAACCTATTGCTTTAGGCTCTGCAAGTAAAAATGCAAGAGAAATCCTTAAAAAAGTAAATTTATATGATCGATTTAATGTTATTGTAGATGGTAATGATGTTACAGAAGCCAAACCCAATCCCGAAGTATTCTTAATTGCAGCAAGTAAGTTAAGTATTGAGCCTGCTCATTGTATCGTTTTTGAAGATTCTGTAGCAGGAGTACAAGCTGCAAATATTGCAAAAATGATCTCCATAGGAATCGGACAAAAAGAAGTACTTCATGAAGCAGATGATATATTTACAGATTTTACGAAGATGAATACAAATTATATAAAAAAGTTAATAAATAAATAGAAACAAGACAGAAAGATTCAAGAGACAAGATGAAAAAAATAAATCTTATGTCTTGAGTCTTCCTATCTTAAGTCTTATAGAATATGAATCAAGATTTTATCAAACCAGACAATTGGTCAATCATAGAAGAAGATTTTGACGCTAATCGTGTTAAAGCTTCAGAAAGTCTATTCAGTATTGGTAATGGAGCCATGGGTCAACGTGCCAATTTTGAAGAGCAATACTCAGGGTTAACATTTCAGGGAAGTTATATAGCAGGAGTGTATTATCCTGATAAAACACGTGTCGGCTGGTGGAAAAACGGTTATCCAGCGTATTTTGCAAAAGTATTAAATGCGCCTAATTGGATTGGTATTAATGTTTTGGTCAATGACGAAAAATTAGATTTATTTACTTGTAGATCAATATCAAACTTTCGTAGAGAGCTCAACATGAAAGAAGGATGGTTGGGACGTAGATTTACAGCAACACTTCAAAATGATATAAAAATCAGTGTTGAAACCAAACGTTTTATGAGTTTAGAATTAGATGAAATTGGTGCTATTGAATATTCTATAACTCCGCTTAATAGCGATACGAAAATTCAATTTCAACCATATATTGATAGTGGTATTGTCAATGAAGACACCAATTGGGATGATACGTTTTGGAATACACTCAATGTAAGTCATGAGAATAATCAGGCTTTCATTCAGGCAAAAACTATGAAAACAGATTTTTACACTTGTACTTTCATGGAGTCTAAGGTGTTTATTAATAATAATAGTGTATTAATTGAACCTAATATAAATGCCGATGCTAATTATGCTTCTTTTTGTTATCCGCGCCAAGTAAAACAAGGAGAGGTTTATACAATTCATAAATTTGGAGGTTATACTGTCGATAGAAATCATACTAAAACCAAATTAGTTTCAGCAGCTAAAACTGCACTAAAAAAAGCAACTAAATTAGGTTTCCAAGCATTGTTACAACTTCAAAAACAAGCATGGGCAGGTATTTGGGATATGGCAGATATTACTATTGATGGTGATGTAAAAGCACAGCAAGGTATCCGTTTTAATATTTTTCAATTAAATCAAACCTATTCGGGTAAAGATGCACGATTGAATATTGGTCCAAAAGGGTTTACCGGTGAAAAATATGGAGGAAGTACTTATTGGGATACCGAAGCTTATTGCATACCATTTTATATGACAACCAAAGATCAACAGGTTGCTAGAAACTTGTTAGAATATCGTTACAATCATTTAGACAAAGCAATTGAAAATGCCAAAAAATTAGGCTTTACCAATGGAGCAGCGCTCTATCCTATGGTAACTATGAATGGTGAAGAATGCCATAACGAATGGGAGATCACCTTTGAAGAGATCCATCGTAACGGGGCCATTTCTTTTGCTATTTATAATTACTATCGTTATACGGGAGACTACAGTTATATTACTGAAAAAGGATTGGAAGTATTGATTGCTATTGCGCGTTTTTGGCATCAGCGTGCAAACTATTCTAAAGCAAAAAATAAATATGTAATTCTTGGAGTAACCGGACCAAATGAATATGAAAATAACGTAAACAATAACTGGTATACCAATTATATTGCAAAATGGTGTATTACATACGCTATTGAAAATATTGAAAGAATAAAATCTGATTATAGTTCTGATTTCACTAGAATTATGAATAAAGTGCAGCTTTCTAATGCTGAAATTGAACAATGGAGCAATGTAGCCAATAATATGTGCTTCCCTTATTCAGAAGAACAGCAAATATATTTACAGCAAGACGGATTTTTAGATAAAGAATTAATTACAGTTGCAGATTTAGACAAATCGAATAGACCAATCAATCAGAAATGGTCTTGGGATCGGATTCTACGTTCGCCATATATAAAACAAGCAGATGTGTTACAAGGTTTCTACTTCTTTGAAGACCATTTTACGGAGGAGGAATTAGAACGACATTTTGATTTTTATGAATCGTTTACAGTTCATGAATCGTCATTATCGCCATGTGTGCATAGTATACAAGCCGCAAAATTAGGTAGAATGGAACAGGCATATCAATTCTATTTGCGGACTTCTCGACTAGATCTAGACGATTATAATCATGAAGTAGAAGAAGGCTTGCATATTACATCTATGGCTGGAACTTGGATGAGCATCGTTGAAGGTTTTGGAGGGATGCGTGTAAAAGATAACGTCTTATCATTTGTTCCTAAGATTCCAAAGCAATGGGTAGCCTATTCATTTAAAGTAAATTTTAGAAATCAAGTTTTAAAAGTGAATATCACCCAAACGGGTACTTCTTTCAAAATTGATGGAGATAATGAACTAGATATTTTGGTAAATAATAAACAAGTAACTGTTTCGCCAAATAGCTTGGTGACCGTTTAAGAAAACATCATTCTAAATGAATGTCCGTTCGAGCGCAGTCGAGAACTATTTTGAAAATAGATTTTATACTAAATAAAAAAGGTCTCGACTGCGCTCGACCAGACAACAACAAAAACATTAATTATGAAAAACTTACTTTACATTCTATTCTTTTTTTTTAGCTTATCTATCTTTTCTCAAGTAGAAAAAATAGAACCCCCATTTTGGTGGGGCAACATGCAGAACACCGAATTACAAATTATGTGTTATGGAAAAAATATAGCTCAATATGATGTTTCAATTTCTGATAATATCAAGATAATTAACATTAGAAAAACTGAAAACCCTAATTATGTTTTTGTGACTATTGATACTAAAAATGTACCAGTAAGTACATTCCAAATAGTGTTTAAAAAGAAAGGAAAAACAAAATTCTCCCAACCTTATGAATTAAAACAACGAAAAGAAAACTCAGCTTTACGAAAAGGTTTTGATGCTTCAGATGTTATGTATTTGATAATGCCAGATCGTTTTGCTAATGGAAATCCAAATAATGATAGTACAGATGATACTGTCGAAAAAGCAACTAGAAATAATTCAGGCGGCCGACATGGCGGTGATATTCAAGGTGTGATAGACCATTTAGATTATATTCAAAAATTAGGTGCTACTGCAATTTGGAGCACACCTATGTTAGAAGATAATGAGCCAACATATTCTTACCATACTTACGCACAAAGTGATTTTTACAAAATAGACCCTCGATATGGTACCAATCAAGATTATAAACGTTTGGCTGATGAAATGCATAAACGTAATATGAAATTGGTAATGGATTATGTTACAAATCATTGGGGAAGCAAACATTGGATGATTCAAGATTTACCAACTAAAGATTGGATTCATATTTGGGAAAATGGTGAAAAAGGATTCCAACGTAGTAATTACAGAATGACAACACAATATGACACCAATGCCTCTCAACTAGATGCAAAAGCATGTATGAATGGTTGGTTTGATACTACGATGCCTGATATGAATCAAAGCAATCCATTAGTATTAAAATACATCACTCAAAATGCTATTTGGTGGATTGAATATGCAGGTTTAGACGGATTTAGAGTAGATACCTATTCTTACAACGATAAAGAAGCTATTGCTAAATGGACCAAAGCTATCATGGATGAATACCCACATTTCAATATTGTTGGTGAAGTATGGATGCATGATCAGGCGCAAATTGCTTATTGGCAAAAAGATAGTAAAATAGGTGCTTTGCAAAGTTATAATTCATATCTGCCAAGTGTAATGGATTTTACCTTGCACGATGCTGTTACTTCCGTTTTTAACGAAGACAATGCTTCTTGGAACAACGGAATGATCAAAGTATATGAAAATTTTGTAAACGATTTTCTGTATCCTGACATCAATAATATATTGGTATTTGCAGGTAATCATGATACCAATCGTATCAATGAAATTTACAATAATGATATTAATAAGTATAAACTGGCAATGACCCTTATTTTTACAAGTCGCGGAATTCCGCAAATATATTATGGTGACGAAATAGGAATGTTAGGAAATAAAGAAAAAAATGGTGATGGTGATATTAGGAAAGATTTTCCCGGAGGATGGCAGGCTGATTCCAGCAATGCTTTTACAGAAAAAGGAAGAACAGAAAAACAAAACGAATACTTTAATTTTACAAAAAAAGTATTGAATTGGCGAAAAAATACTGAAGTTATTCATACCGGAAAAACCATGCAATTCTTGCCTGAAAATAATGTATATGTTTATTTTAGATATAGCGATACTGAAAAGGTGATGGTTGTTATCAATAATAATCAAGAAGCACAAGAATTACACCTAAATCGTTTTACTGAAATGATTAAAGGTATTACATCTGGAAAAGATATTATTTCTGATAAAGAGGTTTCTTTAGAGAATACATTAAAAGTAGAAGGTAAATTGTCTATGATAATCGAATTAAAATGAGACCTCACAGGTTTCAAAAACCTGTGAGGTCTGAAATTAAAGACGGAAGGGTTAAAACAAAATGAAACTAAAAAAATTCATCATATCATTATTTTTTATATCACTCCTTTTCTCCTGCAAAGAAGAAAAGAAACAGACTATTGTTAAAGACTTAATAATATCAAGAAAAGTAGAAGATATCAACCTGTCAAGCGGCACGCTCCAACGTATTGACAGTTTCCCTTCAAAATTTATCAAACCACGAAATGTTGATGTTTGGCTTCCTGATAATTATACCGAAAATAAAAAATATGCTGTTTTGTATATGCACGACGGACAAATGCTGTTTGACGCTGCAAAAACATGGAACAAACAAGAATGGAAAGTTGATGAGATTGTTTCAATATTATTAGAAGATAAAAAAATTAGAGATATTATTGTAGTCGCTATATGGAATATCACTGAAACACGACATAGTGATTACTTTCCTCAAAAAGCTTTTGAATTACTTTCAAAAAAAGTTCAAGACTCAATATTTAACGAAGTAAATAATAATTTACAAGTTGCTGGTTTAAATGCAGACAATTATTTAAAATTTATTGTTCAAGAACTAAAACCCTATGTTGATAAACAATTTTCAACTTTAACAGATTATCAAAATACGTTTATTGCTGGGTCAAGTATGGGCGGATTAATATCGATGTATGCAATTTGTGAATATCCGGAAGTTTTTGCTGCTGCTGCTTGCATCTCAACACATTGGCCCGGTATAATACCTTCTGACAACAATCCTGTACCAGCAACTTTTTTTAGTTATATGGAAGTAAACTTGCCTTCGCCCAAAACACATAAGTTCTATTTTGATTATGGTACTGAAACCCTAGATCAGTACTATCCGCAATATCTTGATGTTGTAGATAAAATATTTTTTGAGAAAGGATATACTGAGAAAAATTATATGAATCTTGAATTTGAAGGCGCCGATCATTCAGAAGAGTCTTGGAATAGACGATTTGATATTCCACTTATATTTTTATTAAAGAAAAATTAAATGAAAATAATTAGAATATTTATACTCTTATTTTTAATCACTGCCATTTCCTTTGCACAGAATAGTAAAAGAGTATTTGAAAATTTTAAAGAAAGTGAGAGCTTTTTTGAAATTTCTACTAACGACGGAAAATATATCATAACGCCTTATACTAATAATATCATTGAAACTACTTTTATTCCTAACGGAGAAGTTTATAACAAGAATTCACATGCAGTTGTTCTAAAACCTCAAAAAACAAATGTAACTACAACTGTGACAGTTAATAGCATTGAAATCCTAACCAATGGTGTTTCTGTTACCATTCAAAAATCGCCTTTTCAAATACAGTATTTATATAAAAACAAGCCTCTTTTATCTGAAAAAAGCGGTTATATAAAAACAGATAGTACTGAAGTATTAGATTTTAATATCTCAGCCGATGAAATTCTATATGGAGGAGGTGCTAGAGCTTTAGGAATGAATCGACGTGGCAATCGTCTGCAATTATATAATCGGGCACATTATGGTTATGAAACACATTCTGAATTGATGAATTTTACTATGCCATTAGTATTATCTTCAAAAATTTATGCCATACATTTTGACAATGCTCCTATCGGATTTTTAGATCTAGACAGCAAAAAAAATAACACCCTAAGCTATGAAACTATTAGTGGTCGAAAAACCTATCAAGTTATTGCTAATGATTCTTGGTTAGGTTTGATTGATAATTATACCGATTTAACGGGAAAACAGCCTTTATTACCACGTTGGGCACTAGGTAATTTTTCGAGTAGATTTGGTTATCATAGTGAAAAGGAAACACGTGAGACAGTTCAAAAATTTATTGACGAAAAAATACCTTTAGATGCTGTAATTATTGATATTTATTGGTTTGGGAAAGAAATGAAAGGTACCATGGGAAATCTTGAATTTTTAAAAGATTCTTTTCCAACTCCTAAAAAAATGATTGCCGATTTTCAAAAAAAGGGAGTAAAAACCATATTGGTAACTGAACCTTTTGTTTTAACAACATCAAAACGTTGGCAAGAAGTTGTTGAGAAAGATGTTTTGGCAAAGGATTCTCTTGGAAATCCTTTCAGATTCGATTTTTACTTTGGCAATACCGGATTGATAGATATTTATAATCCTAAAGGAAAAGATTGGTTTTGGAACATCTATAAAGAATTATCTGATCTTGGTGTACAAGGATTTTGGGGAGATTTAGGAGAACCTGAAGTCCATCCTTCAGATTTGATTCATGCAACCGGAACTGCTGACGAAGTCCATAATATCTATGGACACGATTGGGCGCGATTGGTTCATGAAGGTTATAAAAAAGATTTTCTTAATCAACGTCCGTTTATTTTAATGCGTGCAGGTTATTCTGGTTCTCAGCAATTTGGAATGATACCATGGTCAGGTGATGTCAACAGAAGTTGGGGCGGATTACAATCACAACCGGAAATTGCCTTACAAATGAGTATGCAAGGAATGGCTTTTATGCACTCTGATCTAGGCGGTTTTGCAGGCGCAAATCTTGATGATGAATTATATACCCGTTGGTTGCAATATGGCGTTTTTCAGCCTATTTACAGACCACACGCACAAGAAGAAGTACCACCGGAACCTGTATTTAGAGAGTCAAAAACCAAAGCGCTTGCAAAGCAATCTATAGAGCTACGCTATAAATTATTGCCATATAATTATACTCTGGCATTTCAAAATAATCAGACAGGTGCACCATTAATGCGTCCACTATTTTTTGACGAACCAGATAATCATAAGTTGTTAAATAGTGCTACTTCTTACCTTTGGGGAAACGATTTTTTGATCACTCCAATTGTGGTTTCAGGAGTGAAAGAAACAGCAATTTATTTTCCTAAAAAAAGTACTTGGTTTGACTTTTATACTGATGAAAAGCTTCAAGGAGGTCAGACAAAAATTGTTCCTGTTCATGAAAATTATATTCCAACCTATGTAAGGGCAGGCGCGTTTATCCCTATAGCAAATCCGATGCAAACTACAAGAGATTATGATACAAATAACTTTAAGCTACATTATTATCATGACACTTCAATTCATGTAAGTAAAGGTAAATTATATAATGATGATGGTTTAACTGTCAATGCTCAAGCAAAAGAGCAATACGAAATACTGACCTTTTATAGTGAGTATAAAAAAAGAAGATTAGAATTTGAGTTTGAACGCTTAACTGGAGTGAATTATACATCAAAAAACAAGCAAATTGACCTAATAGTTCATAATATTCAAAAGAATCCAAAACGAATAAAAATAAACAGAAAAAGAAAAGAATTTATTTGGGATGAAGTTAATAAAACATTGACAATTCCCATTCTATGGAAAACAGAAAAGATCTTGAAACTTAACATTAAACTTTAATCAATTATAAAATGAAAAAATTAGCAGTAATCGTTATAATAGTAACTGTATTGATTTCCTGTAAAACAGAAAAGAAAGAAAATACAACCGTTAAAAAAGAAACAACCGAAAAACTTGCTGAAGTATCACCAGCAATGATGGAAAATGCAGTAATTTATGAAGCAAACATACGTCAATATTCACCAGAAGGAACCTTTGATGCGTTTACTAAAGACATACCTCAACTAAAAGAATTGGGTGTGAAAATTATTTGGTTAATGCCAATCCATCCTATTTCAGAAATCAAACGTAAAGCCAAAGGAGATGTTTTTATGAGTGATATAGAAGATGTTGAGGAACGTAAAAAATATTTAGGAAGCTATTATTCAGTATCAGATTATACTAAAGTGAATCCTGATTATGGCACAAAAGACGGTTTTAGAGAATTGTTAAATACAGCACATAATAATGGTATGTATGTTATTTTAGATTGGGTGCCGAATCATACAGGCTGGGACCATCCTTGGATAAAAACCAATCCAGAGTTTTATACTAAAAATGATAAAGGAGAAATTACAGACCCTATAGACCCGAGAACAGGAAAATCTTGGGGCTGGACAGACGTTGCAGATTTAAATTATGACAATAAAGAGTTATGGAAAGAAATGACCAACGATATGAAATATTGGATAACCAATTTTGATGTAGATGGTTTCCGTTGTGATGTTGCAGGAGAAGTCCCAACACCTTTTTGGAAATATGCCACTACAGAGTTACATAAAGAAAAGAAATTATTTATGCTGGCTGAAGCTTGGCAACCTGAACTTTTACGCGATAGTTTATTTGATATGGCTTATGCTTGGGAAGGACATCATATTATGAATGAAATTGCTCAAAGCAAAAAGACAGTTAAAGACTGGGATGGTTATATCACAAAAATTGACACCATGTATCAAAAAGATGGTATATTAATGAATTTTATAACCAATCATGATGAAAATTCATGGAATGGAACCGTAAATGAAAGAATGGGAGATGCAGGAGAAATGATGTTGGCGTTAAGTTATCTAACTCCCGGAATACCTTTGATTTATTCTGGTCAGGAATATGATATGAACCATAGATTAAAATTCTTCGAAAAAGATTCTATTCCAAAAACAAAAGGAAAGGTTTGGTCAATATTAGAAAAATTAGGAAAACTGAAAAATTCAAACCCGGCATTAAACGGCGGGAAAAAAGCCGCATCTTATACTAGAATCAATACTGATAAAGATGAAACTATCTTGGCTTTTGAAAGGACAAAAGGAGGCAATAAAATAATTTTTATTGCAAATTTATCTAATGAGTCTACATCATTTTCAATTCCTATAACCGATAGTTTTAATGATTATATGAATAACTCAGAGCTTTCTTTAAAAGAAGATCAACAGGTTACTTTTAAACCTTGGGAATATAAGGTTTTAATAGTTGGATTAAATAATTGAGGTGAAATTGATTTTCAATTATATAAAATTATTATTGAATTGTTTTAGACCTCACAGGTTTTAAAAACCTGTGAGGTCTTTATACAAACACCCTCAAAATAGGTGAAACAGTTTTATTAAATTTATAAAACATGTAAGAACATTCGGTATGTATAGATATTTATTTTGGTATAGAAATCAGGTTAAAACATACAAATAATGCGTCTGATGTTATTATAAAACTAAAACCTGAACAAAATATAAATCAAAAAGCCCGAACTAAAAGTTCGGGCTTTTTGTGGTACCTCCAGTCCCGAAGCTTCGGGAGAACCGGGAACACTTTATTTCTTACTTAAAATATCATCTAATATTTTTAGGGTCTGAAATTATCTCTTTAATAAATTTTTTACTCTTCATTCTTTTGATAAAACTCTCTAAATACAAAGCTTCGTCCCTACTATTACACCTTTTGTTTAATACAATTTCCCAATCAGAGGCTGATTTTGTAAATGCTTTTTTAAAATAATGTGAATTATGCAAAGTAACCCTTGTATCAATGTTTGGAGTCTCACCTACATAAAAACGATTTAATATTTTACTGTATAAAATGTATAGATAATGCATATGAATCAATTAAAATCAAAAAACCCGAACTAAAAGTTCGGGTTTTTTGTGGTACCTCCAGGAATCGAACCAGGGACACATGGATTTTCAGTCCATTGCTCTACCAACTGAGCTAAGGTACCATTGCTTTTAAGCGGTTGCAAATATAACTGTAAATTTAAAATAAATCCAAACTATTAGTTAAAAAATGTATTCGTATTTTTACATGTTTTTAAAAAAGTAAATGAATTTAATTATAGACATAGGAAATACTAGAACTAAGGTAGCTGTTATTAAAAAAAATACTATTCTGAAAAAGGTTACTTCTGATAATCAGAATATCATTAAAAGTATAAAAAAACTCCGAAAAACGTACTTATTAAAAAATTGTATTCTTTCATCTGTTTCAAAATTTGATACTTCATCATTTAAAGATGCTTTTGATTTTGAAAAAATAATTGAGTTAAATCAGCATACTAAAATTCCTTTTATCAATAAATATGATACACCATCAACTTTAGGAGTCGATAGAATTGCTTTAGCAAGTGCTGCCGTCACAAAGTACCCCAATCAAAACGTATTAGTAATTGACGCTGGTACTTGTATTACTTATGACTTTATAAATACTAATAGAGAGTATCTTGGCGGCGCTATTTCACCTGGCATAAAAATACGATATAAGTCTTTGCATAAATTTACTGCCAACCTCCCTCAACTTGAACAAAGTAGTTTTAAATTAATTGGTATTGATACTGAAAGTTCAATACATTCAGGCATTTTAAACGGGTTTATTCAAGAAATTGAAGGTATTATTAGTCAATATAGAGCAAAATATCAAAATTTAACAGTAGTTTTAACAGGAGGAGACACAAATTTCTTGGCTGAAAAGCTAAAAAGCACCATATTTGCCAATCCAAATTTTTTGTTGGAAGGATTGAACAGTATTTTGATACATAACTTAGACGAATGATTAAGAAATTTATAGGTTTACTAATAATCTTTATATCGATACAAGGTTTCTCACAAAGAAATAATATCTCTCCATATTCTTTTTTTGGAATTGGTGAAGAAACCGCTCAAAAAACTGTAGAAGAAATAAGTATGGGGCAAATCGGTGTTGCGTTTAATAGTACATACAAACTTACTTTTTCAAACCCAGCATCTTTGGCTTCATTAAGATTTACAACTTATGCATTAGCAGTTGAAAACAAAGCATTAACAATTAATGATGGTACTAATTCTCAATCTGCTTCAGCAGCTTCAATATCTTATATGGCTATGGGAATTCCAATAGGCACTAAGATTGGTCTTTTATTTGGCCTTCAGCCTAACACCACTGTTGGCTATTCATTATTAGAAGAATTTAAAGAGGGTGATGATGTGACTGAACTAAATTTATTTACCGGCGAAGGTGGTACTAATAGAGTATTTTTAGGATTTGGTTATAAATTACCTAAAAATGTAAGTATTGGCTTAGAAGTCGCTTATGTATTTGGCAGTATAGAAAATAACTTGTTAAACAGAAGAAATAACGTGCAGTTAGCGACCATGCATAAAACTGATTCTGAATTAAGTGGTGTTACCGCTAAAGCAGGAGTTCTATATGATACTAAAATTAATGATAAATTAAATCTAAAATTAGGAGGAGTTATTAATTTTAGCAATGAACTCTCAAATAAAGGTAAAGAATACTTATTTTCATTAATAAATACAGGTACTGATATTATAAGTCCAAGAGATACAATAGTTAATAGATCTTTTGAAAGTACCATTAAAAATCCTTTAAGAACTATTTTAAGTGCCGGATTAGGTCAAGAGAATAAATGGTATGCAGGTGTTGAATATAGTTTCCAGAATGCTATAGAATTTACTGATGGTATTCTCACTCAAAACACTAGAACCACCTATGATAGGTCGAATAGAATTTCTTTTGGAGGGTTTTACACTCCCAAGTTCAACTCTATTTCAAGTTATTGGCAACGAATGACTTACAGAGCAGGTTTAAACTTAAAACAAACCGGATTAGTGGTTAATAATACTTCGGTAAATGATTTTGGCATATCTTTTGGAGTAGGCTTACCTATAGGACAACAATTGTCTAATGTTAACTTAGGTTTTGAACTAGGAAAGAGAGGGAAAATAAATAATGAGCTTATTAAAGAAAATTATATTAACTTTCGCCTCAGTTTGACATTAAATGATAGATGGTTTAAAAAACGTAAATTAGATTAATTAAATAACCAACATGATGAGAAAAAATATTACAAATATAATAATAGTCTTTTTTCTATTAATAGGAATGAGTACTGTTTATGCGCAAGATAAGTATGGTACTGAGCCAGAAAAATGTAAAAATAATTTATCTCTTTTTCATGAAAGTGTAAAAGGTAAAAACTTTACAGATGCTTATGAATATTGGTTATGGTGTTTTGAAAAATGCCCTAAAGGCTCAAAATTAATTTATAGTGATGGCTTAAAAATTGCTAATGATAAATACGTAAAAGGCGAAAAAGAAGCTGCTGGTAAGTTAATTGATGATATTTATACTCAAAGAATTCACCATTTTCCCAGTAACTTAGGTAAAGTATACAGTGATTGGGCTATTTCTTTAGAAAAAAGAGGTGCATCAAAAGAAAAGGTTTTTGAAAAATTAGAAGCTGGTTTTAAAGCTGATCCTTCAGGATTAAGTATTAAAAATATGGCTAAATATTTTCAAGAAGTAACTAATAGAAATAAGGATACAGATGCTCAAAAAGTTTTTGACACCTATGATGATGTTTTAGAAGCTGTTAATATTAAGATTGATAAGCTAACTAAAGAGTTAGATAAAATTAATGCTAAAGATTCTACCGGACAAACATTGACCAGTAAAGAAAAAAGAAAGCAAAAAAATAATGCTATTAACCTTAGAGGTTTAGGTCAAGCCGAAGGTGCTTTAGATCAAATTCTTGGTGAAGTAGCAACTTGTGACAGATTGATTCCTTTATACAAAAAAGGCTTAGATGCTCATAGAACAGACGGTAAATGGTTAAAAAGAGCAGTGTCAAGATTACATCATAAAGAGTGTACAGAAGATGCTTTATATCCTACAATGGTAGAGGCTTATGTAAATGCTGATCCTTCACCTGAGGCATATATTTTCTATGCTGGTATCTTAGAGAAAAGAGGTGAAAAAAGAAAAGCTTTAGAATATAGGAACAAAGCAGTTGATTTAGAATCTGATCCTTATAAAAAAGCAGATTATTTATATAAAATTGCTCGAACAATGTATGGGTCTCAAGCTAGAACTTATGCAAGAAGAGCTCTAAAACACAGACCAAGTATGGGTAGTGCTTATTTACTAATTGCAAGATTGTATGCAAAAAGCGCCAACAATTGTGGTACAGATGAATTTAGTAAAAGAATGGTATATGTGGCTGCAGCGAACAAAGCAAGACGTGCTAAAGCAGTTGACCCTAGTATTGCCTCAACAGCAAATAGATATATTAAAAGTTATTCGGCCAGTATGCCTTCTAAAAAGTTAAAATTTACTTTAGGTGTAAAATCAGGCACTCCACATAAAATTGGATGTTGGATTGGAGAGACTGTTAGAATTCCTTAATTCTAACTGATGTTACAATCAGTTTATCATAAAATAAAAAGCATTGCTACTCTCATTATAGTAGCGGTGCTTTTTTCGTGTGGTAATGATCTAAAAGAGGTTCAAGATTTTTTAGCCGATAAGAATTTACCAATTGGCGTAGCTAAAAATGTAAATTTAATACATACAGATTCTGGCAGAGTGAAAACAAAACTAATCACTCCATTATTACACGATTTCAGTAACAGAGAAACACATCCTTATCAAGAGTTTCCTGAAGGCATAAAAATTATTACTTTTGACAAAAAAAAAGACTCTGTTACCTTAACCGCAAATTATACAAGAACATATAGTAAAACTGGAATTTCTGAAGTAAAAGGAAATATCATTGTTACAAATCATAAAGAAAAAAGTAAATTATTTACCGAACAGCTTTTTTGGGATCAAACCACTCATTATATTTATACCGAAAAAGCATTTATATTAATTACAAAAACAGATACTATAAATGGCAAAGGTTTTGAATCAAATGAAGATCTGTCAAAAGTAACTATGAAAGATATTAGTGGTCCTGTATATATCAATGAAAGTCAATAATTAGTATTTTTAAATAAAAATAATGACAAAAGCTTTTAAATTTTTTGAATATGCCTATCTAATCATTGCAATAATTTTTATTGTTGAGGGCATATTAAAATGGAATACTAATAGAGAAAAAGCCTATCTTTTTTTAGGTTTTTCTATATTGGCAATTTTTATGTATTTTTTTAAAAAACGTTTTAGAAAAAAAACTGAAGCCCGAAATAAAAATCAATAAAATTGGAATTACAAATTCTAGTCATATTAATTTCTATTATACTCTCTGCATTCTTTTCAGGTATGGAGATAGCTTTTGTTTCTGCTAATAAAATGCACATTGAATTAGAGAAAAAAAAAGAAACCTTTCTAGCCAAAATATTAAATAAATTAACTGAAAACCCTTCAAAATTTATTACTACTATGTTAGTTGGTAATAATATAGCCTTGGTTGTTTATGGATATTTTATGGGCGAATTATTGATGCCATATCTAAACCCTTATATAGCTAATGGGTTTTTAATTTTATTAGTACAAACATTAATTTCTACATTAATCATTTTGATTACCGCAGAGTTTATACCCAAAGCTATATTTAGAATTTATGCCAATGAATTTCTAAAAATATTTGCTATACCCGCATATATTTTCTTACTGCTTTTCTATATTATTTCTGAATTTATCATTTTTATCTCTGACTTTATACTTCGAGTCTTTTTTAATACTAAAGAAGATAATGTACAGCTTGCCTTTACTAAAGCTGAATTGGGAAATTATATTAGCGAGCAATTAGAAACTGTTAATGAAAATGAAGAAGTTGATTCTGAAATACAAATTTTTCAAAACGCATTAGATTTTCATAATGTAAGAGCAAGGGAAGCCATGATTCCTAGAACAGATATCATTGCTATAGACGTTCATGATACTATTAAAAGCTTAAAAGAATTATTTGTAGAAACAGGTTTATCAAAAATAATGGTTTATAAAGATTCATTAGATGATATTATTGGATATGTACATGCTTTTGAGCTTTTTAAAAACCCTAAAAATATCCGTTCTATAATATTGCCTATTGAATTTGTTCCTGAAACAATGATGATCAATGATATTTTAAATGACCTTACTAAAAAACAAAAAAGTGTTGCAGTTGTTTTAGATGAATTTGGTGGGACTTCCGGTTTAATTACTATTGAAGATATCATTGAAGAATTATTTGGTAATATTGAAGATGAACATGATTCTATTGAACTCTTAGACAAGAAGATCAATAATCGTGAATTTGAACTCTCAGCTCGTTTAGAAGTTGATTTTGTTAATGAAACTTATAATTTAACCCTCCCTAAAGGTGATGCTTATGAAACTATTGGAGGCTTAATTGTAAATTCAACAGAAAACATCCCACAACAAGGTGAAATTATTAATATTGAAAACTTTCAGTTTACTATTCTAGAAGTCTCATCATCAAAAATCGAAAAGGTTTACCTAAAAGTTTTATTTAAAGAACAATAGACTTACTTTCTCGTTCTAATTTACTTGTAATTCTACTTTCATAATTAAAACGGATATTGTACTTTCGCACACTGAATTTAAAAAGATTTAAAAATGGCAATTTTAGGTAAAATTAGAGAACGTTCTTTATTTTTAATTATCGTTATCGCTTTAGCATTATTTTCTTTTGTGATTGGTGATGTTTTTACTCGTGGCGGTTATGGTGGTAACAAAAATTCTGTTGGCGAAATTAATGGAGAAAATATATCTCGTGAAGAATTTGCTCAATTAGTAGAACAACAAAGAGCAAGAACAGGTAATAGAGGTTCGCAATTACAAAGTGTAAATACCGCTTGGGATAATTTAATAAGAGAAAAAGTATATAAAACTCAACTTGAAAAATCTGGAATTATAGTTGGAGAAAAAAATGTTTGGGATGAAATAGTAAAACAACCTTTTGTTCAAAATAATCCTCAATTTAAAAATGAAATAGGTTTATTTGACGAAGAAAAGTTTAAAGAGTACATTGCTACATTACAAGATGCTGCTACTGAAGATGAGCAAGGAAAAGCTACTTGGTTAGGATGGCTTAATTATGAAAAAAATATCAAGTCTAATCTACAAATTAGTACTTATAACAACTTAATTACTGCAGGTTTAGGCGTTACTTTAAAAGAAGGAGAACGCTATTACTTTGACAATAATACCAAACTAGATTTAGAGTATGTACATGTACCATATTCATATATTGCCGATAGTTTAGTTGACATTACTGACGACGAAATTAAAAAGTATGTTAAAAGTCATCCTGATGAATATAAAACTGAAGCCTCTCGTAATATTAGTTTTGTGAAATTTGATATTAAAGCGACTCCTGAAGACGAACAAGCTATAAAAAACAGCTTAGGAGAGTTAATTAATGATAGAGAAGAATATAGTTCAGCAGCTAAAACAAATATTAAAATAACTGGCTTTATTAATGCGGATAATACTGAAGAATTTTTCAGTGAATATAGCTCTGATACCCCCTTAGATACTAAGTTTTATACTAAAAACAAACTCAACAAAGTATTTGCAGATAGCTTATTCAATTTAAATGTTGGCGAAATTTATGGTCCTTATAAAGATGGAGAATATTATAAGCTTTCAAAATTACTTGCAATAAAACAATTACCTGATTCATTAAAAGCCAGACATATATTAATTCCTTTTGTTGGAGCATTAAGAGCTGACCCTTCAATTACGCAAACAGAAGCAGAAGCTAAAAAATCTGTTGATAGTCTTTTGACAGTCATCAAAAAAGATAAATCAAAATTTGCCGACATTGCTAAAAGTTTATCATCTGATAAAGGAAGTGGAGCTAAAGGAGGGGAGCTAGATTGGTTTACTTATGATAGAATGGTGCCTGAGTTCAGAGACTTTACATTTGAAAATAATGTTGGAGATATAGATGTTGTAAAATCAGATTTTGGATTTCATATTATTGAAATTCAGAATCAAAAAAACAAACAAAAAACTGTTAGTATTGCTACATTCTCAAGAAAAATTGAAGCTTCTGAAGAAACTGAAAATTATATTTTTCAAAAAGCCGAAACATTTGCATCAGAATTGTCAAATGGAAAAGATATAGAAGAGCTTGCTAAAGAGAATGAATTAACTGTACAACCTGTAATAGATTTAAAAGCTATGGATGAGAAAGTTTCAACCTTAGGTGATCAACGACAAATTGTAACTTGGTCTTTTGAAAAACAAACAAAAGAAAACGATATTAAACGTTTTGATATTGACAAAGGTTATGCTGTTGTTAAGCTTACTTCAAAACGTAAAAAAGGACTTAGTATTGGCACTTCAAAATTCAAAATTAGAAATATCTTATTAAACGAAAAGAAGCTCAAAAAGATTAAAGAAAAAATAAAAGGAGATAATCTTCAAGAAATAGCCAAAGTTTTTAATAAAAGTGTGAATTCTTCAAAGGCTGTGTCATTAGGCAGTCCTGTTTTACCTAGTGTAGGACGATCTGCAGATTTGGTATCAATTCTAACATCGTTAGATGAAAATAAAACATATAAAGGTATTGAAGCACAGAAGGGTGTTTTTATCGTTAAAATTCTTAAAAAAGAAAACCCTAAAACTTTAGAAAATTATACAAGTTTCACCAATATTATATCGAATACAAATAAGTCTAAAGGCTTGAAAGCATATGAAGCTATAAAAAAATTAGCAGATATTGAAGATAATAGAGCTTCAATGTATTAATTGTTTTATATATCAATTAAAAAAAAAAGCTTAATAAGTTAAATTAACTTAAGATTTTATATATTTGCCGCTAGTATTATTATGTCAATTAAACATAAATCAAAAATTTAAAAACAGAAACTATAAATTTAAATTATTTAAAATGAAACATTTAAGAAAAGTTTTATTCATTTTAGTCATTTTTGCTGGTTTTAGCATGAGTGCTCAAGATGAAAACAACCCTTGGTCAATTGATTTTGGTGTAAATGCAGTTGACTTTTACCCAACAAATCAAGCTGGAATGGGTAATTGGTTTGATGAGTATTTTAACGTTGGTGATCATTATAATATGGTACCATCACTTTCTAGAGTTAGAGTTGGTAGGTATATAGGTGATGGATTTTCATTAGGCTTAGCAGCTTCATTAAACAAAATTGATAAAGTTGGTGATAATACTGCTACTGATTTATCTTACATTGGTGCAGATTTAGACATTCGCTACGCTTTAAATAACTTATACGGTGGTTCTAAATGGTTTGATCCTTACTTATCAGTTGGTGGTGGTTATACATTTTTAGATGAATTAGGCGCCGGTACTTTTAATGGTGGTGCCGGAATTAACTTTTGGTTTAATGATTTTATTGGTTTGAATCTTCAATCAGTTTACAAACATTCATTTGATGAAGATCGTCAGTTACCTCATTTTCAACATGCTTTAGGTATAGCTATTAAGTTTGGCGGTAAGGATACAGATAAAGATGGTATTTATGATAAAGATGATGAGTGTCCTGAGGTATTTGGTCTTGAAGCTTTCAATGGTTGTCCTGATACTGATGGTGATGGTATTAAAGATAGCGACGATGCATGTCCAGAAGTTGCTGGTTTAGCTGCACTAAATGGTTGTCCTGATGCTGATGCTGATGGTGTTGCTGATAAAGATGATGAATGTCCAAACGATGCTGGTCCTGCTGCAAATAACGGTTGCCCTGATACTGATGGTGATGGTGTTTATGACAAAGATGATGAGTGTAAAGATGTTGCCGGTCCTGCAGAAAATAAAGGTTGCCCTTGGCCAGATACTGACGGTGACGGTGTATTTGATAAAGATGATAATTGTGTTAATGAAGTAGGTCCTGCTTCTAATCAAGGTTGTCCAGAAAAAGTAATTACTGAAGAAGCTAAAGCTAAATTAGATGAGTTTGCAAAAGCAATTTACTTTAATTCAGGTAAATCTTCTTTCAGACCGGGTGTTGGTGAAAAATTAGATTTGATTTCTGATATTATGAAAGAATTCAAAGATTCTAACTTCCATATTGAAGGTCATACTGATAGTGTAGGTTCTTCTAAACTAAATCAAGGTTTATCTGAATCAAGAGCTAAAGCTGTATTAGATTATTTAGAATCAAAAGGCATTACTGCCGGTAGATTAACTTCTAAAGGTTATGGTGAAGAAAATCCTATCCATACGAACAAAACTAGAGCTGGTAGAGCTAAAAATAGAAGAGTTGAAATTAACTTAGCTAAGTAAAAACAAACTCCTAACTACTACTATATTTTAAAAGCCGCGCTTCATGTGCGGCTTTTTTTATACCAGTTTAATTTTAAAATGTCGCATAGATAATTTGAATTACTTTTTGTTCAGATAATGAATAAAATTCAAGCATAGCCATAGCTATGATTCAATTTTATGAAGAAACATGGGCGAAAAAGAAATGGATTATATGCGGTATTTTGATGTTAAATTGGTATTATTTGTCATAACATTCCGTAAATTCGTTTCATGCAAACTTATTTAAATAATGTTGTTCAAGATATATTGGCTAAGACTGACAATCTTTCTAACTGTACTTTCATTCTACCAAGTAAAAGAGCTGGGGTCTTTCTAAAAGATGAAATAAAATCGTCTTTAACGCAAACAACTATACTCCCTAAAATAATAAGTATAGAAGAGTTTATCAAAGAACTATCAACTATAAATTCAATTGATACAACTACATTACTATTTGAATTTTATCATATCTATAAACAAAATACTCCTCTAAAAGAAATTGAGAGTTTTGATCAGTTTTCAACTTGGGCAACTATTCTATTACAAGATTTCAATGAAATTGATAGGCATTTAATAGATCCAGCTTATATTTTTGGTTATTTAAAAGATATTAAAAGATTAGAAGAGTTATTAAAAGGAGAACAAAAAACCGACTTGATCAAAAATCGATTTCTATTTTTTGAAAAGCTAGAATCATATTATACCTCTTTTTATAAGTATTTACTAGAAAAAAAAGTTGGATATCAAGGCTTGCAATATAGAGAAGCTGTTGATAATATTCATTTCTATATCGATAACGTTACAGAAGATAAGATAGTTTTTGTTGGTTTTAATGCACTTAACAAAGCTGAGGAGAAAATATTTCAAGAACTATTAAATAGTGGAATTGCAACCATATATTGGGATATAGACAGTTTCTATTATAACTCAAATCATAGCGCATCATCATTCATTAAAAAATATCATAAAAATTGGAATTATTATAAAAATAATCCCTTCAATTGGATAACTGATAATTTTTCTACTAAAAAAAATATTAAAATTATTGGTGCTCCAAAAAACACTTCACAAATTAAATATGCCGGCGAAGTACTAACAGCACTAAATAATACAACTGAGAATTATAGAAATACTGCTTTAGTTTTGGCTGATGAATCATTATTAACATCAACACTCAATTCACTACCAAATGATGTTGAAAATGTAAACATAACTATGGGTTATGAACTTAAAAACATTTCGCTGGCAAACCTATTTGAAGCCTTATTTAAGCTGCATATCAATAACAAAAAGGGCAGGTTTTATTATAAAAATCTACTTTCTATTTTAGACCATAATCAAATTAAAAGCCTTTGTAATGAAACTCGATTGCCAGATAAATTGAGTATTAAAATTTCAAAATACAACTATACTCATATTACAAAATCTGATCTATCAAAACTAACAGAAAATAATCCCCAAGGGTTTGAATTAATTTCATTTTTGTTTGATAATTGGAATGATAATGCAACGATAGCAATTGAAAATTGTATCAAGTTGATTACAATAATTCAGGAAAAAAGTTCTTTAAATCAATTAGAAAAAGAATATACATATCGATTCTATACCATTTTTCAGCAACTATTAAATTTAAATGCAACTTTCGGATATATTACAAATATCAAAACGTTATATCAGTTTTACAAACAACTATTACAAAATGAAAAACTATCTTTCAAAGGAGAGCCTTTATCTGGATTACAAATAATGGGAATGTTAGAAACAAGGGTTCTCGATTTTAAGAACCTAATTATTACATCTGTTAATGAAGGTATATTGCCCGCCGTTAAATCTGATAATTCATTTATTCCTTTTGATATTAAAAAGGAAGTGGGTTTACCTACCTATCAAGAAAAAGATGCTATTTTTTCTTACCATTTCTTTAGATTATTACAACGTGCCGAAAATATATATTTAATTTATAATACTGAAGCAGATGCGTATGGATCAGGGGAACAAAGTCGTTTTTTAACACAATTAGAGATCCTTAAAGAAAATGAAATAGAAAAATTTATAGTAAGCCCGAAAGTGAGCAAAACAAAAAATGAACTAAAACAATTGCCAAAAAATAAAATATTACTCAGCGAATTAAAACAATTAGCCGAAAAAGGGTTCTCTCCTACTACACTTACAACGTATATTTTAGATCCATTTGAATTCTACAAGCAAAAAATATTAAAAATACGAGGGGTTGAAGAAGTTGAAGAAACGATTGCAGCAAATACACTAGGCACAATAATCCATAAAACGCTAGAAACATTATACATCCCGTTTAAAGGAATATATTTAACTGAAGATGCCATGAAAATCATGAAAACAAAAGTGTCTGATGAAGTGAAAAAATGGTTTATAGAAGAATATGGCAATAATATCACTTCAGGTAAAAATTTGTTGATTTATAAAGTAGCTCATCAATTTATAGATAATTTTTTAACACAAGAAATCGCTTCAATCCGGCAAGGAAAACAGACTAAAATAATAGCTTTAGAACATGATTTAGAAACTACAATAACTATTGAAGGGTTGAATTTTCCAATACATTTAAAAGGACAAGCAGATAGAATTGATGAAGTTGATGGTATTATTAGAATAATTGATTACAAAACCGGCAAAGTAGTACAATCTCAACTTAATATTAAAGATTGGAACTTATTAACTTCTGATTATAAATACAGTAAAAGTTTTCAAGTTCTTTTTTATGCTTTGTTATATACTCAAATGAATAATATTGATTTAATTGACACTCAACTCGAAAGCGGAATCATTTCATTTAAAAACTTAAAATTGGGGTTTTTAAAAGTAAATAAAAATAATGTATCAAAAGACGATTTAGATAATTTTACCATTCAGTTAAAACAATTAATATTAGAAATTTTTGATGCTAAAAAATCCATTTTAGAAAAAGAAACTCATTTTGCATGAATATATGAACGTCACAAAAAACATAATACTTCAAGGTAAACATCAGAAACCAATATTAACCGATGCCTTTTATATTGAAAACAACAAACCTAAACATATAGTCATTTTTGCACATGGTTATAAAGGCTATAAAGATTGGGGTTGTTGGAACTTAATAGCTGAAGCTTTTGCTAAGCATAATTTTTTCTTTGTGAAATTTAATTTTTCTCATAATGGTGGTACGGTTGAGCAACCCATAGATTTTCCAGATTTGGAAGCTTTTGGTCAAAATAATTATACCAAAGAACTAGACGATCTACAATCGGTTATTGATTGGGTAACGACCGAAAAGTCATACAAAGATGAAATTGACACAACTAATATTACTCTAATAGGTCATTCCAGAGGAGGCGGAATTACAACTATTAAAGCGGCTGAAGATTCAAGAATAACACATTTAATTACTTGGGCTGCAGTAAGTAATTTCGGTAACAGATCGTCTACAATAGGTAATTTAGAAGAATGGAAAAAAGACGGAGTTAAGTACGTTTTAAATGGAAGAACGAAACAGCAAATGCCGCATTATTATCAATTTTACGAGAACTTTATTGAAAATAAAGAGCGATTGCATATAGAAACTGCTGTGAAAAAATTAAAAATTCCACATTTAATCATTCACGGAACGGCTGACACATCAGTTTCTATCAAAGAAGCGGAAGATTTACATGCTTGGAACTCACAGAGTGAGTTATATACTATAAAAAATGGAAATCATACTTTTGGTTCTGTTCATCCTTGGAAAGAAAAAAAAGTATCTAAGCACCTTAAGCAAGTCTTAGAAAAATCTATTCAGTTTTGTTCTTAATTTTTTTCAATTGAAGATGGAACAGCAAATGTGTTTTCAAATTTATTATCAATCAAAATAAATCCAAAAGGTAAAGGATCTTTTTTAGATATAGTCAAAAAAGGTATATTTTTTAAAGTGCTATTTTTAATTTCATTACCCTTTGCAGTAATTTTTCCATTCAAATTCCATTCAAAAAACCCTCCTTGGATTGCTCCTTTATCATGTTCAAATTCTTTTACAGGAGCTTCTTGAAAATTTACTCTATTAATGTTTAAATTATCAAATTTATTATTATTAAACGATGCTATAACAGATTCATAATTTTTAATTTTAATCACAGTATGTACAATATTTTCAATCTTAATATTTTTAAAAATATTATCATGTGCTATGCCTGTTGAGTTCTCATTATCTTCAC
This sequence comes from uncultured Flavobacteriaceae bacterium, assembly GCA_964463085.1. Classification (GTDB taxonomy): domain Bacteria; phylum Bacteroidota; class Bacteroidia; order Flavobacteriales; family Flavobacteriaceae; genus Aureibaculum. The sequence goes on along the minus strand of CAYXAZ010000002.1, from coordinate 60,396 downwards.
TATTTTTATAAAAATCAAAGGCTAGATCTGTATCGTGAATATAAATATTTTCAAACATATTATTATTTGCTCCACTCATTACATTAATTCCGCCACTATAAGAACTATACTGCTCTCTTCTTCTATATGAAACATCAGCATGTGCTACAGAATTTCTAAACACGTTAAATCTACAAACAGAATGTCTTGCCTGGTAAGCCCAAAGAATATTTACAGCCTCACAATTCTCAACAAGGTTGAATTCATTAAAATATTTCATAGAAAAACCATGCCCATAATGCCCTAATTTTATTTTTTTATGCGCTTCACAACCTCTTATGATATTGCCTATACCTTGTATTCTAAAATAATAGTCTGTTGCCTTTTTCATATAATCATCAGGGTTTAAATCAAACTCATCAGAATAAACCTTACAATTCTCATAATAGTTATTATCACCCATTGAAGTTATACCTCTCTCCTCAGCATTAATGACAATACAATCTTTGACTTTATAATAATTACATTTGTTATTATCCCAAGTTTCCAATAAAATTCCCGAACCTTCTTTTCCTCCATTCCCCCAATCTCCCATATCTTTAACTAAGATCCTTTCAAGTCTTACCTTACCAGTATTCACACGTCCAAAAAAACCTTTATGATAATTTGTGATTTGTATATTTTTAACAACGATATGATGTACATTATCATCAATCATAAAACCTGTCCCTTTTGCTCTGTTGCCTCCATCTAATAAAGGCATCATCTCTGCATCTAAAGCACCATTACCATAAGTATAATACATGAAGGAAATATCTCCTATCGTTTTAATATATCCTTCTATTTGTATTGGGTTTGTTGTATTTCCTGAATTTCTAACAACCACATTTTCATTACCATAGTTACCAGATTTTATCCATAGCTTATCTCCAGAAGTTAACACATCTATACCTTCTTGAATAGTTTTAAATGCCTTTTCCTCACTTAAACCATCTCCTGAATTTTCAATAGACGCATTGATAAAATATTGTTTTCCTGTTGCTGTCGGAATTGGTATATTGTTTTCTATAAATTTTAGTTTAAAGGCTTGTGTCTCATCATCGCCTAAATAGCTTATTGTATTATTTTGATACCATGAAAATGGTTTTTCAACTATAAGAAAATGATCTTTTGTGCTACTTTCATTAACATGATTTGATAAAACTGTAATCCCGTCATGATCTTTTATTAAAAATTTATCTGTTATAATTGAAGTAATTTTTTTCTTACTATCAAAATAAATTTTGGTTGGTTCGTCTCCATTTATCCTAAAATTAAACAAATCGGTATTCCTTTTTTGATCAATTAAAAAAGTTTCAGCGTTGTTTTTATTACTATTCTCAGAATTTGAGCATCCCAAAAATGACATAGTAAATAGTAAACTTGTAAAAAGAATAAAAGTATATTTCTTCATAATTAAAAAAATTATACCAATTCTGTAATAGAATTGGTATAAAACACATGTCAATAGTGGAGAATATCGGAGTCGAACCGATGACCTTTTGACTGCCAGCCAAACGCTCTAGCCAACTGAGCTAATCCCCCAAATTATTTTTTCTTTTTCAAACTTCTATTTTGAATTCAAACTTTTCGATACATTTTTTCCAATTAAAAATATACTGAAATTTAATATCTATAATACTCTGGTTTATAAGGACCTTCTACTTTAACATCAATGTATTTTGCTTGCTCTTCACTAAGTGTTTCTAATTCAACACCTATTTTTTCTAAATGTAAACGTGCAACTTTTTCATCAAGATGTTTAGGCAACATATATACTTTATTTTCGTATTTACCTACATTATTCCAAAGTTCAATTTGCGCTAAGGTTTGATTTGTAAAAGAATTACTCATCACAAAACTTGGGTGCCCTGTTGCACAACCTAAGTTTACCAGACGTCCTTCAGCTAATAAGATAATGTCTTTACCATTGATAGTATATTTATCAACCTGAGGTTTAATTTCTACTTTCGTATTTCCATGATGATTATTTAACCATTCTACAGCTATTTCATTATCAAAATGACCAATATTACATACGATGGTTTTGTCTTTCATAGCCTCAAAATGACGCCCAGTAACAATATCTTTATTGCCTGTAGTCGTAATTACTATATCCGCTTTAGCGATAACAGAATCAAGTTTCTTAACTTCATGACCGTCCATTGCCGCTTGTAATGCACAAATGGGGTCAATTTCAGTAATTGTAACAATTGCTCCTGCTCCTTTAAAAGACGCTGCGGTACCTTTACCAACATCTCCATAACCGCAAACTACAACACGTTTACCAGCAATCATAATATCTGTTGCTCTTTTTACAGCATCAACTGCACTTTCTCTACAACCATATTTATTATCAAACTTAGATTTAGTAACAGAATCATTCACGTTTATTGCCGGCATAGGTAATGTCCCTTCCTTCATTCTATCGTACAATCTATGAACTCCTGTAGTAGTTTCTTCAGATAATCCTTTAATCTCTCCAACTAATTCAGGATATCTATCCAAAACCATATTAGTCAGATCACCTCCATCATCTAAAATTAGATTTAAAGGCTTTCTGTCTTCTCCAAAAAATAAGGTTTGTTCAATACACCAATCAAATTCTTCTTCATTCATCCCTTTCCAAGCATATACCGGAATTCCAGCTGCTGCAATTGCAGCAGCAGCTTGATCTTGTGTTGAAAAAATATTACAAGAACTCCACGTTACCTCAGCACCAAGTGCTATCAATGTTTCAATCAATACTGCAGTTTGTATCGTCATATGCAAACATCCTGCAATTCTTGCTCCTTTTAAAGGTTGTTCGTTTTTATATTCTTCACGAAGACTCATTAAGCCGGGCATTTCAGCTTCTGCCAATTCTATTTCTTTTCTTCCCCAATCAGCTAAAGAAATATCTTTAACTTTGTAAGCCACATAAGGTGTAGTTTTTGTACTCATATTGTTATCTTTGTATATATTTAGCCTACAAAAATACAAAATACCTTTGAGAAACTAAATGCCTTTATATAAAACTATAAATCCAACAAAAAATACCGCCATTTATATTTGGCAAATTACGGAGTCTTTTGATGAATTAAATACGCATTTTTTAACCGAAAACAGTACAAATCGTATTAATGGAATGCGTTCGGAATTGCATCAAAGAGGGTTTTTAAGTATTCGACATTTATTGAAAGTGGCTGGTTATTCTGATGATGATTTATATTATGACAATCTTGGTAAACCTCATCTCAAAGATGGTAATTATATCTCAATAACACATTCATTCATTTTTTCGGCGATTATTATCAGTAACACCACACACGTAGGAATTGATATCGAAAAACAACGTGATAAAATTTTACGTATAGCACACAAATTTACGACTACCGAAGATTATAATCATTTAACCAATGATGAAGATCTGGTCAGAAAATTAACTATTGTTTGGGGAGCCAAAGAATCATTATATAAAATTTATGAACAGGAAGGATTGAGTTTTTTACAACATATTTATGTTGAGGATTTTACTTTTGATGATTCACAAACTACAGCAACCGTAACTTTTAAAGAAAATAAGAATTCATACCTCGTTCATTTTTTAGAGTTTGAAGGTTTTACCTGTGTTTATGCTTTTGATGAATTATTAAATTGAATGATTTCTAGCAATCCGTATATTTGAAACTTTCAATTTATTAATGAGCATATACCAATACATACTTCAATCAATTTCTAAAAGAGAAAAACTACTGGCTATTTTATTAGATCCTGATAAAATAAACTTAGATGAAGTCTCTCAATTCACTCAAAAGATAAATAACAAAGCTCATTTTATTTTTGTTGGAGGCAGTACGGTTTCAAATGGAGATACTGAAAATTTGGTTCAAAAATTAAAAGAAAGCACCAAATTACCTATTATATTATTTCCGGGTGACTATACACAACTTACTCATAAAGCTGATGCACTGTTATTCTTATCTCTAATATCGGGTGAAAACCCTGAATATTTAATTAAGCAACAGCTTAAATCTGTTCCTTTTTTAGAAAAATCGTCATTGGAGATTATCTCAACTGGTTATATTTTAATAAATGGAGGTGTAGAAACTTCTGTACAAAAAGTAAGTAATACAAGACCTATTGACCAACTTAATATTGAACTTATAAGTCGTACCGCTATAGCAGGAATGTATATGGGTAAACAGCTTATTTATCTTGAAGCCGGTAGTGGAGCCACCGAGGCAGTGAACCAAACGATTATTAAAGAAGTTTCTAAAAACATCTCAATTCCTTTGATTGTAGGTGGAGGCATTAGAACAAAAGAGCAGTTAAATGATGCTTTTAATGCTGGAGCAGATCTAGTTGTTATTGGCACTGCTTTTGAAGAAGATCACTTATTTTTTGATAATTTTTGAAATTTATGGATACACTTATTGATTTTTTTTTAGAACCTTACCGAACATCTCCTCTTGTCAATATTATACTTGAAATTATTGCTGCCGGCTTAGGAATTGCAAGTGTATTATACGCAAAAAGAGAAAATGTATTGGTTTTCCCCACAGGAATTATAAGTACTACTATTTATATTTATTTACTTTCGCAATGGAATTTATATGGCGACCTGATCATCAATATTTACTATACAATAATGAGTGTTTATGGTTGGTATATGTGGAGCAAACTCATTGATTCGGCAAAAAAGGAACATATTCCTATTTCTAGGACAACTATAAAAGAAAAAATGATTGCTTTTACAATTTTTATACTGGCTTCTGTATTTGTAGTTTTTATTTATAGACATTATAATGTAATGCCAAATAATTTAAATTTTAGCGAAAGTGTTCATTTTGCTTATACTAATTTAACTTCGGGTAGTTTAGAAAAATTTAGAATTGCTGTTCCGTTTTTAGATACCTTTACAACAGCGTCTGCATTTGTTGCCATGTGGTTAATGGCAATTAAAAAAATAGAGAACTGGAATTTTTGGATACTCACTAATATTGTTTCAATACCACTATATTTTGTAAAAGGTTATGGTTTTACTGGAATTCAATACACAATTTTCTTAATTTTAGCCTTTCAAGGATATATAGCATGGAAAAAAAGCTTAGTCAAACCAGCGGAACAAACATTATAAAAGTAGTTATATTCGGACCAGAATCTACCGGAAAAACTACGCTTTCTAATCAGTTAGCCCGTCATTATAATACAGTTTGGGTAGCCGAGTATGCAAGAGAATATTTACAAAATAAATGGAATAATGAACGTAAAACTTGTGAAAATTCTGATTTGTTGCCCATTGCTATCGGGCAAATGGAATTGGAAAATAAATTAGTTAAAAAAGCCGATAAGGTGCTAATTTGTGATACTGATCTATTAGAAACCAAAGTCTATTCTGAAGAATATTATGGTGGATTCGTTGACCCATATTTAGATAAAGCAGCAATTGAAAATTCATATGATTTATATCTATTAACTTATATTGACACGCCTTGGGAAGCGGATGATTTACGTGATAGACCCGAACAACGTAAAGAAATGTTTGATGCTTTTGAAAATGTGTTAAAAAAGTATGATCGTCCATATATTTTATTAAAAGGCAACAAACAGAAACGTTTAAAAGCTGCAACAAAAGCAATAGATGCCTTATTAGAAAATAGAGATGATCTAGATAGTTTTTCTGATAATTTAGCTGATATTGACTTACATTTTTTACATCAGAATATGGGAGATGTTACTAACTATAATCTTTAAATCAATTAAAATGTCCGGTCGAGCGTCCCGAGCACTCGGGAAGACCTATTTAAAACCTCTCGGCTGTGCTCAAGGAGACATCAAGGTTATGAACACCGAAAAACTAATAAAAGAACTCAGTTTTAAAGCTATTAGAAGTAGTGGTCCAGGAGGACAACATGCCAATAAAGTATCTTCAAAAATTGAATTGTCTTTTGATATAAAAGCTTCAAAAGAACTCTCTGATGAACAAAAGGAACTTCTTTTAAAAAACATTTCAAATCGTCTAACTAAAGAAAATATATTAATCCTTTTTTGTGATGAAAGCAGGAGTCAGCATAAAAACAAAGAGATTGTTATTGATAGGTTTAAAGAGATCATCAAAAAAGGGTTAATTGTTCCTAAGAAAAGAAAAGCTACAAAACCATCTAAAGCCTCCATTAAAAAACGACTGGATAGTAAAAAGAAAACTTCCATAAGAAAAAGTAATAGAAGAAAACCAGATCTAGATTAATTAATTCAAGATTTTTAATTCAGAATTCAGAATTAGTAATTACCTTTGCCACAATCTTAAAAGGGGTGCTTTTTTAAGTTATGAGTTCAGAATTAAAAGGGCTGAGATTACACCCATTGAACCTTGAACGGATAATGCCGTTTAGGAATGTTAGAATGTCATGCTGATCCTGAGGCTTCGGGAGAAGCATCACACAAAAATCTATAACCAAAGAATAATTACCTCTTTTTATTCGATGAATTTAAATTTCGAATGAAAAAATTATTTCTATTCTTGACATTATTTGTATTATCAATCAACGTATTTTCTCAAGAAAAAAAACAAGATTCAACAAAAGTTGAAAAATTAGACGAAGTATTAGTAAAAGCTGTTCGTGTAAAAGCAACTTCTCCAATTACACACTCTAATATCTCTAAACTTGAATTAAATAAAAGAAACTTAGGTCAAGATATTCCTATTTTAATGAACTTTTTACCGTCAGTTGTAACAACCAGTGATGCCGGTGCAGGTGTTGGTTATACCGGTATTCGTGTGAGAGGTGTAAGCGCACAGTCAACCAATATTACCATTAACGGAATCCCTTACAATGATGCAGAATCGTTGGGTACTTTTTGGGTTGATCTACCCGATTTTGCTTCTTCAGTAGAAAATCTACAACTACAAAGAGGTGTCGGTTCCTCTACTAATGGAGCCGGTGCATTTGGTGCAAGTCTTAATTTATTGACTGATGCTATTTCTGAAAAAGCTAATGGGAAAATTAGCAATTCATTCGGTTCTTTTAATACCAGAAAACATACACTAAAATTTAGTACAGGAAAACTCAATAATAGTACTGAGCGTAGCCGAAGTATTGAAATTGCAGGGCGATTCTCTAGAATTAAATCAGATGGATATATTGACAGAGCAACATCCGATTTAAATTCGTACTTTTTACAAGCTTCTTATGTTGATGATAATACCTTAATTAAAGGATTGGTTTTTGGCGGTCATGAAATCACCTATCAGGCTTGGAACGGTGTAAGTCAAGACCAAATTGATACGTTTGGAAGAACTTATAACCCTTCCGGGAAATATACTGATGAAAACGGTATTACACAATTTTATGATAATGAGGTCGATAATTACAAACAAGACCATTATCAATTACATTGGAATGAACGTTTTAACAATTATTGGTCAACTAACATCGGTTTAAACTATACCTATGGAAGAGGCTTTTTTGAACAATATAAAGAAGATCAAAATTTTGCTGATTATAATTTTTCGGAAATTCTTATTGGAGGAGAAACCATAAACACAACCGATTTGATTCGTAGACGTTGGTTAGACAATGATTTTTATGTAGTAAATGTAAATGCAACCTATAAAAAAGATGATCTGAATATAATTTTTGGAGGCTCATACAGTAATTATAAAGGTGACCATTTCGGAGAAGTTATATGGGCACAATTTGCCGATAATAGTGAAATCAGAGACCGTTATTACGATAGTAAAAATGATAAAACCGACTTCAGCTTATTTGCAAAAATTACTTATAAAATTAATAATAAAATAAGCTTGTTTGGCGATATTCAGTCGCGTCTAGTTGATTATAAAACGAATGGATCAACTTCTGATAGAGAACTTATAAATGTTGATGAAAGTTATTCATTTTTCAATCCAAAAGCAGGAATTACCTACACCTTAAATACCTTTAATCACCTCTATTTTTCGTATGCAAGAGCTAATAGAGAACCTAACAGAACAGATTTTGAAAACGGGAATCCGAAACCTGAAAGATTAACCGATTTTGAATTAGGGTGGCGTTTGCGAAAAAATAAGCTTCAATTCAGTGCAAATATCTATTATATGAAATACCAAGATCAATTAATCTTAACCGGAGAAATTGATGATGTCGGCTCTCCAATAAGAGCGAATAGTGGTAAAAGTTATCGTTTGGGTTTAGAAGTAGATGCTGCAATTCAATTATCGAATAAATTTTCTATACGTCCAAATATTGCCCTAAGTTCAAATAAAAATATAGATTTTATTAGTTCTATTGATGGTGTATTAGTTAATTTAGGAAATACTAACATCTCTTTTTCTCCAACAATAGTTGCTGCAAATCAATTACAATTCAATCCAACTACGCAATTTCAAATTTCTTTTTTATCTAAATATGTTGGTGAACAATATTTGGGTAATGTTGATTCTGATTTTTCAAAATTAGATTCTTATTTTGTGAATGACATTTCTGTTAACTATGAAATTAAAACGAAATCTATTTTTAAATCAATTATCATAACCGGATTGGTAAATAATATTTTTAATAAAAAATATATATCAAATGGGTATTATTTTACTTATGATGATGATTTTACAAATCCTGGAACAATAACAACTATTGAAGGTGCAGGCTATTATCCTCAAGCAACAACTAATTTTTTGGTTGGATTAACATTGAAATTTTAATAGTAGTCAGGCTTCATTTTGAGTGAAGCCCTGACTTAATTTGTTTTGCGTCTATAAGCCTAAACATCAATTCCTTTCATCATTTTATTCCAATATAAATAGGGTAAGATGTATTTTTTCAAAATCCATAAACGCCAGTGTTCTTTAGAAGAATCTCCAATCATTAATGGAAATTGTTTTAACTTAGGGTCTGGCGTGAAATTTTTATCATAATCAAACTCAGCCAATACCATTTTTCCATAACCGGTAACTAACGGGCAAGAAGAATACCCGTCGTAAGCCATATTAGTTATAGCATTTTTTTCAATCATTGTTAAAACATTAGCAACCACAATTGGTACTTGTTTACGAATGGCTGCTCCTGTTTTTGCAGTTGGTAATTGCGCAACATCTCCTAAACCAAATACATTATTATATACTGTATGCTGCATAGTTTTGTCATTTACCGTTAACCATCCATCATCATTAGATAAAGAAGAGTCTGCAATGAATTTAGGTGCAGCTTGTGGCGGTGCTAAATGCATCATATCATAATGGATTCCGAAACGATCTCCTTCTTTAGTTACTTTAACATCTTTATAGTTGTATTGGATAGAGTCATCTAAAATCATTCCTTCATTTTCTCTAGACATTATCACACAACCTCCAACTGCTACATCTTTAGCTAATTCATACCAAGCAATTTGTTTATCAGCGTCAACCTTCACCAGTTTATGATGAAAACGTATATTTATATCCTTTCTATCAATTACTTCCATCAAAGTCTTTGCAATTGGTTTTACACCGAAAATTACACCTCCGGGTATTGCAAAAACGACATCTGTTTTTGCCTTAACACCACTCTTTTTAAAATGGTCTTCTGCTAAATACATTATTTTTTGAGGAGCGCCACCACATTTTATCGGTGTGGTTGGTTGTGTAAACAATGCTGTACCTCCTTTGAAGTTTTTCAATACCTCCCAAGTATGTTTTGGGTCGGTATAATTACTACAAACAACTCCTTTATCCATTGCTTCGGTTAATCCTTCAACTAATTCCGGTGCCATTCGTAAGCCAGGGCAAACTACTAAATAATCATAGGTAAACTCGTTGCCCTCTTTTGTTCTTACTTTATTATTTTCAGGGTCAAATTTATCAGCGTATTCTTTGATCCAATTCACTCCAGATGGCATTACAGAAGCCATACTACGAGCTGTTTTATCATAATCATAGGTATTTGCTCCTACTAAAGTCCATGCCGGTTGGTAGTAATGTGTTTTCGCCGGTTCTAATAAACCTATATCCGATTTTGGGTTCTTTCTTAACATTTGAGAAGCAACCATAATACCAGCAGTTCCTCCTCCTATGATAAGTATTTGATGATGTTTTGACATTATTATTTTATTTTTTAGTTAGATTTTGCTCAAAAATGTACAATAAGTACATGGCATTTGCCGAAAAACACCCCTTAAAGGATATCTTTAATCTTAATATTTGTTAGTGTTTCTCACCAACAAAGGCAAATTTTACTTTTTTGACTTCAGTGAATTCATTCCTGTAGCCAACCATATTGGGCATGTACCTGCAAAAGCCGTTAAAACCATAATTGCAGCTACTGCATACAATACATAATCCCACGGACTTGCTACTTGATGTGTATACGCTGCCCAAATTGCTACTGCAGCTATAATAAAACGAACTACTTTATCAATACTTCCTATATTTTTTTTCATGTGTTTATATTTATTGGTTTTTATTGGTTTTTATTGGTTTCCGATTCCGAAGTCTCGGGAGGGGTTAGCCTGCTCATTTCATAATTATGAGTTTTTAAAGTTGATATTATTTTACAGTTTCTAAACTATTCTTATTCCAATTGACAAAGCCTCCTTGTAGATCATATATCTTTGTAAACCCTTGCTCTTTTAATTTTTTAGCTGCTCTGCCACTTCTACTACCACTTCTACAGTAGATATAAATTTCTTTATCTTTATCTAGCTTTGACATTTGATCTATAAAATTATCATCAAAAAAATTGATATTGACAGCATCTTTAATATGTCCTTCAGTATATTCCTTAGGTGTACGAACATCAATTAATTGAATGTCACCCAATTTTGAATTTAAATCAGTAGAACTAATCAATTCAACTATTGGTTGTTTTTGAATAGTTTTTATATCTGTACTTTTTACTTCTTTTTTTGATGCATTTTGTGCACAACTAGAGAGAGTAACACTCACTATAATAGCTGCTACTACCAATTTTATGTTATTTAATTTCATAGTTATTTTGTTTTTATATAAAAAGGTACAAAAAAAGTGTACCTTTTTAGTCTTTAGTATTCTTTTTTCTTACAATAAAGTTGTTGGACAAACATACTCTGTTAAAGGAGCTTTTGTTTCTTTAATATCTTTAAAACCGCCTCTTACATTAGTAACTTTTTCTACGCCATTTGCTTTAAATATTGATACTGCAATTAAAGAGCGGTATCCACTTGCACAGTGTAAGAAATATTCCTTGTTTACATCTATTTCAGCAAAATTTGCATTGATATTATCTAGCGGAAAATTATCAACACCTACAACGTGTTCAGATAAATATTCAGATTCTTTACGAACATCTACAGGTTTTTCCATAGACCCTTCTGCTAATCTTTCAGCAAATTTAGCAGCAGACATTGAGCCTATTTTATCAACTTCTAAACCATGGCTTTTCCAGTTAGAAATGCCTCCTTCTAAATATCCTAAAGTATTGTCATATCCAACTCTTGAAAAACGAGTCACAATTTCATTGATACGTGCTTCGTCTCCAATAAAAATAATTTTTTGATTGATATCTGTAACTAAAGCGCCTACCCAAGGGGCAAAATTACCATCAACACCAATAAACCAAGCTCCTGGCACAGTACCTTCTTCTGTATAAGCTTCTTTTGTGCGTGTGTCTATTACCAACACATCTTTTTGCTCACTCATTTCTTTAAATGTAGCAGGGTCTATAGGTGTTGTTCCCTTATGTAAAACTTCATCAATACTTGTATTGATTGATTTGTTCATTTTCACATTGTTAGGAAAATATTGTGGTGGCGGTTTTAAACCTGTTGTAACTTCCACAATAAATTCTTCCTTGGTCATATCTGCTCTCAAAGCATAATTCGTTTTCTTTTGATTACCTAAAGTATCAAAAGTTTCAGAACTCATATTCTTACCACAAGCTGAACCTGCACCATGATTAGGGTAAACAATAATATCATCTGGTAAAGGCATAATTTTATTACGTAACGAATCAAACAAGTGACCTGCTAAATCGGCTTCTGTTAAAGTTCCTTGTTTTACTGCTAAATCCGGACGACCAACATCACCAATAAATAATGCATCTCCAGTACATATATAAGGAGTATTACCTTTTTCATCTGTAATTAAATAGGATGATGATTCCATAGTATGACCAGGAGTATGTAACAATGTTAATTTACCTCCTCCTAAAGGAAACTCTTCTCCATCCTTACCATTATAAATATCATATTCAGCTGTTGCATTAGGTCCAAAGACTATTTTTGCGCCGGTTTTTTGCGCCAAATCGTATTGTCCAGACACGAAATCTGCATGAAAATGTGTTAAAAATATGTATTTAATTTTAGCACCATCTGCTTCAGCCATTCTTAAGTATGGTTCAGTCTCTCTTAATGGGTCTATAATTGCAGCTTCTCCATTAGACTCAATATAATAAGCCATTTCTGCAAGGCATCCTGTAAATAATTGTTCAACTTTCATAATATTAATATTTATTGTTTTTTATTGGGTATATGGAACATTCAAAATAATCATTCAATTAAAAATTATATTCCTTTAATCATGAATGTTTCATATATTTATATTTTAGTTATAATTTTTATTTTAGTCTTTCAAAGTTAGTTAAAATTACATTTTGATATGTAACTCATGTTACACTTTGTTGATTTGTAAGGTTTTATTTCCCAACCCTAGCCCTTCCCTAAGGGAAGGGAATAAATATGGAATCAATTAGTTTGTTTGATATATTTCTGAAATTTCTTTTCTACTGGTTGCTCATTACACATAGATTCATAACAATCAACTGCTTCTTGAATACTCATAAAACAATGGTCAAAACTAATTTTATCAATAACACCTCCTTTACGCATTGCATCACGCACAGGTCCTTTCATTCCTGAAAAGGCAATTTCTATTCCTTTTGATTGATATAAATCAATTACATCTAACAAGGCATGAACGCCTGAACTATCTAAATTGTTCATGCTTTCTCCATCAATGATGATCAGTTTGAGCTTATCACCTTTTTCTACAACCAATTCTTCTAATTTATCCTTAAAAAAAGTAGTGTTTGCAAAATATAATTGCGCATCAAAGCGGACAATCAATATATCTTCTTTAAGGATAACATCTTCTCCAAATCGAACAATGTTTCTATAAAAATGTGTGCCATGAATATTTGCTAATACAGCAACATGCGGTCTTGTGGTTTTTAAAATTACCGTTGCCAATGATAAAATGACACCTAAACCTATTCCTTTTTCAATTCCGATAGTTAATGTTGCAATAAATGTAATTACTAATAAGAAAAAATCAGTTCTATTGCTTTTCCATAAATGGATAGCCTCTTTATAATCTATCAAGCCAAAAACAGCAACCATAATAACGGAAGCTAAAATTGCTTTAGGTAAATTATAAAATAAAGGTGTTAAAAACAATAATGTAATAATAATTAATATCGCACTAATTATTGCTGCTAAACTTGTTTTAGCTCCAGCTTGATCATTAACTGCCGTCCGTGAAAAACCTCCTGTTGTAGGAAACGATTGAAAAAACGAACCAAAAACATTTGCCAAGCCTAAAGATATTAACTCTTGATTAGGTAACACTTTATAATCTCTATGTTTTGTTTGTATTGCCTTTGCAACAGCTATACTTTCCATAAAACTTACCAAAGCAATGGTCAATGCCATCGGAATCAATAACTGAATAATGTCTAAATCAAAAAGAGGTATCTGAAATTTGGGTAATGTATTAGGGATGTCTTTTATAATTTTTACAGCATATTCTCCTTCTCCTAAATTAAATATAGACACTATAGCTATACCGAAAATTACTGCAAAAAGTTGGCTTGGTAAAGATTTGTTGATTTTTTTGATTCCTAATATTATTAATATTCCTACGACACCAATGGTAAAAGCAATCCAATTAATTTCATCAAATTTATTAAACGCGTTTAGTAGTATTTCATTTATATGATGACTACGTGGAATGTTGATACCTAGTAAACTTTTTAGTTGACTCAAACCAATTATCAACGCTGCTGCGGATGTAAAGCCACTTACCACAGGATGAGATAAAAAATTAACTAAAAAGCCTAATCGGAATAATCCTAGTAAGAACTGAATAGCTCCCACTAAGAATGCTAATAAAATAGCGTACAAAATATAATCTGATGCAGATAAACCTTCAAAAGAACCAATAGCAGTTGCTGTAAGTAGAGACACCATTGCAACAGGACCCACGGCTAGTTGCCTAGAAGTACCTAATATCGCATATATAATAATAGGAACAATAGATGCATACAACCCATATACTGCTGGCATTCCTGCAATAGTAGCATACGCCATACCTTGAGGTATCAACATAACACCTACAGTTAAACCAGCACCTATATCGCCTTTAAGCCATTCTTTTTTATAATTAGGCAGCCAATCTAATATTGGAAAAATCGATTTGAAATTCATCAAGTATTGATTATTTTAGTTCTGCAAAGATAATAAGTAATGTGATTTAGTGTGTAATTTAGGTTACTTAACATTTTCGTTTATCTCTTACGGAAGAGAAGTTGTTATTAAAATATGACCCTTCGACTGCGCTCAGGAGGGCATTTTCAACTTTAGCAACTGTGATGATATGAGAATAATCATAAATTACTTAATTGCATTCCTCAAAAGCCTTCACTTTACAAGGTTGATCTATTTTTTTATGGATTTCGGCAATTGCTGTTTTTTTGTCTTTAAAGAAAATTTCTTGCCCCATTTTTTTGATAAATCCGCCTTTTTTTAGCACATCCTGACTTACAATTTTTAATCCGGCAATGTAAATTCCACCTCTGTTTTTCTGCCATTTTAATATCTCGTTACTTATCCATTCTGCTGCTGCTAAGTCGATAAAATTGATACCATCTCCTGCAATTAAAACATGTTGAATGCTGTTTTCTTCATACAAATTTGATAGATAATCTGATATTTTTTCAATAGAACCAAAATATAAAGAACCATCAATACGGAGTATCTTCATATTAGAACATTCTAATGCCTCTTTATCTCTAATTCTATTTATGAGCCTCTTCTGTTTGTTTACTGCAAGTACTGCTATATTAGGTTTAGAAGTGCGCTCCATATAAAAGAAAAAAGAAGCAAAAATACCTGCCAACAATGCAAATTCAAGATCAAAAAACAAGGTGCCTAATAAAGTGGTTGCCAATACAATTAATTCTCTTCCGCTGCTTTTAAAAACCTGTTTTATATGATGAAAATCTATCAAGTTATATCCTACCAATAATATAATTCCGCCCATTGCTGCCTTTGGTAAAAAAGATGCGTATTTAGCAAACAACAATAACACTACCATTAAAAATATTGATGCAAATATTGCCGACATTGGTGTTTTTGCGCCTGCTTGATGATTAACTCCTGAACGTGTAAAAGACCCAGAACCTGCATAACTTGAAAAGAAACTTGCTATTAAATTCGATAGCCCTTGACCTATAAATTCTTGATTTCCATCAATTTTTTGATGTGTATGTAAGCCAATTGCCCTTGCTATTGCGACCGCCTCAATTAAACCAAGTAAAGCTAAGACCATGGCTCCAGAACTTAATTTACTAACATTTTCATAAGATAGATCAGGCATTCTAAACGGTGGTAAATTTGAAGGAATATCTCCAACTGTTTGAATTCCGTTTGTTTCTCCTCCTAAAACAATTGCTAACACACTGCCTAATACCATTGCAATTAACATATAGTATCTTGACAATGGTTTTATAAAAAGTTTAATGATCAAAGCAATTGCTAAGGTTCCGATGGCAACCAAGAAAACATACCAATTTGTTTCTGAAATGTGTTTACCTATATAAGTTACAATTTCAACGATTGTACTTCCTTGCGGAACTTTAATTCCAAACACATGCTTTAATTGTTTAAATGCAATTAAAATTCCTGCTCCGGCAGTAAAGCCAATGATAACCGAATGTGATACAAAATTTACCAATTTACCCATACGGGCAAGCCCCATTGCAAATTGAAATAATCCTGCTAAAAATGTGAGTACCAATGCTAATGAAATAAACGCTTCAATATCAGTCTCAGGATTTACAAACTTTACCAATGTAGAATACACAACTATTGAAATAGCTGTAGTAGGTCCTGAAATTAAATGATATGATGATCCAAATAACGCAGCAATAATTGGCGTAATCATGGCTGTATAAAATCCGTAAATTGGAGGTAAACCAGCAATCATAGCAAAAGCTACTGCTTGCGGAATTACAATAATCGTCCCTGTAATTCCTGCAATTAAATCATCTTTTAAAGAACCTTTAACTAATGGTAACCATGTAAGAAATGGAAAGATCTTATTAAGCATTTACAAATTTAATTATTTTTATTTAAGAGTTATGGTTTAGTCTGGGCTTCGCTTTGAGTGAAACCCAGACTTGTCATAATTTATATATTCAAAAGCAACTTCTTTATTGACCAATTTTCCTTCTTTTAAATTATTATAATTTTTTGCCGAGGAAAACTCCCAATCCGTTTCATTTTTAACAAGATTTGCTTTCACAGGATTTTGATGGATGTAATTAAAACATACTTGTGGGTATTGTTTTTCTGTGACAAGATGACTTTGAGTCATCTTATCACTTATAAAAGAAGGCGTATTTCCATTAAAACAATTTATGCATTCTGCTTTTGTTTCTTTTCTAAATAAAGATCCAGACAATCCTTTTTGTTTATTAATTGCTCTTGTGTATGAGCGGAGCATAATTCCTATTGAATCATTGAAAGAACGAGTAGTGAGGGTTTCACTTTGAGTGAAACCCTCACTCTTTTTAATTAGTTCTTCTTCTCTAATTAATACCATTAAATGAAAATGATTTGGCATTAAACACCAAGCCAAAATATCTGCGTAAGGAAGTATATAAATTTCAATCTTTTGTATGAAGAATAGATAGTTCTCTCTTTTAAAGAAAATTTTTCTTTGATTATTACCTTGATTGTAAATATGGTATATGTAACCTTTTTCTAGTTGCATATTTTCTTTCTTTTATTTATTATTAGTCATTAGATGACTGGTATTTATGACTGGTTTTAAAGTGATACGATGACTCAAAGTCATCGTATCACTCCATCGTATTACTTAATTATTCTTTAATATAATAACAACCTCCTTCAGATTTATCAGGAGTAAAGGCTCTTTTAAACCAAAGCGGTCTTCTTTCACCGTTTGGACCCAGAGCCGGACGTGTCATAGCCATCCATTCTTTATATATTTCGTGTGATTTATTAGTATCCACAAAAATATCACCGTATTTTTCGCCTGAATCAGGTTTTTCTATTCTAACACGTTGATGCCAACAATGCATTCCACTAATTGGATCAGGATGTACAGCATGAGTTATATTTTGATGAACACCCCCGTCTTTCCAAAAGATACGTTTTGAATCTTTATCATCAGATTCATAAGGTTTAATACCTGAAATAGTATTCATTTTCCAACCACCTTTTCCGTCTCCTTCAATATTTACTGTATTGGTTGCCCAACGGTTCCCTGCTTCATCTTGAGGCCTTCTCCATCTACCAATATGATGTGAACAAGCTACTGTGCCTGGTTTCATGCCTTGAGTTACCCAAACTTTATCAATAAAATATCCTATATCTGTATTCATTTTTACCAGATCGCCTGTTTTGAACTCCCATTTTGCAGCATCATCAGGATGCATCCAAATCGGATTTCTATTAGAGATTTCAACCAGCCATTTTGCATTACTAGAACGTGAGTGAATTAATGTTGGTAATCTAAATGTAGGAATCAACACATATTCACCTTTTGATTTGTCTAATGTATCATTATGAATGTGGCTTTTTATATATGTAGGTGTTGCATATTCAGGCCATTTCCAATCGACCATTGTCTGTGAATAAAACTCATTTTTACGCGATGGCGTAGGAAAACCAACAACGGCTTTTCCGTTAATCATTACACCAATATCTTTTCCGTCTTTACGGATTACATTATTAACCGGATCAACTACCGAACCTTCTAATTTGTCCTCAGAAACCGGCTTTTCATTCATTTTATACGACTCTCCTTTTTCTATTTCGAAAGAACCATACTTCTGCATATATTCTAGTTCGGTCAACCTTTCTTTTTTTGCAGTTTCAGGTAATCCTTTTACGCGTTCAAAAATATATTGATAGTATTCACCAATTTTTATTTTTTCTCCTGGTCTGTATGGCGATTCAAAATGTTTGCGAATTCCCATACTTCCATCCGGATCAATACGCCATGACAATTCAATCCAAAACTCATCTTCTTCCCATACTTCACCCGGGTTTGCCTGATAGGTATACTCAACGGGGTTTCCGTTTCTACGTGCTGCTTCTCTCAATACCGGCTGGCGGAAAGCTACCCAAGTACCACCATGTGTTGCATAACTATTAATATCATGTCGCTCTGAAGCTAAGCCCATAGGCAATACAAAATCGGCATAAAAAGCGGTTTCATTCCATGTTGGAGTTAATGCAGTGTGTAATCCGAATTTAGATTCGTCTTGAAACATTTCCATCCATGTAAATCCGTCAGGATAGGTCCAAACCGGATTAAATACTCGCGAAAAATATACGTCCATAAAACCTCTTCCTTCTTTTAAGAAATGTGGCAGTAACTGACTCATTTCAAAAAATGCCAATGGATATTCTTTAGGAAAATGTAATTCGTTCCAAACTTTTTGCGGTTTTGGTGGATTCGGTTGTGTAGGTGAAAATTTATTCCATGAATTTGGAGATGTTCCTCCTTTTGCTCCTACAGCGCCTGTCAATACAGTTAAAAAATGTAAACAGCGTGCAACTGCCCATCCGCCAAGGTTAGAAGCTGCTGCTGCTCTCCAGTTATGGGAAGCAAAACGCTCTCCTGCTTCACCAATTAACCGTGCAATCTCAATAGTAGTTTCAGCTTTTACACCTGATTCTTTTTCAGCAAATTCAGGAGTAAACTCTTTGTACTCGGCAATCATTGCCGCTATATAATTCTCGAAAGTTATTGCTTTGTCACTATGACGTGCTTTGAGATATTCTTGCCAGTTTGTCCAATTTTCAAGATACTCTCTATTATACAATCCTTCTTCTAAAATGATCTTCACCATTGCTAATAGAACGGCAGCTTCAGTACCGGGATAGGTTGGTAGCCAATAGTCTGACATAGAAGCTGTATTTGACAAACGAGGATCCATAGTGGCTAACTTGGCTCCTTTCATCTTACCTTCAATGATACGTTGTGCATGCGGATTAAAATAGTGACCCGATTCTAAATGTGCAGAGATCAATAAAATAAATTTTGCATTGGCATGATCTGGTGATGGTCTGTCATATCCATACCAAATATTATAACCAAATCGTGCGCCTGAAGAACAAATATTTGTGTGCGAATTATGTCCGTCAATTCCCCAACCTTGAAGAATCCAATTCATAAATTTTTCATGACCAGGACGCCCAACATGATATGCAATTTCGTTATGGCGTTTTTCCATAATTGCCTTGCGGATTCTTGCCGAAATAGTATCTAAAGCTTCATCCCAAGTGATACGTTCCCACTCTCCATCACCACGTTTCCCTTTCCGTTTTAACGGATACAATATTCTATCCGGATCGGTAATTTGATTGATAGTTGCTGGTCCTTTGGCGCAATTACGACCTCTACTTCCCGGATGATACGGATTCCCTTCAAATTTTTTTACTTCTTGTGTTTCCTTATCGATAAAAGCTGTTAAACCACAAGCAGATTCACAATTAAAACAAGTTGTAGGCACAATTTGATAGGTAGTTTTCTTCTTTTTTGGCCATACTTTTGGATCGTATTCTACCCAATTATTCCATTTTTCCGGTGGTGGAAAATTCTCATATAATTGAGCGACTTCTTCATCAGTAAAATGACGCATATCGTTATCAAATTCTTGATATTTTTCTTTATGCAGATTCGGGATGATTCCTATTTTTTCTGCTATGTTTTCTATAAATGATGCTTTTTTATATCCCATCTTTATTAATTTTATTTGTCATTCCTGCAAAGGCAGGAATCTTTTGTTTTATAACTTATTCTTTGTGAGATTCCTCGTCGCTCTTTTAGGCTCAGTCAGAATGACATTTTCTTTTTAATCGACAAATCGTAAATTGTAATTCGTCAATCATAAATATAATTAAGCAAGTGGTATTCGCTGTGGAGCTTCTACCCAAATTTTTTCGGTTGCGTAAATTCCTATTAGTACTAATATTGACGCTATAATTAACATCAAGTTTCCATCTTGAGATTCCTCGATTCCTCGGAATGACAAGAGTATCAACGGCAATACGTTTCCGATAAGGACAACTACAAACCAAAATAGATTTTTATAACGTCCTTTGGTTATCATTTTTACGACTGTATGCGCTGAGTTTGAAGGGTGAGTCATAGTCAACTCTGTAATCATCGTAAATAAATTAACGACTAATGCTATAACCAATGTAGGTATTAAAATAGTGAACCAATCTTCTGCCATAAAAAATAAAACTAAGAGAAAAATTGCTGCTCCAGCCATAATACTATGTACTAACATGTGTAATGCTAATGATGGACTTTGCCAAAAATCGCGTCCTTTTGCTTGTGCAAATAAAAATGCTGTATAGATTGCTAACATTACTGCGAAAAATGCAGTAATCCACAATAAAATAGTTTCTCCAAACTCAAAGTTTTGGAATAATTCAAAATAGGTCATTGCCCCCCAAACTGTTGCTAGCAATCCGAAAATTGTAATAATATAACCTCCTTTTACCAACCATGATTTCCATTGTGGACGTAATAAAACGTTTAAGAAACGGTCTGGTCTATCTAAATCCATGACCAAGAACAATCCTGTTAAAGCAAGGAAACTTAAAGAAATACCTACAGACCATAATTTTGTAGTGGCTGATACTTCGTATCCTAATAATATGGCTAAAAACGGAATTAGAAATGCGCCCGCTGCAATGGCTTTGGTCATTACATAAGCCGAAACTTCCCATCCCCAAAGGATTCCTTTGTCCGGTGTGTCATACACTCTACGCGCTTTTCCACTAAGAACGTCTATATAATTAGGGTTTTTTGATGCGGTTTTTTGATAGGCTGCTTCTACTTCATTATTTATTGACATTTGCAGTAAATCAACATCATCATTGGTATACATCATTTTTTCAGCAGCTTTTGCAAAATGTCCTACTCCACGTGCCTGTGAATTCCATAAGAAATCTCCAGATTTATCGGTTGCTTCAGGATTCAATGAAGCTTCATCAGCATCAATATAGAATAAGTTTGGATTTGTACCTTTTTCAGGTTTGCGAACTTTTACTGCTTGGCGCGCTAGTAACTGAGAAATCTCAGTTGCAGGGTTTTCCATATCACCGGCAATAATGGCATGTTCAGGACAAACGGTAACACAAGCAGGTTCTCTACCTACATCTATTCTATGGGCACAATAGTTACATTTTGCTGCAGTATTGGTTTCAGGATCAATATATAATGCATCGTAAGGACATGCCTGCATACACGATTTACAGCCAATACAACGATTGTTATCAAAATCAATAATACCGTCTTCACGAGTGTATAATGCTTCTACCGGACAAATTTCAACACATGGAGCATCTGTACAATGATTGCAACGCATTACCGAAAAAATTCTTCGAGTATCCGGAAACTCTCCCTTTTCAACTTGCTTGACGTAAGTTCTGTTTACGCCAATAGCCACATCATGTTCTGATTTACAGGCTGTTGTACAAGCATGACAACCAATACATT
Organism: uncultured Flavobacteriaceae bacterium; assembly: GCA_964463085.1. Classification (GTDB taxonomy): domain Bacteria; phylum Bacteroidota; class Bacteroidia; order Flavobacteriales; family Flavobacteriaceae; genus Aureibaculum. The sequence goes on along the minus strand of CAYXAZ010000002.1, from coordinate 38,624 downwards.
TTCGATTGTCAATAATAAAGCCGTACTTCATTTGTTTTGGTATGTTTTATTTTGATTGATTATTCTAGCTAGATTTTCAAAGTTAAACAAAATCCCTGCTTGACTTGTAACTTTTGTTACTTAAGGTTCTATGAAATACTTGTTTTTTAATTAAACTAATTATCTTTGTAAGATATGAATATTACTGTTTTACTTTTCGGAATTCTTAAAGATATCATAGGAGAAAATTCTCTTGAACTACAAATAGAAAATGATGCTACCATAGATGATTTAAAAGAGCACTTATTAAAAGAGTATGATAAATTAAATAGCTTTAGTAATTTTTCTGTTGCAGTGAATGAAGAATATGTAGAAGTCAATCATGTTTTAAAAAGTAATGATGTGGTGGGTTTGATTCCGCCGGTTTCAGGTGGGTAGCCCCTTTGTCCTTCGGACATTTCCCCAAAGGGGAAAGTTTTGATTAGAATTAAATTAAGAAACGGAAAATGAGTAAAGGAAAATATTACTTTTTATTAGTCTCTTTTTTAGCTATTGCTGAGCAAATCTACCTATTGGTAGCTGTTTATTTTAAAGGAAGTAAAATTGCCCTATGGATGTTAAGTGCTTGGTATATTTTTGGAGGAATATTTGCTTTTGGAGGAATTAATGGTGACTACTTTTCAATTTATACTGCAATGGCAATATTCTACTTAGGATTTATTTTCTTTATTAATTTATTTTCTCCAATCTCTACGTTTATTGAACATCAAAAACTAAAAGCTTAATTTCTTAGATATTTTCTATCTATATAAAACGTACCAAAAGGTATAACTGAAGCTGCTAATACCATCCAAAAAGTTTTAGATTTCCATTCTAATTCATAGTTGAGCATAATCGCTAAAATAATATATCCTATAAAAAGTAAACCATGAGGCATTCCCAGCATTTTTACATAGGTTTCATTTTCTCCAAAATATTTGATTGGAACTGCCACAAAAAGAAGTAATAAATAGGAAATTCCTTCTAAAAAACTAATAATTCTAAATGTCTTTATCATTTCTAATTTTCTTTATTATAAAGTCCGCAAAGATATGTTTTGATTTACTAAATTTGTAATTATTCTAAAAAATAATGCAAGATAAATCCTCCATAAAAATCACATCTGATAAACTCAACTTACAAGAGTGTTATGATTTTGTTCGGGATGCTTCTTGTGGTGGTATTGCTTTATTTGTTGGAACGGTAAGAAATAAAACACAAAATAAAACCGTAACAAAACTTGATTTTTCTACCTATCAAGTTATGGCAATTAAAGAAATGCAAAAAATTGCAGATAAAGCCTTAACTGATTTTAATATTCAAAAAATTGCTATCCACCATGCTGAAGGAAAATTGCTAATAGGCGATATTCCAGTAATTATTGCTGTCTCTTCTGCCCATAGAAAAGCTGCCTTTGTAGCCTGTCAATTTGCTATTGACACTTTAAAAGAAACTGTACCTATCTGGAAAAAAGAATATTTCGTTGATGGTGAGGTTTGGGTGAATTCTCATCCTTAAATCCTTCCCTTAAGGAAAGACTTTTTTTAACATAAGAAGGAGGGTTTTAACAGAGTGCACGACAAATTTTTGAATAGAACGCAGATGACGCTGATTTTTTATGATTTATCACAGATATTTATTAATAGATCAGCGAAAATCTGCTCAGTCAGTATCATCAGCGTTCTATTTCATATTTTCAAATGAGATTTGTCATGCACCCATTTTAACATAATTCAAACATATATTTAACAAACTTTTTTAATCTTACTTTTTTACAAGTATTTATGTTTGTGGTTTAATTTTTGATATAAAATACTAAACCAAAAAATATATGAAATACAAACTACTTCTAATTGCATTTATTAGTATAAAAGCTTTCTCACAAATAACAGGTTCTATAACCGATAAAAATAAAGAAGCCTTACCTTTTGTCAATATATATCTTAAAGACACTTATAAAGGAACCACAACTAACAATGATGGCAATTATATACTAAACCTTAAAAAAACAGGAAGCTATACGCTCATTTTTCAATATCTGGGATATAAAACGATTAAAAAAGATGTTACTATTTCAAGCTTCCCCTACACATTAAATATAACACTATTAGAAGATGCCGTTACATTAAACGAAGTTGTGGTCAGTTCTAAAGAGAATCCAGCCAATAGAATAATCAGAAGTGCAATTGCTAACAGAAAAGTAAACCGATTGAAAACTGAAAATTTTACAGCTGATTTTTATTCACGTGGAATTTATCGAATAAAAGATGCTCCTGAAAAAATTCTTGGTCAAAGTTTGGGTGATTTAGGTGGTGGCTTAGATTCCACCAGAAGTGGTGTTGTATATCTTTCAGAAACCATTTCGAAGATAACGAAGAGTCCAAAGAAATTTAAAGAGCGAATCATTGCATCAAAAGTAAGTGGAAATGATAATGGGTTTAGCTTTAATCAAGCTTCAAGTGTTAATTTTAATTTTTATGCCAATCTTGTAGAGTTGGGAGAAAGTATTATTTCGCCCATTGCAAGTTATGCTTTTACCTATTATAATTACAATTTGATAAATAGTTATTATGAGGATGACCACTTAATTAATAAAATAAAAATAACTCCAAAACGAGCGACTGATAATGCTTTTGAGGGCTTCATTTATATTGTTGAAAATACTTGGGAAATCTATGCTGTTGATCTTTCAATTAGTGGAAAACGAATACAAATACCTCAAGTTGATAAATTATACTTAAAACAGAATTATTCATATTCTGCTAAGGATGACTTATGGTCTTTATTTTCGCAAAGTATTGATTTTAAATTTGGAATGTTCGGAATCAATATTGATGGAAGGTTTACCTCTGTATATAGCGATTATAATTTTAAACCAACAATTACTAAAAAAACCTTTACCAATGAGGTATTATCCTTTGAGGATAAAGCCAATAAAAAAGATACTATTTTTTGGAACACAATCCGCCCTGTGCCACTTACTTTTGAGGAAACTAAAGATTATAAATTAAAGGATAGTATCAAAGTTATCAGAAAATCAAAAAAATATTTAGATTCGGTTGATTTAAAACGAAATAAGTTTAAAATCAGCAGTTTGCTATTGGGTTACAACTATAAAAATTCATATAAAGATTGGAATCTAAATATCGGTTCTCCTATATTAAATTCAATGTTCAATACAGTTCAGGGTTGGCACACCAATATGGATGTTTCTTTTTACAAAAACTATAAAGAAGAACATCAAAAACTTTGGATAAATACTGTTTTAGATTACGGGCTATCCGATAAACAATTTAGAGCGAGTGGCAAAATAACCTATCAATTCAATCAGAAAACAAAACCGTTTCTTTCGGTTGCCGGTGGGAGAAAAATTATGCAGTTCAACACTTCTGAGCCTATTTCGGCTGTTATTAATGCAGCGAGTTCGCTGTTTTTTGAACGAAATTATGCTAAATTTTATGATAAAACTTTTGCTGAAATAAATTATGGAAGAGAAATTATTAACGGATTTCGATTTAATTCTTCTCTATCATACGAAAACCGAAAACCTGTTTTTAATACAACTGATTACGTTACTTTAAACAGAGATAATGTAATTTATAGCTCAAATAATCCATTAGAACCTGATAATTTTACAACTCCTGCTTTTGATAAGCATCATATTTATAAATTTTCATTAAGTACAGCCATTCGTTTTGGGCAAGAATATATATCCTTACCTGATAGAAAAGTGAATTTATGGAATAAATATCCTAAAATTAATTTGGGTTATACTAAAGGGTTTGCTACCAGTGATTCCAAGTATAATTACGATTTAATTCAAGCGCGTGTTTTTCAAAATATTACACTTGGTAACAAAGGTTATTTTGATTATAATATTAAAGTGGGTAAATTTTTATCTGCTGATGAAATATCATTTATAGATTACAAACATTTTAACGGAAACCAAACGCATGTTAATTTGGATGGTGATTATACTAATTCGTTCAACCTTTTACCGTATTATGATTTGAGCACAAGTAGCGAATATGCTGAATTTCATACGCAACATAATTTTGATGGATATTTGTTGCGAAAAATACCTTTGTTAAATAAATTGCAATTCAAATTGGTTCTTGGTGCTAAGGCTTTGTTAACGAAAGACAACAAACCTTATACAGAATATTCTGTTGGACTGGATAATATAGGTTTTGGTAAATTCCGTTTTTTACGAGTGGATTATGTTCGTTCTAATTTTAATGGTATCAACAGTGATGGTTTTATGTTTGGATTGAGTTTTTAGCCCATCCCTAACCCTTTCCAAAAGGAAGGACTTAAAAAATTATAAATGAATATTAAAATTTTTCTTTTACTATTAAATACACTAAATTTTTCTTGTGAAGAAAACAAAACCCCTTCAACGAAATCTGTAAAAGATTATACCGAAGTAATTGAGCATATTCAACAATTTGCTAAACAACATAAGTATAATCAAGATATAGCATTTATGATTGATTATTCTTTACACAGTGGTTTGAATCGGTTCTTTGTAGTTGATCTAAAAAAAGGCATGATAATTAAAAAAGGATTGGTATGCCATGGAAGTTGTAAAGGCAAAAACACTAATGGTACAGCGACCCTATTTAGTAATACAAAAAATAGTTATTGTACAACTTTAGGAATGGCTGTTGTTGGCAAGAGAGCCTATAGTAAATGGGGTAAAAACTATAAATATTGGCTTGACGGATTGGAAGAAGCGAATACGAATATGCGTAAAAGAGTTGTTGTTCTTCATGCTTGGGAACATGTGCCTGATAAAGAAGTATATCCGAAGTCAATAGCTCTTAGTTGGGGATGCCCAACTGTTTCTATCAATTTTTTAGATGAGTTGGATGAACTTTTAAAGGAGAATGATAAGGTCTTGTTGTATTCTTTTGATTAAACGATAGAACGCAGATTTTGATGATTTTCACTGATCTTTGAAAGTTTGATTAAACAAGAAAAGTCTATAGGTCTAATGTCTATCAGTCTATTGTCTTATTATACTATCTCCATTTTCTTTAACAAGAAAGAAGCATTCATGTTTTTACAAACACCTTCTTTTAATTTGTAATCGAAGTGCAATTCATCATTGATAATCTCAGCATCAAAATAATAGTTTTCAATTTCAGAGAGTTCTTTTTCAATTTCGCATAAACTTAAATCATGGGTGGCAATGATTCCTGTGGAGTTTGAAGCCACCAGTTTTTGAATGAATTTTTTAGAACCAATTGCTTTATCTGTACTATTTGTTCCTTTTAATATCTCATCTAAAATGATAAAGTAATTCTCTGACTTTATTTCTTCAACAATAAATTTTAATCGTTTTAATTCTGAAAAGAAATACGATTCATCATCTGCTAAGGAATCAGAAGTTCGCATACTGGTTATCAATTTTATAGGATTATACTGAAACGATTCAGCACAAACAGGCAAACCTATATTTGCCATGACTATAGCTAATGAAACGGTGCGTAAAAAAGTACTCTTACCAGCCATATTAGCTCCGGTAATGATAAAAAATTGTTGGCTTTCTATCGTATAATTATTATCAATACGCTGTGATTCTTTCAATAAAGGATGTCCTAAATTTTGGGCTTTAATTACTTGTTTCTCTTTATTAATTTCAGGAAAAATGTAATTAGGATGATTAAAAGCTACATTTGCTAATGAATTTTGTGCATCAAAAAAAGCAATGACCTTAAACCAGTTTTCAATGTTGTTATTGTACTTGTTGATCCATTGTTCAATTTTATACGCTTGCTGTAAATCCCAAAGTAAAAAGGCATTACCTACAACTGCCATAATCATATTATTACGCTGATCTAAAGCATCTAAGGTTTTAGAGAATTTTCCAAAAATGATCGATGCTTTTTGAGATTCAGTTTGAATAGCTTGTTGCTTTTCTTTTAAAATTTGAGATGTAAATGTAGTTGTTTCTATTTCATGCAGCAGCTTATGATATTGTTTAAAAGTATCTTTAGCTTTTGTTGCATCTTGATATAGTTGATTTACTTTTTTAAGATAAATTCCTGAAATTCCTAATCCGATAAAAAACCAGATTAGCAAAAATTGTCCGCTTATGATCTGTAAACTGGCAAGTACAATCAATAGTAAAGAAATTATAGAAAATACTGCCGGTAAAAATGATAGAAATTGTGGAAAAACAGATTTGTAATTGTGTATCCAACCTACAATAACTTTAGCTGAATGTTGCACTTTTACCAAACTGGCAATTGCTGAAAATTGCTGTCGCCATTTGGGGAGTTGAGCTAATTCTTTAATTGCTTCTTGTTTGTTTTCAATTGCTGATGTTTCATTTGCAGTTAAGTTTTTAGCGAGTTCATTTTTTCCTTCATGAGTTACTGTTCTATTGATATATTGAAAAAAAGAGCCTCTACCAAAAAGATCAATATCGTAACTATAAAAATGTGTTGGGTCAATGAATTCTTTACCTTCATCTAGTGAAAAATAATCTCTGTTTAAAACGTTAATTTCTGTCTCGTTGATATTAATTAAACTTTTAACCAAGCCTCTTTTATATTGCATATCTGTATGCTTGGAAACTAAATATAGAAACAAGATAATTCCTATGATAACTATAGGTAACACAATATTTGTATTTCCAAAAAAGAAATAGATACCAAAAGCTGTTGCTAAAAAAACACCTAATCGCAATAGGCTTGATGTTGCCAACTTCTTTTTTATCAAAGTCAGCTCCTGTTCAAAGCGGTCTTTTTCTGCGGTATAAAATTGTAGTGGTTTTTGCATGTAAGAATATCTCTAATAATTTGTAATCCCCCTTTTAAGACTTAAAATAGTAAGGTCGGGGTATTTTTCTTTTAATTTGACTGTTGTTGTATAACTTGAAATTCCTTTGTTACAGACAATGACAAAATTTTTGTGCTTGTCTATATTTCGACTGCGCTCAATATGACAAGTTATATCATCAAATTTTGAAAAAGGGATTTTTGCATCTACTTCAAATGGCAAAGGAGTATCTATATTTTCAATAACAGAGATAGTTCGAAAGCTTCTCGACTCCGCTCGAAGTGACAATTGGATTTTAAATTTTTCCATAGAAATAAGCAATGCTTCATCCTGAACAAGGCAACTGACATCAACATAATTTTCTGTTTTAAAGATATCAGAGATTCTTCGCTTTCGCTCTGAATGACAAGCATCATCTGATTTTAACTTCATCTTAAATTGTGAATTTTCTAAGCTGTTATATATTAACAATTGATCAATTAAAGGGTTGCCAATATTTGCAACCAACTTCAATACTTCATTTGCTTGCATCAAGCCAATAATACCAACAATGGTATTCAGTGTGCCTACTTCAGAACAATTGGGAATCGCTTCTTTTGATATTTCAGGAAAAGCATCTCGTAAGTTAGTGCTAAAACTTCCATCAGGTAATTTCACATTAAAACTAGCTATATAACCATCAAATTTATAAAGTGAACCATAGATCAAGGTTTTATCTTTCAATATGCAGACATCATTCAATAAATATTTTATTGGTAAGCTATCCGTACAGTCTAAAATAAAATCGTAATTATCAATCTCATCAAAAACAGTACTTTTTGAAATTGCAGTAGTACTAAAACTAACCTTTACAAAAGGTGTAACTTCTTTAATATGATTTGCCAAGGCTTCCGCTTTGGGTTTACCGATATCTTCAATTTTATAAAAAACCTGTCTGTGCAAATTTGAAGCATCAATTACATCATAATCTACTAAGTGAATTTTGCCTATACCACTTGCTGCTAAATAAACTGCTGCTACACTACCTAAACCTCCACAACCGACAATAACTATCTTAGCCTGCAATAATTTTTGCTGACCAACTTCACCAATTTCAGCAAGTGTAGTTTGGCGCTTATAGATTTGTGTAGCTGTTACATTTTTCATTTAATCACACTTGACAATAAATAACGATTTTTTGTTAATTTTTATAGCTTGTTTTAGTACATTTTGCTTAGCCATCCTTTTATAAGGAAGTAGTTCACTATTTCTTGTTTCACTATAATCAAAATCAAATGAATCTTTGGTTTTTTCAAGGTCAGGATTGAAATACAAATCGTTTATCTTATCATATTCATAATATTCTATTTTAAACCCTAAACTTAAATCTATAAGAAAGTGTTCTTTGTCGTAGTACAATACATCATCTAATATTTTTAAGTTAGCAAAGGTTTTAAAAAATTCTTCTTCTTCCTTATCTAACTCACTTAAGTCTCTTTTTATTGAAACTTTATCGTTATTAAATAAAAGCCCTCCGTTTTTATAAATTGCATTGAATGGTTCTTTTTCAAAATCTTTAGGATTAGAAACAGCTACAAAGTCATTATATGTGGTTTGATTCTCAAAAGTATAAACATCATATTCAGTACTTTTATCCCAATAATCTTGTTTTGTAGTAAATCTAAGTTTTTGTATTATATCCATTCCTTTGTATATATAAGGGTGGCTAAAACAATTAGCATCATCATTAAATACTTGTCGCATATTAAGAACGGAATCTTTAGGAGAAGATTCAAAATTTACATATTTAGAATTATCATTCTCAAAATTCTCAAAAATAACTCTTACACGATCTTTTAATGTTGTTGTTTTTCTACCATATAAGATAAAAGAATCGGGGTCATAATCCGGTATAAAATGAACGATATTATCTTTTAATTTCCATTCTCCATTTACTATTGTGCCAAAAGCTGCGACAATAAATCTATTGTTAGGATAAGCGATTAATTCAGCACCTCCATGTGGGTCGTTGTTACCTGATGAAAGGTGGTAAGAACCTATTATACTATCTTTTGTAATCATTTGTGCTGAAATATTAGTGCAAAGCAATATGCAAATTAAATAAAAAAAATAGTTTTTCATGTGTCTATATTTATTGATTTTTAAAGGTCACATGCTGTTCGCTATTAGTCATTCCCTTAGGTGTTAAACTTTTTAGCATGCTCGTTTCATAATTTTAATTTTTTAATTCTTAAAAAATTAGAACAAAGAGAAAAGACCGCTTCGCTTTTAGAACAAAGACTTTAATAAGTACAACACTCATCTCTATTCTTTTGTCTTTTTTCTCTATTCTTTTTTTATAATATTTTCTTCATTAAATTTATATATAAATCTATTCCTTCTTCAATTTCTTGTACATAAATAAATTCATCTGCTGTATGAGATCGTAACGAATCGCCCGGCCCTAATTTTAAGGACGGACAAGTTAATACTGATTGATCTGATAAGGTTGGTGAACCATAAGTACTTCTTCCCAATGCAATTCCTGCTTTTACGATGTTATGTGTTATAGGAATTGATGAGGAATTTAACCTTAAAGAACGTTCTTTTACTTCAATATCTACATTTTCTTTTACAATATCCAATACTTCCTGATTACTATAGGCATCCGTAACACGAATATCTACTACAAAATGACAAACCGCCGGAATCACATTATGCTGTGAACCTGCATTTACCTGAGTAACGGTCATTTTTACCTTACCTAAAGTGTCTGATATATTGGGAAATTGATAAGTTTTAAACCAGTCCATTGCTTCTATTGCTTTATAAATAGCATTATCACCCAATTCGTGTGCTGCATGACCTGCCATGCCATGCGCATAACAATCTAACACCAACAATCCTTTTTCGGCTATAGCCAATTGCATCAAGGTAGGTTCTCCAACAATCGCAACATCAATAGTTGGAATTATGGAAAGCATACTGTTCAATCCGTTTTGCCCTGAACTTTCTTCTTCCGCAGAAGCCACAATTACCAAATTATATTTTAAATTTTCCATTTGATAAAAATGTGCAAATGTTGCCAATAGTGATACCAAACATCCGCCAGCATCATTACTGCCCAGACCGTATAATTTCTCATCGATAATTTCAGCTTTAAAAGGGTCTCTAGTGTAAGCTTTGTTTGGCTTTACAGTATCGTGATGTGAATTCAACAAAATGGTAGGTTTTGAAGCATCAAAAAACTTATTCTTCGCCCAAACATTATGATTATTACTTTCAAACTTGATATCATGAGTTGAAAACCATTGCATAATTAACAATGCTGTTTCATCTTCTTCAGAAGAAAATGAAGGCTTTGAAATCATGTTTTGCAATAATATTATCGCTTCTTTAGTGAGTTTATTCATTATGTTAATTTTTGAGACCTGTTAGGTCTTAATTTCAAAGTTTTAAACTTGTATATTTTTGAACTTTATTTACAATTACACTCGGGTTTCCAATTATAATTTTTGCAACTCCGTTATTTAGTGCATAAAAACAATTTTCTAATTTAGGCAGCATTCCGTCAGCAATAATGCTCTTATCTTTGAGTTCTTCATAGCTTTTAGAATCGATATTTTCAATAACTGAATTATCATCATTTACATCTTTCAAAACACCATTCTTTTCAAAACAATAGGTTAAAACAACCTGGAAATGATTTGCTAGTCCTGAGGCAATTTCTGAGGCAATAGTATCTGCATTAGTATTTAATAATTGTCCGTTTTTATCATGCGTTATTGCACAAAAAACAGGCGTTAGATTATTTTCTAACAATAGCTTTATTACAGAATCATTTACTTCATCTACATCTCCGGCATAACCATAATCAATATCCTTAACTACCCGTTTATGTGCTTTTATTGAATTAGCGTCAGCTCCAGACAAACCAATAGCATTACAATTGTATTGCTGTAACTGAGCTACAATTTTTTTATTCAGCAGACCTGCATAGACCATTGTTACCACATCTAAATTTGCTTCGTCAGTTACACGCCTTCCATTCATCATTTTAGGTGTAAGTCCGATTTGAGCAGCTAGTTCAGATGCTTTTTTTCCACCTCCATGTACCAGTACTTTCAGGTCTTCAATTGAAGCAAAATCTGTTAAAAAAGAGGTTAATGCTTTATTATCGTTGATAACATTTCCTCCTATTTTTACGATGGTTAATTTATTTTTCATTTTTTCATATTAACCTTTCTAGGGTTTAAAACCCTAGAAAGGTTTGGTTAATTCTCTAATATCTTTTTTAATACGATTTGTGCTGCAAACGTTCTGTTATTTGATTGTTCAATCACCAATGAATTTTCACTATCAATAACAGCATCTTCAACAACAACATTTCTTCTTACCGGTAAACAATGCATAAACTTCGCATTATTGGTTAATTGCATTTTCTTTTTCGTTATCATCCAATTACTATCTATGGTCAATACTTTACCATAATCTGTAAAAGCACTCCAATTTTTGGTATAGATAAAATCGGCATTTTCAAATGCCTTATCTTGGTTGTATTCAATGGTTATATTATTGGTTATTTCAGAGCTCAATTCATAACCATAAGGATGTGTAATGACAAAATCGACCTCAGATAATTTCATCACATTCACAAAAGAGTTGGCTACTGCTTGTGGCAATGCTTTCGGATGTGGTGCCCAACTCAATACCACTTTTGGTTTCGCTATTTTTTGATGTTCTTTAATAGTTAAAGCATCGGTTAAGGCTTGTAATGGATGACCAATAGCGCTCTCTAAACTTACAATAGGAACGGTAGCATATTTTACAAAAGCATTCATCACTTTTTCATTATAATCTTCTTCTTTATTTGTCAATCCTGCGAAAGTTCTAATGGCAAGTATATCGCAATATTGTGAAATTACCTGAGCTGCTTCTTTTACATGTTCAACAGCTGAATTTTTCATAATTGTACCGTCTTCAAATTCTAATGCCCATCCGTCATTAGAAATATTCATGATCATTACTTGCATTCCTAAATTTAGTGCTGCTTTTTGCGTACTTAGCCTAGTTCGTAAACTCGGATTGAAAAACAGCATCGCTATTGTTTTGTTCTTGCCTAAAGATTGAAAAGCAAAAGGGTTCTTTTTTAGATGAATTGCTCCGTCAATAATACTTGACAAAGAAGCTATATCTGATATGGATGTGTATTTTTTCATACTACTTGGTTTAATATTTAGTGAATGTATAACACACCCCTAACCCCTCTCAAGAGGAGAATTTAAAGTTTCTTTTAACGCTTTAAAAAACATGTCAATATGTTCTTTTTTTACAGTTAAAGGAGGGAGAATTCTCAATAACTTCTTATTATTTGCGCCTCCGGTAAAAATGTGTTTCTCATAAATTAGTTTTTTTCTTAATTCAGCTACTTCAAAATCAAATTCGAGTCCTAACATTAATCCTCTTCCTTTGATATTTTTTACTTGTGGTATTCTTTGAGCTTCTTCTATAAAATATTTTGAAATACTTTCTACATTTTGCATCAAGCTTTCTTGTTCAATAACTTCTAGTACTGCAATTCCAGCAGCACAAGCTAAATGATTACCTCCAAAGGTAGTTCCTAACATTCCGTAAGCAGCTTTAAACTTAGATGAAATGAGGATACCACCAATCGGGAATCCATTACCCATACCTTTGGCAACTGAAATAATATCAGGTTTAATATTATGGTATTGATGTGCAAAAAACCGCCCACTTCTACCATAACCAGATTGCACTTCATCTACAATAAAAACTACATTGTATTCCTTACACAATTTTTCTAAATTCTGAAAAAATGCTGTGGTTCCCTCGTCTAATCCGCCAACACCTTGAATCCCTTCAATAATTATTGCACATACATCGTCTTTAGCGAGCTCTTTTTCTACTAGATCAATTTCGTTTAGTGGTAAAAATATTTTCGGATTGGTACTGTTTATCGGTGCATTGATCTTAGGATTATCGGTTACCGAAACTGCAACAGATGTTCTTCCATGGAAAGAATTTTCAAAAGCAATCACTCTTTTTTTACCTGTATAAAAAGAAGCCAGTTTTAATGCATTTTCATTCGCTTCTGCTCCTGAATTGCATAAAAACAAGCTATAGTCCGGGCAACCGGAAACCGCTCCTAATTTTTTAGCCAATTCATCTTGCAATGGATTTTTAACTGCATTGGAATAAAAGCCAATAGCATCTAATTGCTCCTTCAATTTTGACACATAATGTGGATGGGAATGACCAATAGAAACCACACCATGGCCTCCATATAGGTCTAAATATTCCACCCCTCTATCATCAGTTACAAAAATATTTGTTGCCTTGACAGGAGTTACATCATATAGTTGGTATACGTTGAATAGGTTCATAATATTATTTTTATAAAAATTCCAAAAAACAAATTCCAAATTCCAAAGCTGTGCATTATTGAATTTTGATAATTAATTGGTACTTGTTATTTGTGATTTCATTTTTTAGGTCATTACGAGGAGAGATAACGACGAAATAATCTTTTAATTAACAGACTGCCATACTGAAACTCCCGAACCGTCGGGACAGCACAGGCTGTCTTTCGTCCTCACAATGACGTTTACATTTTAGAGATTTCATTAATTTTATTAAAAGAAGTAACAATACCTCTTATCAATGAAGAGCTTAAGCCTTGATGTTCCATTTCATTTAAGCCTTCTATAGTACAACCTCTTGGAGTTGTTACTTTATCTATTTCTTCTTCAGGATGATTGCCTGATTCTACTAATAAACTAGCCGCGCCTAAACAGGTTTGCGTTGCCATTTCTTGTGCTATATGTGATTCAAAACCCAACTGAATTGCACCCTGTGTTGTGGCTCTTATCAATCGCATCCAAAAAGCAATACCGCTGGCACAAATTACTGTTGCTGCCTGCATTTGTTCTTCAGGAATTTCAATTGATGTTCCTAATCGGTTAAAAATAGCTGACGCAACATCAATTCTTTTCTTTCCTTTTTCATTGCTACAAACACAGGTAATCGACTTCCCTACAGAAATAGCCGTATTTGGCATAGACCGAATAATATAATTATCTGCGCCTATCAGTGATTCTATCGATTCAATTTTAAAACCGGTAATGGTTGATATAATGACATGATTTTCTGTAAATAAATCTGCTACTTCTACTAGTATCTTTTCAAAATGGTTTGGCTGCACAGCAAATATGAGTATGTCAGAATTTGCAACTGCCTCCCTATTATCAGAAGTAATATTGATATTATCATAATCTGACATACTTTTTATACTTTCTGTATTTCGCTTTGTTAAATACAGTGTAGTTACTGCATTGTTTATAATGAGTCCTTTTGCTATGGAAAGTCCTAAGTTTCCTGCTCCTATGATTGCTATTTTCATTTTTTTGATTTTCTCGTTAAGGCACTAAGCTTTATTTTATTATTTTATCTATTTTGTTCTCGCTAAGGCGCAAAGACGCTAAGCTTTTTTTTTAATTATTTTTTAACCCTTCCAGAGTTCCAAACTCTGGAAGGGTTTGGGAAGGGATTTAAAAATATGTTCCTTTTAATTGTAATCCTTCATCTTCGGCAAAACCCAACATTAAATTCATATTATGTACTGCTTGTCCGGAAGCGCCTTTTACCAAATTATCTATAATACTTGTTATCAGTAATTTATTTTCATGTTTATAAAGATGTATCAAACATTTATTAGTATTTACTACCTGTTTTAAATGTAATTCAACATCACTTATATGTGTGAATTGTGCATCTTTATAAAAATTTTGATATAGCTTTTTTGCTTCTTTCAAGGTGCCATCGAAATTGGTATATGTTGTTGCGAAAATTCCTCTACTAAAATTACCTCTATTGGGCATAAAATAGATCTCATTAGCAAATGAATTCTGTAATTGTTGTATACTTTGATTTATTTCACCCAAATGCTGATGTGTAAATGGTTTGTAATATGAAAAATTATTATCACGCCAAGTAAAATGTGTTGTTGTTGACAATGAAGTACCTGCGCCTGTGGCACCTGTTACTGCATTTACATGAACGTCATCCTTCAACAATCCGTTTTCAACTAAAGGCAACAATGCTAATTGTATAGCAGTAGCAAAACAGCCCGGGTTTGCAATGAAATTCGCTGATTTAATTGCTTCTTTATTTAATTCCGGTAAACCATATACAAACTTTTTGTTTTGAAACAAAGCATTTTCATTCAACCTGAAATCATTACTTAAATCGATAATTTTTGTTGTTTCTGAAAATTGATATTTTTCTAAAAAGGTTTTTGAATTCCCATGTCCTAAACACAAAAACAAAACATCAACGGTATCATTTATAGTATTGGTAAACTTCATGGCTGTTTCACCTACTAAATCTTGATGTATGCTACTTATATTATTCCCTGTATTAGAAGTACTATACACAAAATTGATAGTTATCTTTTTATGATACAATAATATTCTGATGAGCTCTCCGGCAGTATATCCGGCACCTCCTATGATTCCGATCTGTATCATAATGAATTATTTACTTGTTTAAATATTTTATTCTGATTCGATAATATTTTTATAAATCCTTTTGCATCATCGGCTGTCCAGCCGTTATTCATTTCACCATATTGAGCAAAAGAAGCATTCATTAGATCGTTAGGTGAGGTAATACCATCAACCGTAAATCTATATGGATGTAGCGTAACCATAACATCGCCATTTACATTTTCTTGTGAGTCTTCTAAAAAAGCTTCAATATTCCGCATTACGTCATCTAAATATTGTCCTTCATGTAGCATGGTTCCATACCAATTTGCCAGATACTCTTTATGATGTTGTTGCCATTTAGTCAGTACATGTTTTTCTAATAAATGATGTGCTTTTATAATTATCAATGGTGCAGCAGCTTCAAAACCCACTCTACCTTTGATACCAATAATCGTATCGCCCACATGAATATCTCTACCGATAGCATATTTTGAAGCCATTTCATTTAGAGTTTCAATGTTCTTTACCGGGTAATTTTTCACATAGTTTATCGCAATCAACTCTCCTTTTTCAAAGCTTAATTTTACTTTTTCAAGCACTTGTTTTTCTAACTGGCTAGGATATGCCTCTTCAGGTAATGGTTTGTGTGAAGTTAGCGTTTCTTCACCTCCAACACTTGTTCCCCATAATCCTTTATTGATAGAGTATTTGGCTTTTTCCCATTCTAAGTCAATACCGTTCAATTTTAGATAGTCTATTTCCGCTTGACGGGAAAGTTTATGATCTCTTATAGGCGTAATAATTTCAATTTCTGGTGCTAAAATCTGAAAAATCATATCAAATCGCACTTGGTCATTACCTGCACCGGTACTACCATGCGCAATATGTGTTGCATTGATTCCTTTTGCATACTTCACAATTTCAATAGCTTGAATAATTCGTTCAGCACTCACCGAAAGTGGATAGGTATTATTTTTCAACACATTGCCAAACACCAAATATTTTATGACTTTATCATAAAATGATTGAATAGCATCAATAGATGTATAGGTATGAGCACCCAATTGCAATGCTTTTTTTTCAATATCTTTAATTTCTTGTTCAGAAAAACCTCCTGTATTTACACTTACTGCATGCACTTCAAAACCTTCATCTTTAGAAAGTTTTAGTGCACAATACGAAGTGTCTAATCCGCCACTATAAGCTAATACTAATTTGTTATCCATTTTTTTTATTTTTTAAAAACAATGCTTGTTTAATGTTTTTTAATCGTTGCAACACCTTTTTGTTATAAGGATGCTCGTGTGCTTTATTCTCTTTTGAATTGCCATCTTGTTTGGAATCATATAGCATGCCTGTACACAAACACATTTTCTGATTAGTTCGCGTTAATACATCATAATTTTTACAGGTCTGGCAACCTTTCCAAAAGTCTTTATCATCAGTAAGCTCAGAAAAAGTAACTGGTCTATACCCAAGGTCATAGTTAATTTTTAGTATCGCTAAACCCGTAGTAATTCCGAAAATTTTTGCATCTGGAAATTTCTCTTTTGAATAATCAAAAATGACTTTTTTGATTTTTTTAGCCAGACCCTGATTTCTATAATCTGGATGTACTATTAAACCTGAATTAGCTACGAATTTACCATGACCCCAAGCTTCAATATAACAGAAACCAGCAAACTTATCACCGTCAAAAGCAATAACTGCATTTTTATTTTCAAGTTTGGTAATAATATAATCTGGTGAACGCTTCGCTATTCCGGTTCCACGTACTTTAGCAGAATCGGTTATAGTATCAGATATGATGGTCGCATATTTACTATGCGATTTATTGGCAATAACAATATCCATAGTATTGTAATTGAATTATTAAAAATGTTTGAAAAAATATGTGTTGAAAAAAGAACCGGACTCACCTAAGTTCCATAAAAATATATGTACCCTTACGGGCGACGACGCACAGAAACGCGTCTGAAAGATGTGGGAATTGTATGTGATTGTATTGCTTTCACAGGACAATAGTAAAACTTTTATCCGAAAAAACATCAGAAAAATATTAAAATGTGCTAATTATTATGATTTTCTTAGATATGGAGTTTAAAAATTATATTATTCAAAAATTTAACATCTACTATTTAGAATAAACAAATTCTTGAAACCGATTATCCCTGCTGCCGGCAGGCGGGTTCATCACTAAAATTACTTGATTCTTCAATCCTGAAGCTTCGAGAGAGTTTCACTAAAAGTTTTTAGCTTCTATTAACATTTTTGCAATTGAACACCGCCCTTTTGATATTTTTGAGGTGAAAGGCCAAACTTGAGATCTCGCTCTGTAGCGGGATTAATTCAACTATCTATTTTGAATTCATCACGCAAACTGCGTGATTCTTCAAAACAGAGTTTCACTAATAAATGCCAACCCATGATTCACAAAGAATTTGATTTTAATCACTATAACACCAAATTTTATGGTCAATATTGGCAAGCTGACACTACCAAAGCTGTTGTAATTTTGGTTCATGGTATGGGTGAACACGCCACAAGATATACAAGTTCTATAATTCCTGAATTCTTAAAACATGATATTTCTGTAATTACTTACGATCAATTTGGTCATGGTAAAACTGAAGGTAAAAGAGGTCATAATCCCGGTTTTGATGCGGTGTTAGATTGCGTTAAAATAGTGGCTGAAAAAGCCAATACTCTTTTTGGAAACGTTCCTACTTTCTTATATGGACATAGTATGGGTGGAAATGTCGTTATTAATTATGTGTTGAGGAGAGAAAACAATTTTAAAGGAGTAATAGCTACAAGTCCGTTTTTGAGATTAGCATTTCAACCTCCTTCGTGGAAATTATCTATCGGGAAAGTTTTACAAAAAATTGCACCATCAATGACCATGGGCAATGAATTGGATGCAACTGCCATTTCTCGAGATAAAGCTGAAGTACAAAAATATATTGACGATCCTTTAGTACATGGTCAAATAAGCCCTAATTATTCGTTAACCTTTATGGAAACCGGTGAATGGGCAATTAAAAACGCTTCAAAATTAACAATTCCGATGTTAGTATTACACGGTACCGGCGATAGACTGATCAGCCATAAAGCTTCAGAAGAATTTGCTCATAATAGTAATAATGTCACTTTAAAATTATTTGAAGATGGTTATCACGAATTGCACAATGATTTGTGTAAAGAAGAATTTATTCATACTATTGTACATTGGATTGAGTTTCAATTCAATGGAAAAAGAAAAACTAAACTGCTATGAAAAAATTACTCCCCTTAATTTTATGGGCTACTTATGCTATATCCTTTGCTCAAAATGGACCTTCAGTTTTACTGAATAATGATCCAAATAGTGCTTCTGAAACAACTTCATTGGCTTATGTCGAAGAAATTGATACTCGTCTAACAGTGAATTTGAACAATTCATCTTTAAATAGAAATTCAGTTAAAAATACTATTAATGAAGAATTTACCTCTGACATCTTAAAAAAACGTTTAGAAAGTTTAAATCATACTACACCTTTTAATGTAGTATACAATGCAACTGTTGAACGCTTTATCAGATTATACTTAAAAACCAGAAAAGATGGATTCTCTAATTTAATGGATAAAGCGAAATATTATTTCCCGCTTTTTGAAGAGCGTCTTGATAAATACAACTTACCCCTTGAAATAAAATATTTGGCCATCGTAGAGTCTGCCTTAGAACCCAATTCTAAATCGCATATGGGCGCAAAAGGATTATGGCAATTTATGTACAATACTGGTAAACAATACGGACTCAATATTACTTCTTATGTTGATGAACGTTCAGATCCTATAAAGGCAACCGAAGCTGCCTGTAAATATTTAGAAAGTTTATACGCAACCTTTGATGATTGGGATCTAGCCTTAGCTGCTTATAATTCAGGTCCCGGTAATGTTTCTAAAGCAATTAGACGTTCTGGCGGATTGCGAAACTATTGGAATATCAGGCAATATTTACCTGCTGAAACTCGAGGTTATATACCTGCTTTTTATGCTACATTCTATCTTTTTGAATATGGTGCTGAGCACAATATCTATCCAAAAAATTCAAGTATTACTTTTTTTGAAACCGATACTATTCATGTTAAAAAGAAGATAACTTTTACGCAGATAAAAAAAGAAATCAATATTAATATTGATCTATTAAGAAATTTAAACCCACAATATAAATTAGGTATTATCCCTGCAAATGGTAATCATTATGTATTAACACTTCCTAAAAATTTAATTGATGAATTCATATCTAATGAACATAAAATTTACAATTTACCTGAACTCAATAAGCGTGAGGCCTCCAATTATATAACTCCAACTACTATAAACAGTTATGTAGTACAAAAAGGAGATAATTTGTCAAGAATTTCCAAAAAATTTAATCTCCCATTACATCAATTAAAAAAATGGAATGGTTTACAAACCAACTATATTATTGCCGGACAAAGCATTGTTATTACTTCTAAGAATAACTCTAACTCCTCTAGTGAAAATACATCTCAAAAAAATAGTGCTTCAAAAAAAATTAAGTCAAAAGAAAATGATGTCTTATCCGGCCAAGTTTTTAAGGTATATGAAGTAAAAGAGGGTGATTCTTTATTTCTAATTTCTAAAAAATTTCCTGAAGTTACCGTATCTCAAATTCGAAATTGGAATAATCTCTGGAATAAATCTCATCTAAAACCAGGTACTCAGCTTAAAATTTTAACAAATAATAAATAATTTATCCTTGTTTTTGGCGTTATCCTTTATGTTTTGATCTAATTATATCGAAGCAAAAATTATTAAAAATAAGCATAAAAATTATTTTTATACTTTTGCAGTCTCCAAACCTAAATTTTAATCTGTCAATAAAAATAAAAGTTTAGTATATATGAAATCCCTATTTGCTCTTTTACTACTAATATCTATGAGTGTTTTTTCACAAGAAAACACCCTTCAAGCAGTTGATTCTATAGATATTGTTAAAACCAAAAATATATCTTTAACAACCGATGAAGTTAAAAAAGATTCTGCACAACTCATCAGCCATAAAGAAGCCACTTTAATTGATAGCTTATGGTTGAGTACGATGTACAATTCACCATTATATGATGATTTTCAGTTTGTAGATGCAGATGAAAAAATAACAGATACCATATATAATGAATTAACAACAGCAATCCTTAAAGAAAGACTGTCTCATTTAAATAGTCAAACTCCGTTTAATGTAGAGTATAATCCTTCATTAGAGCGCTTGATAAAACACTATTTAAAAACTCGTAAAAATACAATGGGTAATTTAATGGGTAAAGCAGCCTATTATTTCCCTATGTTTGAAGAGCATCTTGACAAATACGACCTACCCTTAGAAATTAAGTATTTAGCAATTGTAGAATCTGCTTTACGTCCTAGAGCAAGATCTAGAGTAGGTGCCTCAGGTCTATGGCAGTTTATGTATTATACCGGCAAACAATTTAACTTAAATGTCAGTTCGTATGTTGATGAAAGACATGATCCTATTAGAGCAACTGAAGCTGCATGTAAATATTTATCAAGTTTATATACAATTTTTGGCGATTGGGATCTAGCCCTAGCTGCTTACAATTCTGGTCCCGGTAATGTTTCTAAAGCCATCAGACGTTCTGGAGGAAGTAGAAATTACTGGAATATAAGAGGTTATTTACCAAGAGAAACTGCGGGTTATTTACCAGCATTTTATGCTACTTATTATATTCTAGAATATGCTGAAGAGCATGATATTCGTCCAGAGAAATCTTATACAAACAGGTTTGAAACTGATACGATTATAGTAAAGCAACAAATTACTTTTGAGCAAATTAATAAAGTATTGAATACTGATGATAAGATGCTCGAATTTCTAAATCCGCAATACAAACTTAATATCATACCTTTTATAAAAGGTAAAAATTACACCTTGCGATTGCCGAAGAATTTAATAGGTAAATTTACTTCTAATGAAGAGCAGATTTATGCTTTCGCTAAAGCGGATGATGCCAAACGTGAAAAAACATTACCGAAATATTTTGAAAACCCTCAAAGAATAAGATATCGAGTTAGAAATGGTGACTATTTAGGAAAAATAGCTAATAGATACCGTGTTTCAGTATCTCAAATAAAAAGGTGGAATGGATTGCGAAGTAATAGATTACGGATTGGGCAACGTTTAACTATTTATCCAAGAAATTATGCCGGTAGTAAATCAACTAAAAAATCAACCTCTAAGGTTGCTAAAAATAAAAGGTCTAAAACAACTTCCCCAAAAGGAAATTACACTACCTATGTAGTTAAAAAAGGAGACTCATTATGGTTAATTTCAAGAAAATTTCCTAAAGTTTCTGTGCAACAAATTAAAAATTGGAACAATATTTGGAGTGTTAAAAGTCTAAAACCCGGCACAAAGCTTAAGATCTATAAAAGTTAAAGACTATGCGAACACTTCTTACAATTTCAATTATTTTTTTATCCCTTCTATCATGCGATAAAAAAGACAGAGTTATAACATTAGTTGAATCGTCAGGTAGTATTAATGATTTAACCATAGTTATAGACAATGATCTATGGAAAGGAGAAGTAGGTGATTCATTACGTGAAATCTTAGCTGCCCCAGTATTAGGTCTCCCTCAAGAAGAAAACCAATTTTCTGTCACTCAAATACCACCAAAAGTTTTTGGAAGGATGTTTAAAACCAGTAGAAATTTACTCTTTATTGGTATTGAAAATAATGAAGGCTATGTTGTTAAGAAAAATATCTATGCTTCCCCTCAAATCGCAATGACAATCATAGGTAAAAATAAAAAATTACTTACTAAACGAATAAATGCCCATAAAAAAGAGATCATTTCTATTTTTAAGGATGGTGATTTAAAATTATCTCAAAGTAGGTTTAAAAAAGATCATTGGAATATTGATAGTATCAAAACCCTTCACAAATTAGGTGTAAAGTTGACAATTCCTAATAGTTATGCTTTGGTAGACGATACCGGCGATTTTTTATGGTTTAGACAAGATATTTCAAAAGGCAGTATGAATATTATTGCTTATGCCTTACCGTTATTAGAAAATGACAGTATCATCAATAATATTGTTGCTGCGAGAGACACTATTGGTAAAAAGTATATTCCTGGTCCGACCGATGGGTCATATATGATTACTGAAGCTGCTTATACTCCATTCACAGTACAAACTGAGTTAAGTGGTAAACCTTCTTATGAAACTAGAGGTAAATGGGAAGTTAAAAATGACTTCATGGCTGGTCCTTTTTTAAATTATACAATCTTAGATAAAACTAACAATCGCCTGTTGGTTGTTGAAGGATTTACTTTTGCACCTTCAATTAAAAAACGTGATTATATGTTTGAGCTGGAAGCCATTTTAAAAACCTTAAAAATTTGAGGTAGTAAAAGTTAATAAATCTCCATTTGCATCACTATAAATTAAAAACCCATTTAATTCAGGGTGTTTTTCTAAAAAAGAAGTTGCTTCTTTAAGTGACATCGCCATTAAAGCAGTAGCATATCCATCCACATCAGCACAATCTAAATTGCCAATAATAGTAACACTTAATAAATTATTTTGAGCAGAATAGCCGGTTTTAGTATTTAAAATATGAGCATACTTTTTACCAGTAAGCGTATCAATTTTAAACTTACGGTAACTACCAGATGTTGCAGCCGACATATCTCTTAACTTTACAATCTTTTTTATAGATCTTGTACCATCAAAATTAGGGTTTTCGATACCCATTTTCCAAGGTGCATTCTTTTTTTTATTAATTCCTCTGGCACGAACCTCTCCTCCTATTTCTACCAAATAGTTCTTAATGTTTTTAGATTCTAAAAATCTACCTACTACATCAATAGCATAACCTTTAGCAATCGCATTAAAATCGAAGTACATACTATCATTTGCCTTGATTATTTTTCCGTTTTTAAGCTGTATTTTATTAAATCCGACAAGCTTTAATAATTCCTTAATTTTTAGTGAGTCAGGTTTTGTAGTTATATTTTTCGGTCCAAAACCCCAAGCATTGACCAGTACACCAATTGTAGGGTCAAAAACACCATCAGTCTCATTATAGATCCTTAACGATTTCTGGTATACTTCGGTAAAGTAAGCATCAATTATAACAGTTGTATCACCTTGATTAATTTTAGAAATATCTGAAATTGGAATGTAGGTAGATAGCGATTTGTTTACCAAATGAAATAAACTATCTACTTGTTTGGTAAAATCTTTATTGCCAGCATAAACAATATTAAAAGTTGTCCCAAATGCGTATCCTTCAAGCTTTCTAGTGTATTGATCATCCTTTTTTTTACATGAAAAAGTAACAGGAATTAGTATAAATATTATAAAATACTTTAAAATCTTCATAATTGCTTTAGAATCTTAACTTAACATTGTCAAAGATAAAATTTTATCATTGTTAAAATCATATTAAATAAAACTGATTTTTACCTTTATCGAATATATTTTTAATAACTTCGTATTATTAAATTAAATACCTCTAATTATGAAGAAAATTTTTATACTAGCCGTAGCTTCCTCAATATTACTTTCATCGTGTATCTCACAGAAAAAATATGCTGAATTACAAAGTGAATATGATGCTACAAAACAAAGTTTAACAGATGCAAATGCAAAAGTATTGGATTGCCAAGTTGAAAAAGACAAATTGGCCAATAAAGTTATACTCTTAGAATCTCAAAATAAATTTATATCTGAGAATTTTGAAAGCTCTAAAAAACAAATTGAAAACTTAACAATGTTGTCGCAATCTGCCAGCAGTAATATTAAAGATGTTATTGCACAGTTAAGCGAAAAAGATAAATACATAAACGGCATACGTGGTGCGATGTCTAGAAAAGATTCTATCAATTTAGCCTTAGCTGTAAATTTAAAAAGTGCTTTATCTGATGGTATTCAAGATGAAGATATTATGATTGAAGTTGAAAAAACAGTTGTGTATATCTCTATTTCTGACAAATTACTTTTTAAAAGCGGAAGCTCTGTAATTTCAACAAAAGCAAAAGGTATTTTACAAAAAGTAGCAACTGTTATTTCTGAAAAACCTGATATGGAAGTAATGGTTGAAGGTTATACAGATAACAGACCTATCAATACTGCCAGAACAAAAGATAATTGGGATTTAAGCACTCAACGTGCAACTTCAGTAATTAGAGTATTACAAGATGATTATAAAATAGATCCTAAACGATTAATTGCTGCGGGTAGAAGTGAATATTTACCGCTTGCTTCAAATGACACTGCAGATGGTCGTTCAAGAAATAGAAGAACAAGAATTGTTATTTTACCTAAATTAGATCAATTCTTTGATATTTTAGAACAAAAACCTGATGCAAACTAATTGACATTATAATACCAAATTAAAAAAAAGTTCTCATTTAGAGAGCTTTTTTTTATGGAGTGTTTTTTAAGAAGAGTTAAATATTATTTTCTTCTAAGTTTTACAAATTCAGTAAAACTATTTTTGTTCCTGAAGATTCGTCCGGCTCAGCATTAACTGATTCAAAATACCAGTTTTATTCCACTTACAGAAATAGAAGACATTCTTTTTTGAATGGTCTAACTATGATAGAATATGAATATTTAGTAATTAACAAACGTATGGCGTAAGGCTATATTTTGGAAGAGGTTCAGTTCTAAAAGAGTCTAAAATTGAATGTTCTTAAAGTTAAGGGCACCTCTTAAGAATTTAGCAATTGCCAAAGTCTGTCTTTAAGTTCTGTTAAACCTGTTTGAGCAATTGAAGAAATAAATAAGTGTGGAATGTCCTTTGGGAGTTCTCTTTCGAGTTCCTCTCTTAACTCATCATCTAACATATCTGATTTAGAGATAGCCAATAGTCTATCTTTATCTAACAGTTCAGGATTGTGTTTTTTTAATTCATTCAATAAAATATCATATTCCTTCTGAACATCATTACTATCTGCCGGAATTAAAAATAATAATATGGAATTTCTTTCTATATGCCGTAAAAATCGATGCCCTAAGCCTTTCCCTTCAGCAGCTCCTTCAATAATTCCAGGAATATCTGCCATTACAAAACTTTTAAAATCACGGTACTCAACAATTCCTAAATTGGGTTTTAGGGTTGTAAACGCATAATCAGCTATTTTAGGTTTAGCCGCAGTGATCACAGAAAGTAATGTTGACTTACCAGCATTTGGGAAACCTACCAAACCCACATCTGCTAATAATTTTAATTCTAATTGATACCAACCTTCTTGACCATCAATACCCGGTTGTGCATAACGTGGTGTCTGATTGGTTGAAGACTTAAAATGCCAGTTTCCTCTGCCACCCATACCACCTTCAACCAATATTCTTTCTTCTCCATTTTCGGTAATTTCAAATAAGGTTTCTTGGGTTTCACCGTCTCTAATAATGGTACCTATCGGTACGTCTATATAAATATCATTACCATCTTTACCGGTACTTCTACTCTTGCTACCATGACCTCCATGCTCTGCTTTAAAATGTTTTTTGAATTTAAGGTGGATCAATGTCCACATATTATTAGTACCGCGTATAATAACATGACCTCCACGCCCGCCATCACCACCATCAGGACCTCCTTTTTGAATAAACTTTTCGCGATGTAAATGCACAGAACCTTTACCGCCTTTACCGGAAGAAGCATGTATTTTTATATAGTCAACAAAGTTACCTTCGGTCATTTTTGTATTTACGAATTTTGATTTACGATTATCTCTTACTTGTCATTCCTGCGTAGGCAGGAATCTCTCCATAAGTAGAGCAAATTTTAAAAAGATTCCTGCCTACGCAGGAATAACACTAAAGTTTATCAAAAACAGTACACAAACGCTCTGTTATTTCTTCAATAGAACCTACACCATCAACTCCGTAATATTTTTTTTGGTCTTCGTAATAGTGTTTTAGAATTGCCGTTTTAGTTTCGTATTCATTAAAACGATTTCTAATTTTACTTTCATCCTGATCGTCCGGTCTTCCACTGGTTTCTCCTCTTTTTAACAATCTTGCTACCAATAGATCTTCAGACACTTCTAAAGCTACCATTCCGTTTATGGTTTCTCCTTTTTCTTGTAAAAATGCATCCAAAGCTTTTGCCTGTGATTCTGTGCGAGGAAATCCGTCAAAAATAAATCCGTTAGCATCAGCATTTTTATCAACCTCAGCTTTTAGCATATCTATGGTAACTTCATCAGGCACTAAATCGCCTTTATCCATATAAGATTTAGCAAGTATTCCCAGTTCAGTTTCATTTTTAATATTATATCTAAACACATCGCCGGTAGAAATGTGTATTAGATCATACTTTTCTTTTAAAATATCAGCTTGTGTTCCTTTACCGGCTCCGGGAGGGCCGAACAATACAATATTTGTCATTTTTTGTGTTGTTAATTGGTATATATCTGCAAGATTTCTTCCTAAACCATCATAATCTAATCCGTATCCCACAATAAATTTATTAGGAATAGGAATTCCAATATAGTCTATTGGCAATCCTTTACGGAAAACATCAGGCTTAAAAAATAAGGTTGCGATTTTTAATTGTTTTACTTTTTTATTTCTAAAAATATTAAAGATCTCTTCCAGTGTATTGCCTGTATCAATAATGTCTTCTAGAATAATAACTGTTCTTCCTTCTAAATTTTCGTTAATACCAACTAACTCTTTTACTTTTCCGGTAGAACCTGTTCCTTCATAAGAAGCTAATTTTACAAATGAAACTTCACAATTACCTTTGTAAGCTCTAACAAAGTCAGCAACAAACATAAAAGAGCCATTTAAAATACCTATAAAAACAGGTGTTTCTCCTTCGCAATCTTGTTCAATTAACGTAGTCATTTTACGTATGGATTGATCAATTATATCAGCCTTAATAAAAGGTTTAAAATATTTATCGTGAAGTTTAATAATACTCATATTAAATTTATAAGAACATAAAAACCGTTTTGAGACACTGAATTGAATTCAGCACAGGCAAAACGGTTTTTATCATATTATATTTTTTAAGTTACTCCTTTTTACTCAACTTGGTAGTTGTATCATACATGATTGGAGAGGCAATAAATAATGATGAATATGTACCTACAACAACGCCGATTATCATCGCAAACATAAATCCTTTAATAGAATCTCCACCAAATAAGAAAATAGCTAATAGTACAATTAATGTAGTTAACGATGTATTAACCGTTCTACCTAAGGTACTACTTAATCCGCCATTTACAATTCTATCATAAGACCATGTTGAGTGTTTACTGGCAAACTCTCTAATTCTATCAAAAATAACCACCGTATCATTTAATGAGTAACCAACAACCGTCAATAGTGCTGCTATAAATGACTGCCCAATTTCCATGTCAAATGGTAAAACTTTATAAAATAATGAGAAAATTGCTAATACAATTAATACATCATGAAAAACGGCAGTTACCGCACCTAAACTATATTGCCATTTTCTGAATCGTAATAAAATATATAAGAATACTACAATCAACGACCCTAAAATTGCCCAGATTGCAGCCTGTTTAATATCATCTGCAATGGTCGGACCAACTTCAAAGTATTTCATAATACCTATTTTTTCATCATGATCATCAGCACTCACTTTAAAGTCATTTAAAGTAGTTCCGTCAGGAAGATAAGATTGTAATCCGTTATACAATAACTCCTGTACTTCATCACTAATAGTTAAGCTATTATCATCAATTTTATATTTTGTAGTTATTTTTAATTGATTAGGTGATCCATAGGTTTTTACCTCAGGAGTATCTCCAAATACATCTTTTAAAGAACTACCTACTTCAGTAGCACTGATATTTTGGTCAAATCGGACGGTGTAAGTTCTACCTCCTGTAAAATCAACACCATAATTCAAACTATTTGTAAATAATGAACCAATACCTACAGCGATAATAATCCCTGAAATTATATAAGCTATCTTACGTTTTTTCAAGAAATCAATCTTGATATTTTGGAACCATCCTTTAGTAATATTAGTATTAAAGGTCATTGTGCGGTCTTTATCTGCATACCAATCTACCATCAACCTTGTAATAAATACGGCAGTTACTAAAGATGTTACAATACCTATCATTAATGTAGTCGCAAAACCTCTGATAGGTCCAGATCCGAAAATATATAAAATAAGTCCTGTTAAAAAAGTAGTGATATTAGCATCAATAATGGCTGATAATGCTCCTTTAAAACTAAAACCTTCTTTAATGGCTTCTTTTAATACTTTACCTCTATGTAAAGCTTCTTTAATACGTTCATAAATAATTACATTGGCATCAACCGACATACCAATAGTAATGATAATACCAGCAACACCCGGTAATGTTAGTACGGCTCCAAAAGAGACCAATACTCCGAAGATGAATACAATATTCAATACTAAAGCGATATCAGTAAAAATACCCGCTTTTCCATAATAAAAGATCATCCAAACCAATACTAATAGTAAGGCAATTAAAAATGATTTTATACTGCTGTCAATAGCTTCCTGACCTAATGAGGCTCCAACTACTGAAGATTCTATAATACGAGCAGAAGCCGGTAATTTACCCGATTTTAATGCATTTGCTAAATCTTGCGCTTCTTCAATACTAAAGCCACCTGAAATAGAAGTTCTTCCGTTTGGAATTGGTCCATTTACTATTGGAGCTGAATATACTAGATCATCTAACACTACAGCTACAAATTTTCCTGTATTTTCTTCTGTCATTTTTGCCCATTGCTTAGTACCTTTACTATTCATTGACATACTCACCTCAGGATTTGCACCTAATTGGTCAAATACTTGGCTTGCATCAGAAACTACATCGCCTTCTATAGGTGCTATATCTTGTCTATTTGATTTAATAGCATATAGGCTAATAACTTCTGTATTCTTTGCTGGTTTAGCATCCCATAAAAATTTTGCGTATCTCATGTCGGCAGGTAACAATTCTCTTACCTCTTTCATGGCTAAATATTTATTTACAGTTGCAGTATCCTTAACACTTGCAGAACCCACTACTGAACTTTTTTGATTTTGAGTTTGAGGAATGCTCGGAAACATCACAGAAAACAAAGGGTTTACAGCTTTTGTATCAATAGAATCTTTTACTTCGCCTAGCAATTCACTAATTTCATCTTCTTTTGTTTTAGTAGAATCTATTACTTCTTGTGGGTTTTCTTCGGCTTTTAAGATCTCAGCCAATTTTGTATTTGCTTGTATAAAAAAGTTTGCAGTTTGCGAATTATCATACACTTCCCAAAACTGTAATTTTGCAATACCTGTAATTAATTTTTTTACTCGGTCAATATCTCTTGCTCCTGGTAATTCAATCAATACTCTACCAGACTCCCCAATACGTTGGATGTTAGGAGATGTAACTCCGAAACGGTCAATTCTATTACGTAATACTTCAAAAGCTGTATTGATCGAACCTTTAATTTCTTCTCTAAGAATTGGTTGTACATCTTCATCAGACAAGGTGAAATTGATCTTATCTTTTAATGATTTATTTCCAAAAATGGAAGGGTCACTTAATTTAACCGTACCCTTACTCTCACTATCAAAAGCTTCAAAAAATAAATCTATGTAGTCTTTATCACTATTTTTTTGTGCTGCTGTTGCATTGGCCAATGCTTTATTAAATATCGGGTTTTTAGAATCGTTTGACAGACCAAATAAAATGTCTCTAACCGAAACTTCTAAGGTAGCATTGATACCGCCTTTAAGATCTAAGCCCAAATTTATAGCTCTATCTTGAACTTCGCTATGTGTGTATTTTGCAATTAAATAATTTGCAACGGGTACATTAGCAACCGAATCTAAATATGCTTTTTTTATTATTTCATTACCACCAGCATAAATCTCTGCATCATTTTCTACTTTATTGTTTACCACAGTAAATGATAAATAATATACACAGATCAATCCGAAAATTATCGCAAATGTTCTAATAAGTCCTTTGTTTTGCATGCTCCTTCTTATTTAAAAAATCTTCATTTTGTAATTAACGCGCAAATATAGGGTTTCAAACGTGAATAGACAATTGTTTTATTGTTTTTTATATATCGTTTTGAAATTCAAAAAATGAATATCTAGAAGCATTTTTTGTTATCTTCGTCATTTAAATTTTTATAACTATGACCTACCTTTCAGATATTGAAATAGCTCAACAAACCGAGTTGCAACATATTAAAAAAATTGCTGAAAAATTACATGTAAAAGAAGATGATCTAGAGATGTATGGAAAATACAAAGCAAAACTCCCATTACATCTAATTGATGAAGAAAAGATTAAAGCGAATAACTTAATTTTGGTTACTGCATTAACACCTACACCTGCCGGGGAAGGGAAAACAACAGTTTCAATTGGTTTGACCGAAGGTTTAAATAAAATTGGCAAACAAGCTACTGTAGTATTGCGCGAACCTTCTTTAGGTCCGGTTTTCGGAATCAAAGGTGGTGCAGCCGGAGGTGGTTATTCTCAGGTAGTACCAATGGAAGATATCAATTTGCATTTTACAGGTGATTTTAATGCAATTGAAAAAGCTAATAATTTATTAGCAGCTTTGATCGATAATAATTTGCAGAGTAAAACGAATAATCTTGGAATTGACGGAAGAACTATTACATGGAAACGTGTTATTGACATGAATGACAGAGCATTGCGCCAGATTACTATCGGGTTAGGCGGTACTGCTAATGGTATTCCACGGGAAGATGGATTTAACATTACACCAGCTTCAGAGGTAATGGCGATACTTTGTATGGCGAGTGATTTTAATGATCTAAAAAATCGTTTGGGTGATATTTTTATAGGCTTTACTTTTGATAAAAAACCAATTTTTGCTCGTGATCTAAAAGCTGAAAATGCAATGGCAATTTTATTAAAAGATGCTATAAAACCAAATTTGGTGCAAACCTTAGAGAAAAACCCTGCTATTATTCATGGCGGACCTTTTGCTAATATTGCACAAGGTACCAATACTATTATTGCCACTAAAATGGGGCTTTCACTCTCAAATTATGTTGTTACCGAAGCAGGTTTCGGAGCAGACCTAGGAGCCGAAAAATTCTTGAATATCAAATCAGCTTACGCAGGATTGAATCCGAAATGTGTGGTATTAGTTGCTACTATCAGGGCATTAAGACACCACGGAGGCTCACCAAAAGAGGAATATAATACACCAAATATTGGACGCGTAGAAAAAGGGTTTGAAAATTTAGAAAAACATATTGAAAACATCCGAAAATTTAATATTGAACCTGTAGTTGCTATCAATGCTTTTACAAATGATAGTGATGAAGAAATTCAATTTGTTATTGATCAATGTGTTTCTTTAGGTGTGCAGGCTGTGCTTTCAGAAGGTTGGGCAACAGGCGGAAATGGCACACAAAATTTGGCAAAAGCTGTAGTTGATGTTGTAGAAAATAAAGCGACACAGTTTAAACCATTATACGATTGGAAATCTCCTGTAAAAGAAAAAATTGAAACGATCGCTAAAGAAATTTATGGCGCTGATGGTGTAAACTATGATAAAAAAGCCGAACTAAATTTGCGACGTATTGATAGATTAGGGTTTAATGATTTTGCTGTTTGCATGGCAAAAACACAAAAATCATTCTCTGATAATGATAAACTGATTGGTAGACCTATTGGATTTAGAGTCACTGTCCGTGAAATAGAAATTGCAGCCGGGGCACAATTTATCATTCCTATTTTAGGAAAAATGATGCGTATGCCAGGTTTACCTGCAACACCTGCTTCAGAAAATATGAATATTGATGATAATGGCGTTATTTCGGGGTTGTCATAAAATTTATATTCTTTTAATAATCTTTTAAGCAAAAAACTCTTAACAAATTTTACTTTTACACGTCAAGTAAATCTCAAACATTAAAAACAAAAAAATGAAGCAAATCTTAATTACACTATTTACAGGTATATTATTAATAGGTTGCAGTACTGCAAAAACAGCAACTACAACAAATGACCTTGCAACAAGCAATCCAATTGTAACAGCTATTGATCTAACTCAAGTAGTTGATGATAAAGCGCCAGTTATTATCAATCCGGGAAGATTTACTGTAGAAACAGTTACCTATCGTTTACCAAAAGTAATTCAAGGCACTTATTCGGTAAGTGATTTTGGAAAGTATATTGATGATTTTAAAGCGCTAGATTATGATGGCAATGCATTACCTGCTACTAAAATTGACACTAATTCTTGGACGATTAGTAATGCCAGTAAATTAGATAAGATTAAATATTATGTAAACGACACTTATGATATTGAAATTACCGGAGGCATAGGTGGAGATACTCCTTTTTCTCCGGCAGGAACCAATATAGAATCAGAAAATTATGTATTGAACTTACATGGGTTTATTGGCTATTTTGACTCACTAAAAAACAATCAATATAAGTTAGACGTAACTGCACCAGCAACTTTTAAACGTTCATCTGCACTTCAAAATATTGGAACAAATTCTAGTGAAGACGGAACAAAAATAACAACCAGTTATTTTGCACCAAGATATTTTGATATTACTGACAACCCTATGATGTATGGAAACTTAGATGTTGAAGAATTTCAAGTTGGTGATATTAAAATTGTACTAAGTGTATATTCTCCAAACAAAGTCCATACTGCAGCAAAAATCAAAGAAACTGTTTTTAAAATGATGCAGGGGCAAAAAACATATTTAGGCGATATTAACAGTACTTCCCGCTATGATATATTTTTGTATTTAGCAGGTCAAGATAAAACAGCACCAAAAGGCTTTGGTGCATTAGAGCACCATACTTCTACTGTTGTAGTATTACCTGAAGCTATGCCCGAACCTGCACTTGCCAAAAGCATGATTGATGTGGTATCACATGAATTCTTTCATATTGTATCTCCTTTAAGTGTACATTCAGAAGATGTACATTATTTCGACTATAATAACCCTACTTTCTCTAAGCATCTATGGATGTATGAAGGGGTAACAGAATATTTTGCAAGCTTATTTCAAGTAGATCAAGGTTTGGTTTCTGAAGACGAATTTTATACAAAAATAATGGGTAAAATTCAAGCTGCATCTGGTATGGATGATACCATGAGTTTTACGGTAATGAGTGAAAATATTTTAGACAAGCCTTATGCAGGTAATTATGTAAATGTATATCAAAAAGGTGCTTTAATTGGTATGTGCATAGATATTTTATTGCGTGAAGAAAGTAATGGTACCAGAGGCATATTATCATTAATGAAAGAATTATCACTAAAATATGGTAAAAACAAACCTTTTGAAGATGATAAATTGATTGAAGAAATTATAGCAATGACCTATCCTTCTGTTGGTGAATTTTTAAATACGCATGTTGTTGGTACCACACCAATTAATTATAATGACTTTTTCGGAAAAACAGGTTTAGAAATTACTGAAAGTAAAATAGAAACCAATTATATTCAAAATTCAGGAGCATTAATAGTGGGAGTTGACCAAAAGAAAGGTGTAATTCATTTTAATGGTTTGGTTACACAAAACAGCTTTTGGAACGAACAAGGCGTTCAGCCAAATGATGTGATCAAAGAAATAGATGGAACAGCTGTAACCATGCAAAATGCAAATCAAATTTTCGGACAGGTATTTTCTTGGCAACCGGGAAAAGAGGTCGAAGTAAAATTAGATAGAAATGGTGAGGAAGTTATTATTAAAACCACGCTAACTCAATCTTACACCACAGGAAAAAAATTACAAGCTAAAGAGAATAATACAGAGGCTCAAAAAGCATTGCGTGAAGCTTGGTTGAAGGGGTAAGTAATAATTTATACTTAAACCTTAATTCCGCAAAAGTATTCTACTGCAAAACCAAACTGTACGTCATTATTGGGAATGCTCGTAAAAACTTACTCACCATAACGAGTGATATGTCTGCGTTACTTTTTTCTGCGCTACGCCAATACTAACATGTATTTTGGCTTTTCGTAACGAACACTCTTGCGGATTTAAGGTTAAAAAAAGGACGTCTAAATTATTTAGATGTCCTTTTTTCTTATATAAAGTAATAACAAATACTATTCTACCACTATCGGAATTCCATAATAGAATTCTAATAATTTAGTTCTAAAAACAAAATTATATTTTGCTCTAATCAAACTTGATTGTGCATTTACCAATCTGTTACGTACTTGTTCAAAATCAAAAGAGTTTGTAGCACCTAAATTATATCGCTCTTGTGCAAATGTAAAAGATTGTTCTTGCGCTTTCACAGATTTTTCAGCCGCTTCATATTCTTTTAATGTTGCTTTTGCATTTATATAGGCTCGTTCTACAGCTTCTCTCAATGCTCTTTTTGTATCATCTAAATTCACTTGTGATATTTCTTGATTAATTTTCGCCCTATTTACATTTGCTTTTACCTGACCTCTATTAAAAATAGGGACACTTAAATTGAATCCATAAAATTGACCAAAATTATTATCAAGCTGATCAAAAAATCCATTTTTTATTAATCTTTGAGGTCCTGTAGGGTTATTAAGGTCAACAGGAATAAAGAAATCGTCTTCTTGCCCTTGTCTATGGGTATATACAGAATTCAACCCCGCGCTAAACGATAATGTTGGTAAATAATTAGCTTTTGCAATTTTAATTCCTGTTTCTGAATTTTGTAGTGCCAATTCAGCACTTTTAATCTCAGGTTGGTTTTCAACAGCTTTAGAAAAAATTTCTGCTGTATTGTTATATAACAATGCTACTGAATTAATATTTACAGGAATTTCTTCAACATCAAACCCTTGATTGGGTATTTGCAATAATTGTGATAAATCTAATAATGATAATGCTAAATTGTTTTCTGCAGTCACTACAGAATTTTCATCATTTACTTTAGTCGCCTCAACTTCTAATAAATTACCTTTTGGCTGAACTCCTGCATCAACCAACTCTTTGGTTCTCTCTAATTGTTGTTTACTTATAACAACTTGTGCTTGTGCAATTTTTAAATTTTCTTTATTAAACAATACATTCAAATAAGAGTTTACAATATTTAAAGAAATATCATTCTTCATTTTTTCTAAATCTAATTTACTCGCCTCGTAAGAAGTTTTTGATTGTAGTAAATTATACTTATTGCTAAATCCGTTAAATAAATTCATCTGGGTGTTCAATGCAAATCTATTAGAACGAGTATCAGTAGATACTCTAATAGCCGCCCCAGGATCAAAGAAAGATCCAAAATTAAAATTTTGAGATGCTGTAGCAGAAGCTCCCGGTAAAAAATTTCCTTTGGCAGTAGTAATATCTTCTTTTCTTAATTCGGCGGTATGTCCTGCTCTTTTTACTGATAAATTATGCTCTAATGCATGGTCTACACATTCTTTTAATGTCCATTTTTTATCTTGAGCAAACGAAGTGATAAATACAAAGAATGTAATTAGAATACTTAATCTTGTTTTCATGAAGTAATACTATTTTTAGCTAGTTAAATAAAGTCTGGAACATAAATAATACTTTCTAAAAAGTAATATTAGGCTCAACTTTATAGATTTTTGATTTTCTATATGACGAATAAAAGTAAAACTTGTTACACTTTATTTTTCTTATCGAAATGTTAAAGTTTCTTTTTTTTCCAATTTCTATATAAAAGAAAGCCTGCAACACCAACTAAAATATAAGGAAAAGCCATTAAATAGAGAATCCCTGAGTTTAGTCCTTCAGCTATATCTGCATCACCAGATTCTACTACTGCTTTACACATAGCACATTGCGCAGATATGTTCTGTGAGAAAATTAGAATTATTATATACCCAAACCACATAGTTTTTCGATTTTTTGACTCGTTCTTTCTCCCTTTAATTGCGTTAAAAAATGAAACCGTAACAAAAGCTATGCTTAAATTTTTTGCCTTTTTAAAGAAAAAAATAACTTTTGTCAAAATTCCCGAAAACCTAAATGGTTTGGGTATAAAAAAAACTTTTTTTATCTTCATTGTTCTAAACCTAAAAGATTCCGAACAACCACAAAAAAATGTGGTTTTCGGGATTAACCTTTTGTCACTTCATGAGATTCCGCTTTTCTACCCGATCAGCCTGTCTGTCCGGAAAGGCAAATCAACTTACTTTTTTTAATTCATCCACTTGAGGTGGATCTTAAAAACAGGTTTTCACTAATAAAACACCTCCCTAACCCTCCTCAAGGAAGGAATACAAACCTTTGAACTATATAATTTTAATAGTATGGAGCAATCATTAAATAAACTGTGACTCCCGATACTGCTACATACAACCATAAGGGAAATGTAAATCTCGCTATTTTTTTATGTCTTTCAAAATCATTTGTAATCGCACTTACATAGGTAATTAACACAAAAGGTATAACTACTATAGATAATATTATATGTGTTATTAAAATAAAATAATAAATATATTTAATAGTTCCTTCTCCTCCATAAGGTGTAGCATCAGATGTCATATGATAAATTATATATAATATTAAAAAGAGTACAGAAAAAATCATTGCACTTTTCATTAAATATTCATGTGCTTTTTTATCCTTTTTTTTAATTGTAATTACAGCTGCAATTAGTGCCAATGCAGTAATGCTATTCATTCCTGCATATATTGGTGGCAAAAAAGTTAAGGGCTCTACATTTGGTATTTTAACAATAAATAAAAGAGCAACAATTAATGGGATTATTATTGATAAAATGATAATCCACTTATTATATTTTTTAGCTGATTTTTTTTCTGTAACCATTTACATTTATTCTTTTAATAGTATAGTAATATCTTCTTTTAACATCTGTATTTGTTTGGCATCTAGTCCGTCATAGAATTTAATAGGATTTTCATTCTCTCCAGTTGTGACCGTTCTTGACCTGATATAACCATTCTTATCAATTAATGCAAAAAGACCAGAGTGTTCAAAACCTCCTTCAGCCTCTGCATTCTCGCCTGCGTATAATTTAAAACCTTCATTTGAAAGTTTATAAATTGCATCTATCTCTCCTGTTAAAAAGTGCCAATTTTTAAGAGTAACATTATGTTCTTCAGTATATCTTTTTAATCTTTCAGGGGTATCTCTTTTTGGGTCGATAGTAATAGAAGCTATCCCAAAATTAGGGTTACCATAAAACTCATCTTGAATTTTGAGCATACTTTTGAGCATTTTCGGACAAATAGTTGGACATGAAGTAAAGAAAAATTCAACAACATATACTTTATCATCATAATCCTTATTTGTAATTGTTTTTCCTTCTTGGTTTTTGAAACTAAAATCAAGAACTTTTTCAAACTTTACTAAGGAAGGGTTTGAAATTTTATTTATAATCTTTGGTATTGCCCAAATACCAAAAATCAACAGTATAAATGTAATACCTATATATGATTTGTTCTTCATTATAGTAAGTTGATTCTAGTTATTTAAAATAAAGGTTTCGACTGCGCTCGACCAGACAACAAATAGTTTAAGTATAATAACATTTTATATTTCTCTATTATTCTTTTTTAGCGCCAATCTATACTCAGCTATCAATACTTTAACATCATCAACCATTTCATTATGTATAGGTGCTACTGTTTCTGCGTTATGACCATACAAGATACCTGATGTATTTTCATCATCTGTTCTACCTCTTAAATGCATCTCTTTATCAATAATAAAAGTATAAGGCGAATAACCATTAGGGGCTAATTGATATGAGGTTTTTAAACTACTAAACAATTCAATAATATCTTGATGATTGCCAAAAACAAAATTCCATTTTTGCATATCAGTTATCACTCCTAATTCTTTATTGAGTTTTAAGGCTTGTTCTTGTGTTCCTTCTGGTAATACTACAACAAATTGAAAATCTCTAAACTTATAAAAATGTTTATATATTTTTTGATTTAAATTTAAGGCATTGTTCTTTACCGATTGTAAATCGTCTCCTAAAAAACATAAAATGGTGATTTTACCTTCTAAAGATATTGTTGCTGCATCTTTCGTTTTAAACTTTGTTACATCATTAATATTTTCTGTAACAACAGGAAGCTTAGCAAAGTTATTTGTACCTGTTAGTAATAAAACATAAAAAACCAATGGTAAAATAAATAATCCAAATAAGATCCAAAATTTTTTTGTAAACATTTTTTATAGCTAAAAAAAGCGGTTAAAAACCGCTTATAAATATTATTATCTAGATTAACGATAAAACCATTTTGTATATCTACCACTTATAACATCTCCTTTAAAGTTCCCTTCTATAAGCACCAGTATTGCTAAATAACAAATTAAGAATACAGCTGTCCATA
>CAYXAZ010000001.1:0-120876 GCA_964463085.1 uncultured Flavobacteriaceae bacterium | reverse complement strand
TCTAAACTCTAAACTCTAAACTCTAAACTCTAAACTCTAAACTCTAAACTCTAAAGATAATTATCTACCCTATAATTTTCTTGCTCATCTTCAAGTAACTGTAAATAACTATGATATCTAGATTTAGCAATTTCGCCTTTTTTTACTGCAGATTTAATGGCACAATCGGGTTCATTAACATGCAAACAATTATTGAATTTACAATGTTGCTTTAAAGCAAAAATTTCAGGAAAAAAATCGCCAATTTCATCTTTTCCAAAATCTACTACACCAAACCCTTTAATGCCTGGTGTGTCAATTATATATCCGCCAAAAGGTAAACTAAACATTTCTGCAAAGGTAGTTGTGTGTTGCCCTTGTTTATGATGTGTTGATATTTCAGCGGTTTTTAAACCAAGTTCCGGATAGATAGTGTTGATCAATGTAGATTTACCAACACCTGAATGACCCGAAAACATACTCACTCTATCTTTCATCATGATTTTCAACTTACCAATATTGATCTTTTCAATGGCAGATATGTCAAGACATTCATATCCAATAGCTCTGTAAATTTTTTCAAGTTGTTGCTTTTGTTCAGCCAGTTTTTTATCATAAATATCAATCTTATTAAAGATGATAATCGCAGATATTGAGTATGCTTCAGCTGTAGCTAAAAAACGATCGATAAAAGGAGTATAAGTGGGAGGGTTGTCTAATGTGATCAACAAAAAAACTTGATCTATATTAGCAGCTATTATATGCGTTTGTTTAGATAGGTTTACCGATTTTCTGATAATATAATTCTTTCTGTCATGAATTTTAGTAATAATACCATTGCTACTATTTTTTTCTAATTCAAAATCTACAACATCACCAACCGTAACAGGATTCGTACTTTTAATTCCGCTCATACGGAACTTTCCTCTAATTCTGCATTCATAAATTTTATTGTCTTCAGTTCTGATAATATACCAGCTACCTGTTGACTTTATAACAACTCCTGTCATGTATTCAAATTTTAACAATATTAGCAATATATATCTTTTTTGGCATTATATTTGGTAAAACTTTATTTAACAATTTAAAAATCGATCAATGAAAAAAATTATGTTATTTGGGTTGTTGCTAATAGCGACAACATTTAGTGTTAATGCACAATCTGTAGAGTATAAAATTATTACTAGTGTTGAATCAATAGTGCCAAATGGTTTAGGACGTTCTAGATTAATGTCTGCAAATGAACAAAAAGATTATAAGCAGTATACTTCTACTCAAACGGAAGATGATAATACTAGAAACAAATCTGGTCGTAAAGAAATGAGAGTAAAAGGTTTTGATGAAACCAAATTGCTAAACTTTTATAATATTGGTGGGATTAGATTTCAAAATATTGCAACTAATGATGCCATTGTAACCTCTAAGATTAATACTATGACAGCCGAAGGTTGGGAGCTTGCATTTGTAACAAGTGGTGTGGAATCTTCCGGTAAAGGAGATAATCAAGGAATTTATATCACAAGATATATTTTTAAGAGAGCTAAATAATAGTATACCAAATCTACTCAAACAAAAAACCGTTTCTTCCGAAATTTCGAGATAGAAATGGTTTTTTTATTGAATACTATTCTGGTATTAAAATTCTCTATCTGGACTAACGGGATAGCATTGTCCATAATTTTGATTTTTAAATCTATTTTATTTCCTATATGCCGTTATTTTTTCTCCATTTTTTTTAAATTTGATAAAATCTTTTGTGGCCAAATAAAACGCCCTATCACAACCATCCACTATATCGTCATGCAATTCTACAGTTATAATATCAATTTTTTCAATCCATTCTTCAGACATTTCTAGAACCTTTTTCTCGCTTCCTTCAATGTCCATTTTTAGAATGTTAATGATATCTATGTTATAGGTTTTCATTATGTCCGTTAAGCTCACACATTTGATTTGTTGCCCTGTTGACGAATTTTTGTTTAAAGTGTCTGTAATGGTATACCCATAATGTCCAGTAAATCTATTCTTAATAGGCCTTATTTCATGGCTACTCCAAAGAGCCGCTTTTATTGGAATAACATTATTAAAAGGAGCAATGTTTCTTTTCATCATATCGAAATTACCATCTTCGGGCTCAATAGCGTACACTTTGGACATTGGATATTTCTTAGAAAAAAAGATAGCGGAAGTGCCTATGTAAGCCCCTGCATCAATTATAATTGATGGATTATTAGAATCAATTTCGTCAAATTCACTTTTAAATAGCGTTCTTATAGTTACTCTAAGATCTGGTGAGTTCGTTCTAACATGTATTTTAGTATCACCAACTCTTATAACTTTTATCTTTTCTCTCTTTAAAAATTCAAACCAAATAAATAAAAGAGACTCTCTAAATCCAAGCAATTGATTATACTCTCTGAATTGCCAGTAAAAGTAAATAAACCTTCTTATTAAATTCATGTTATTTATTATAAGGGAAGCAAATTACTAAAAACTACTATTTAATTTTATCAAATGTGCTTTTTTCCTAACAAGAGTAAATTCGCCACCTCGCTACCGCAAGTTTGCAGCTTGTGGTAAAAGCACAATTTCTCTACTGGTACGGTATCAATCGCAAACTGGCACTAGTGTTTACTCTTACAGGAGCGGTTTTTTTATTGAATGCAATTCTGGTATTAAAGTTCTCTGGCTAAAAAGTTATATTTCTTGGCATATTCTAACATTTGTGATTCAAAACCTTCAGGTTGTGTAATTTTAATATCAGTTATTTCTCCTTTTTCATTGGTTTCTGGTACCAAAACCGGATTCACAAATCCGCTATAGGGAGCTGACTTGAATTGTTTATTTCGTTTCAATACTTCTGTATGAATTGCCTGATCTACTTTTACACCATAGCCCTCAACTAATTCTTGAGCAGCATTGAAATCACCTTCTGATTTTATACGTTGGGCTTCGCGTAATAATTGTCCGAATAACTCACGAAGCTTTGCATAATCATTAATATTATAATATGTTTTACCATTTTTAATAATTCTTTCAATTACATTATCAGCTTTGCCTTTTTCAAAAGCCCAAGCAGAAACCCATTGTCTGTTTACCATATGATCTTCTTCAATATCATCACCCAAATTTATACGAATTAACTGGGTCATTAACCCGTTACGGATATAACCATCATAAGCAGCTTTACCTATTTTCTCCCAATCATCAACCAAACCTAGTTCCTGTAGCTTAGGATCCATTAAATAATAAAGACCTATCAAATCAGCTCGACCTTCTTCCATAGTAGAAGCATAATTCTTTAAAGTTTCTTTAGGTTGTCCAATTCCTTTATTTATTTGTCCTGAAGCATGACCAATTACTTCATGCAATGCAGTGTGTAATTTATCAGCCAGCTTACCATATTCTTCCTCTAATACAATTTCTATACTATCATGAGCAAATTCTTTTAACCTTCCACTACCACCGGCACTGTTATAAGCACTGATGATATTACCTAATGATACTGATTTACTTCCATGTTGTTGACGAATCCAATTATTATTGGGTAGGTTAACGCCAATAGGTGTGCTTGGAGAAGCATCTCCGGCTTCACCGGCTACATTTACTGTTTTATAAGATACACCAATTACACTATCTTTTTTATGGCTATTCATTAAAGGCGCATTATCTTCAAACCATTGTACATTTTCAGAGAGTACTGCCATTTTTCGAGACATGTCAAAATCTTTAATTTCAACGATGGTTTCATAAGAACCTCTATATCCTTTTGGGTCATTGTATACTTCAATAAAACCATTGATCCAGTCAATATTTCCTTCGGTTGAAGTTGCCCATTCAATACAATATTTATCCCAAGTATCTAAACTTCCGGTTTTATAATATTCAATTAATAGACCTAATGTTTTTGCCTGTTTTTTATTTTCGGCTACACCTTTGGCTTTTTCAAGCCATTTTATAACTTCATCAATGGCTTTTCCATACATACCACCAGACTTCCAGACTTTCTCAACAATTTTACCATTTTCTCTTACTAATTTTGAATTTAAACCAGCTTCTATTGGCGTGTCTTTTGGTCCTTTATAGGCGGTTTTATAAAAAGCGTCAACATCAGCATCTGTTATACTCGGGTCATAAAAATTGATGGCAGATGAAGCGACATTATCAGTACCTTTTTTCTTATTTACTTTTTTATTATCTGAATCATCGAATATAACATCAAAGGCTTCTCCTTCAAGACGGGTATTGGTTTCTGCCAATAAGATTTTTAAGTAATCAGGAGAAAATTTAGGTTTAATTTTATCATTTGAATAGTGATGGTGAATACCGTTTGAGAACCAAACACGTTTTAAATATACTTCAAATGTTTTCCAATCATTAGTAGTTTTATCACCTTTAAAAGAGGTATACACATTTTCCAGCGCATTCCTTATTTCTAAATTATGACGATAGTTTTGATCCCACATTATATCGCGACCTGCCAAGCCGGCTTGTGTCAAATAATAAACTAATTTTTTTTCTTTTAGGGTCAATTCATCAAATCCGGGAATTTGATAACGCAATATTTTTAAATCAGAAAATTGCTCTACTACATGATTAAACTCTTCTTTTTCAACCTTTTCAACAGGTTCTTTTTTTGTGTCGACACATGACCATAATAGACCAACAATAAGTAAACTACTTAAAAAATATTTGATTTTCATTTTATATATTGTTTTGTTTAGGAGTTGTAAATTTAACTAAAATCTATCGATAAATTATTATATTTGTGATGTTTACTAATTAAATCCCCTACATAATGAAAGCGTTAAAGTATTTATTACTCTTACTACTGTTAATAATTGTGGCCGGTGCTATTTATATTGCTACATTAGAGAACTCTTATGATGTCACCAGAACAAAAATTATTAAGGCTCCCGTTCAAGTGATTTATAATAATGTAAATGATTATAAAAACTGGTCTGATTGGTCACCATGGATTGAGAAAGAACCAACGGTAAATTTAACTTTTGGAGAAAAAACAAGTGGTGAAGGAGCAACACACAGTTGGAAAGGAGATATTATTGGTGAAGGAAATATGGAAACATTAGAGACTAAAGCTAATGAATCAATCAATCAAAAAATCGCCTTTATAAAACCTTTTGAGTCTGAATCTGATATTTATTGGAATTTCAAACCTGTTGAAGGCGGTACTGAAGTTACTTGGGGAATGAAAGGCGATATGGATTTTATGTTTAGAGCTGCTATGGTTTTTCAAGGAGGTATGGATAAACAAATTGGTCCTGATTTTGAAAGAGGCTTATTTAAGTTAGACAGTGTGGTGCAAGCTGATATGAAAAAATATAGTGTAGTAGTAAACGGAGCTACTACTCATGGTGGAGGTTATTATCTATATAACACTACTTCTTGTAAAATTGATGAAATAGGAGCTAAAATACAGGAAATGATGCCAAAAGTGGGTATCTATGCTCAGAAAAATAAGATACAAATGGCTGGTGCTCCTTTTACGTTATACCATAAATTTGATCGTGAAAATAATGCTGTGATATTCTCCTGTGCTGTACCGGTATCTGAAAGAATAATTACAGAATCAGGTAGTGGTATTCAAACAGGAATGTTAAAACCTTTTAAAGCAATAAAAACTACTTTAAAGGGAAACTATACCAATTCAAATGAAGCTCGGGAAACCGCTTATAAATATT
The DNA here is from genome assembly GCA_964463085.1 of uncultured Flavobacteriaceae bacterium. Taxonomy (GTDB): domain Bacteria; phylum Bacteroidota; class Bacteroidia; order Flavobacteriales; family Flavobacteriaceae; genus Aureibaculum. The sequence continues at coordinate 115,195 of CAYXAZ010000001.1, read as the reverse complement.
TAGCAGATAATAAGCTGGAACAAGTTACAGGTAGTGCAGTTTTGGAGGTTTATCTAACTGACCCAATGAGTACACCAAATCCTGCTGATTGGATTACGGAGATTTATATACCGATAAAAGAATAGAGTGTATCGTGTCATTCAAAGGGAAGAATGACCGAAGGAATCTTATATTCATAGATTAGATTCTTCCTCTCTCGTACCTCTCTCGTACCTCGTTCGTCCGAATGACATTTTAAACTTCATCATACCTAAAACAATCAGTCGTATGGTCATTTACCATACCCGTAGCTTGCATATGCGCATAGATAACGGTTGAGCCTACAAATTTGAATCCGCGTTTTTTTAGATCTTTAGCTAATTTGTCTGATAGCTCAGTTGTAGCAGGAGCTTCAGATAGATTCTTAAAGTTATTTTTTATAGGTTTTCCATTGGTAAAATTCCATATATAGATAGAAAAAGAACCGAATTCCTTTTGGATTTCCATAAACGCTATAGCATTACTTATAGTAGCCTTTATTTTAAGTTTATTACGAATAATTCCTGCATCTTGTAATAATTCATCATATTTCTTTTCAGAATACTTTGCTATCTTTTTATAGTCAAAACCGTCAAAAGCTTTTCTAAAATTTTCACGCTTTCGTAAAACAGTGATCCAACTTAAACCTGCTTGAAAAGTTTCGAGAATTAAAAATTCAAACAGTTTATCATCATCATACACAGGTACACCCCATTCGGTGTCATGATATTCAACATATAAAGGATCATTACCGCACCAAGAGCATCTGTTTTTAGTCATAGTTAAAGTAGTATTTAGTTAAAAATTTTCAGAGTTTTTTTATAGATCACATTTCTGTCTTTTAAATAATCTATAATATAATTGAAACACCTTTTGTGTTTACCTATCAGTTCGGGTGGAAAAACACCTTTTTCGTTAAATAAGCCGCTTAAAAAAAGGTTAGCAGCAGCAGTTGCTGTATAGCCTGTAGATCTTGCCATAGAGGAGGTATTGGTTTCCTTACAGTATTCATCATACAGATTATAGGTTATCTTTTCTTTTTTTCCGTTACTATTTTCACCTATAACAGTTACTTTCATAACAGTCATTTCTTCTTCATTTTCTTCAAGCTTCCATTCGTTAAATAAAATTTTACTGGTAAAATCTAAAGGAGAAATTGAAATGTTATTTATATCAATTTTTTCTGCATTAAAAAAGCCACTTTCTTTTAACATTTTAATATATTCAACATGTCCGGGATAGCGCAAAGTTTTTTCTTTCATATTGCGTATGTGAGGCATAGTAAAGATAATTGATCGTAATCCATCAGAATTAAAAGATTCTAATGTACCCACATTTTCAAACTCAATATATTCACAATCGGTCAATGCTTCACGTACAATTAGCTTTCCGTTTTCAATATACCTAGCCGGACGTGTATATTCTTCAATAACATCTATAGGTGAAAAGGGTGCTTTATAATTGAAAGGCCATTTTTTAACCTTAGGTAAACCCCCAACCAAGCATTCAAAATCTGTCAGTTTCAATTTTTCATTATAATGGCCTAAAATAAAATTACCCATTCCGGGTGCAACACCACAATCAACTATAGCAGTAACACTATTTTCTTTCGCCAGTTTATTAAGATCAAGCGAATTTTCCGGAAAGAAAGAAATATCAACCACATTTTTTTTTGCTTCAATGATTGCTTTTAATGTTTCAAAACCTAAAAATCCCGGAACAGCACAAATAATAAGATCAAAAGGAGTAATTGTTTTTTGCAATGCAATTTTATCGGTTATATCAAGTAATAAAGTAGTTATCGTTTTGAATTTTGATTGAATTTTGTCTAAAGCATTTTGATTGAAATCGGTTACAGTAACAGTATGGTTTTTAGCCAAATCAATTGCTATAGCACTACCAACCATACCTGCACCTAATACAATTATATTACTCATTTTTACTATCTCAAAAATTTAATTCATAAAACTTTAAACTAAAAGAACTTCAATCAAAACGACATAATTTTTTCCATTGTAAATATACATAAACTCAATGAAAAAAATTATATTGAGTTTACCTCTGATCTCTGAAAGAATTGTTTTTTTATAGAGAAAATGTAATCATTATTTTGAATTGTCGTAATTTGGTAACTTTGGTTATAAGCTCAGATAAAATTTTGTAACCTCTTGAGCGAATTACTATCAAATATATTTGATTTTTAATGTCTAAGAACCTAAAAACAACATAAATTATGCGGTTTATATCTTTTTTAACCCTTTTCTTGATAGTTATTTTTAATTCAGGCGGTCAACAATTAGTTCAGAATAATGCTGAAGTTGACTTTAAGATTAAGAACATTGGAATGTACGTTGATGGCAAATTTAATGATGTAGCTATTAATAGTAATTTTAATATAGAAAGATTAGACGAAAGTTATATCAATGCAGTTATTAAAGTGAACTCGATAAATACTAAAAATACTAAAAGAGATAAGCATTTGTTAAGTGATGATTATTTTGATGCTGCCAATTATGAAGACATAAAATTAAAAACTGCTAAAATTGAAAAAGTATCAGAAAATAAGTATAAACTTATTGCTAAATTGACTATTAAGGAGACTACAAAACGTATCGTAATTCCACTTCAGGTTAATGAAAACGAAGAATCAATAATTATAAGATCTAATTTTAATATCAACAGAAGAGATTATAAGGTAGGAGGTAGTAGTTGGATACTATCAAACACTGTAAAAATTGAAATAATATATATCGCAAAAAAATAGTCCTTGAAAAGTAATGCTTGTATAGATGTTATTATTGTAGGAGGCGGATTAGCCGGTTTAGTTAGTGCCATTCATTTGTCTAAACAAGGTATTGATGTTTTGGTTATTGAAAAAAATATCTATCCAAAACATAAAGTTTGCGGAGAATATATTTCTAATGAAGTATTGTCATATTTACAGTCATTAGGTGTAGATCCTTTAAAATTGGGTGCTAAAAAGATCAACAGATTTATGTTAAGTACGCCAAAAAATAAAGTTATTGAAACACAATTACCTTTAGGCGGATTTGGCATAAGTCGTTATACATTAGACCATGTTTTGGTGCAAAAAGCAAAAGATGTTGGTGCAACAATAATACATGACACTGTTTTAGATATTCAATTTTCACAGAATCAGTTTAAAATTACAACTAAAAATACTGTTGATTACATAGCAAAAATGGTCATAGGTGCTTATGGTAAGAGATCAAATGTAGATGTAGCATTGAACCGAAATTTCATCAAAAATAAATCTCCTTTTTTAGCGGTAAAAACACATTTAAAAGGCGATTTTCCAGATGATCTGGTGGCACTACATAATTTTAATGGAGGATATTGTGGTGTTTCAAAAGTGGAAAATGATTCTATAAATGTATGTTATATTGTTGATTTTAAATCGTTTCAAAAGTTTAAAAACATTCAAGATTTTCAACAAAAAGTACTGTATAAGAACACATATTTAAAGAATGTGTTTGAAAATTCAGAACCGGTTTTTTCAAAGCCATTAACCATAAGTCAGTTATCATTTTCATCAAAAAAACCAGTAGAACAACACATTCTAATGTGTGGTGATAGTGCAGGTATGATTCATCCTTTATCCGGTAACGGAATGAGTATGGCAATCAGAAGTGCCCAGATGATATCACAACTACTAATTCGTTTTTTTAGTGAAGAAATTAAATCACGGACAGTATTAGAAAAATTATATAAAGAAACATGGAATAATGAATTTAAAAGGCGGCTAAATACAGGAAATATTGCAGCCTCACTTTTTAAGATGAATGGTTTTTCTGAATTTATGATGTTAGGCTTAAAAAACTTTCCAAGCTTATTGCCTAAAATAATCAAGCAAACGCATGGTAAGCCACTTATAGTATAATGAGTTTCATCATAAACACTAAATATAGAACAAAGCAAGTAGAATTGATGGACGATTTTACCATGACAGGTGAATTACTTGTAAAAACATTAGATCAGCTTGCTAGTATTAATAAATGGTTAGGAGGAAATAGCATTACTCTAAATGGATTAAAAAAATTATTAAAAAATGAAGCCAAAAATAGACCAATAACAATCATTGATTTAGGTTGTGGTAATGGTGATATGTTAAGAAAAGTAGCTGACTATGGAAAAAAAGAAAGCTATCATTTTAAATTAATAGGAATTGATGCCAATAAATACACAGTAAACTATGCCAAAAAATTATCTGAAAATTATACTGAAATCAGTTATCTTCAACAAGATGTTTTTTCAAGTGAGTTTAAAAAAATGTCTTATGACATTGTATTATCAACATTGTTTTTACATCATTTTACTGAAGAAGAAATTATGGACTTATTAAGCTCAGTGTTAAAAAAGTCTACTCTTGGTATAATTGTCAATGATCTACATAGGCATCCAATGGCATATTATCTTTTTAAATTATTATGTTTAACAATTCAAAACCCTATGGTTAAACAAGATGGTTTGATCTCTATTTTAAGAGGTTTTAAAAAAGAAGATTTACAGAAAATTTCAAAACAATTAAATGGTATAAGCAACATTCAATGGAAATGGGCTTTTCGTTATCAATGGATATTGAAGAGAAGTTACAAATGAAAGTAATTTAATCGAAAAGAATTCCCCTAGGCTCTGCCTCGGGGTTTCCGATTTACCTCTCCTTGGGAGAGGTCGGAACTGCTTTTCGCAGTTCCGGGTGAGGTAAAATACAAAATTTCGGTTTTTGGTCCTAAGACCAAAGCTTGTGCCCAGCTTGACTGGGTATGACCCCGATAGCTATCGGGAGGCGAAACATGTGCTGAGCTTGTCGAAGTATACCCCTATGGCTCTGCCTCGGGGATAGTCGGTTTCAAGAAATTTTTTATTGAAATGACAAAAAAAAATCATCAACTGAACAATAGTGAAACATGAGCGTAAGAATAACATCAGTAGCTAAACAGTTACCACAATATACCAGAACAACCGAAGAAATAATACCCTATCTTAAAGTATGGTTGTCAGGTCAGGAGCAACGTTTTCAACGTAAGGTAATTAAACTTTTTGAAAATGCCGGAGTAGATAAACGCTATTCAATTATGGATGCTCATGAAGTTTTTCTGAACACCTCTTTTGAAGAAAAAAATGACATTTATGTGCGTGAATCTATTAAACTTGCCGAAAGTGCATTAAAAAAGGCATTGAAAAAAGCAAATTTGCAAGCACGAGACATAGATTATATTATTACGGTAAGTTGCACAGGTATTATGATACCTTCACTTGATGCTTATTTGATTAATAAGTTAGAAATGCGACAAGATATTGTGCGTTTACCTGTAACTGAAATGGGCTGTGTCGCAGGTGTTTCAGGAATTATTTATGCAAAGAATTTCTTAAAAGCAAACCCAAATAAGAGAGCTGTAGTCATTGCAGTTGAATCGCCAACAGCAACCTTTCAATTAGATGATTTTTCTATGGTAAATATTGTAAGTGCCGCTATTTTTGGAGATGGTGCCGCTTGTGTTATTCTATCTTCATATAAAAATGATAAAGGTCCGGAAATCATAGATGAAGCTATGTACCATTTTTATAATGCAGAATCAATGATGGGTTTTAAGTTAACAAATTCAGGATTACAGATGATTTTAGATAAATCTGTTCCACAAAAGATTGCAGACCATTTTCCTAAAATTGTACATCCTTTTTTGGAAAGGAATAATATTACTATTAAAGATATTGACCACCTAATTTTTCACCCTGGTGGAAAAAAAATAGTACAAACCATCGAAGAATTGTTTGGTTCTTTGGGAAAAAATATTGAAGACACGAAAGAAGTGCTTAAATTGTACGGAAATATGTCGAGCGTAACAGTTTTATATGTTTTAGAACGGTTTATGGATAAAAATTTACCCAAAGGAGACAGGGGATTAATGCTGAGTTTTGGTCCCGGTTTTTCGGCACAACGAATATTATTAGAATGGTAAAAGAATTTCAAAGTAAAAATTATTGGGCACTAATATTAGGAGGTTCAAGTGGATTGGGTTTAGCGACTGCAAAAAAGTTAGCGAAACACGGTTGTAATATTTGTATCATTCATAGAAATAGAAGGTCTGAATTAGAAGCAATCGAAAATGAATTTTCTCAAATTAAAAATGAAGATGTTGAATTACTAAGTTTTAATATTGATGCATTTAAAGAAGAAGAAAGAGAAAGTATAATTAAACAATTAAAAACTAAGTTTGACGATAAAGCTAAAATTAGAGTATTGGTACATAGCGTGGCAAAAGGGAATTTAAAACCGATGATTGCCGATGATAAACCAACATTGAAAAATAATGATTTTCACTTAACTATCGACGCAATGGCAATTAGTTTGTATGATTGGACAAAAGCATTATTTGATCATAAATTATTTGCTTCAGATACCAGGATTATAAGCTTTACCAGTGAGGGTAATACCAAAGCTTGGCGAAATTATGCTGCGGTTTCAGCTGCTAAAGTAACCTTAGAAGCAATAACGAGAAATATAGGGCTCGAATTTGCATCGTATGGAATCAGAGCAAATTGCATTCAGGCAGGTGTTACAAATACAGCATCACTTAGAGCTATTCCAGGAAATGAGAAAATAATAGAACATTCATTGAGACGAAATCCATTTAAAAAATTAACAACACCGGAAGATGTTGCTAATGTTGTGTATCTGTTATGTAAAGATGAAGCAGCATGGATCAATGGTTGTGTAATTCCCGTTGATGGTGGTGAGCATATTAGTTGAATCTGTCATTGTGAAGGAGTCCCGATAGCTATCGGGACGACTGTGGCAATCTCTTAATCATATGAGATTGCATATTTTAAAAGGCATAATTGTTATTCCTGCGAAGGCAGGAATCTAGAAAATAATTATGGAAGAAGATAAAATAGATTGGAAAGAGCATGGATTAATGACTGATGAAGAACTAGATGAAATTAATGAAAATTTTAAAAGAACTGAAATCGAAGGAGTTCAAAGTATTTTAAAATATTTTGATAGAATACATGATAAACTATTTACTTTCAATAATATTTTGATTGGAGGATATTTTGCTTTATCTCAAATTTATGATTCTTTTTCAATTTATAGTATATTAATTCCAATAGTTAATTTAGGAATCTTACTTTTTATTGAGTATAGAATGATGGAGAAAAGCAGATTCGAAGCTGATGTAAGAAAGAAAACAAAAGAAGAAATTAAAAACCATGGAATTACTATAAATAAAACAAATCTTTACTCTCTTTTAGCTATTTTTTCCACAGCTATTGTTGTAGGCGTCTTTATTTATAATATTTTCTCAATTGAGAATGAAAAAAAGGCAATCAATAAATCTAAAGATGAAATTGAATTAAAAAAAACTAAGATTATTTTACCTAAAGATACGCTTTCAATTTTTTTTAATAAAAATGAATTAATAAAAGAAGATAGTTTATTAATTAATGAATTGGGAGTCGAGAACGATACTATTATGATAAAAAAATGAATGACTAAAGACGAAATCATAACATTATTACCTTATCAACAACCATTTTTGTTTGTTGATATCTTAGATGCTGTTTCAGAAAATGGATGTACAGGTTCTTATATTTTTAAAGAAGATGAATACTTTTATAAAGGTCATTTTAAAGAAAACCCTGTAACGCCAGGTGTGATTTTAACCGAAGTAATGGCACAAATTGGTGTCGTTTGTTTAGGGATTTATTTAATGAAAGATGAATTCTCATCTGCTAATTATCCTAAAATTGCATTAACGTCAAATGAAATTGATTTTTTCCTACCGGTGTATCCTAACCAAAAAGTGACTGTCATTTCAGAGAAGATATATTTTAGATTCAATAAATTAAAATGTAAAGTGAAATTACTCAATGAAAAAAATGAATTGGTTTGCAGAGGTTTTATTTCAGGAATGATTAACTAGAAATGATAATTAACAAATACACGATTAAACAAATACACAATTGATTTAATGAGAGTCGTCATAACTGGTCTTGGTATAGTTGCACCAAATGGTGTAGGAATTGCAGATTTTACCAAAGCAATTAAAAAAGGTGAGTCCGGAATTCAATCTTATCAAGAACTTGAAGATTTGAATTTCTCTTGTTGCATTGGCGGAATTCCGCCTGTTACTGAAGAATTAAAACAACAATATTTTACACCACTGCAATTACGCAATTTTAATAGTTCAGGGATTTTATATGGTTGTATAGCTGGTATAGATGCATGGAAAGATGCAGGTTTTTCTGTAGGTGCTGATAGTGATTTAGATTTTGATAGCGGAATCATATTTGGAGCAGGAACGTCAGGCGTTGAAAAATTTAGGGAAGCCATTTATAAGTTAGATGCTAAAAAAGTAAAACGATTAGGTAGTACTGTGGTAGTACAAACCATGGCAAGTGGTATTAGTGCTTACCTTGGCGGAATGTTAGGATTGGGTAATCAAGTAACTACAAATTCATCAGCTTGTTCAACAGGAACAGAAGCTATTTTGATGGGTTTTGACAGGATACAATCTGGCAAGGCAAAACGAATGTTGGTAGGTAGCTGTAGTGATCATGGTCCTTATCTTTGGGGAGGTTTTGATGCGATGCGTGTAATGACCTACAAACATAATGATTCCCCTGAAAAAGGTTCAAGACCTATGAGTGTAACTGCATCAGGATTTGTGCCGGGAAGTGGAGCAGGAGCATTGGTGTTAGAATCATTAGAAAGTGCTTTAGAAAGAGGAGCAACCATTTATGCTGAAGTTTTAGGAGGAGCCGTAAATTCCGGAGGTCAACGAGATGGAGGTACAATGACCGCTCCAAACTCAATAGCTGTACAGCGTTGCATAAAGGAGGCTATAAAAAATTCAGGTATAAAAGCTAGTGATATTGATGCTATAAACGGGCATTTAACAGCAACGATAAAAGATACTGTTGAAATAGAAAATTGGACAACAGCTTTGCAAAGAAAAGGAACAAATTTTCCTTATATAAATTCCATAAAATCTATGGTTGGACATTGTTTAGCAGCTGCAGGCTCTATTGAAAGTGTGGCTACCGTTTTGCAACTAAAAGAAGGATTTATTTTTCCGAATACGAACTGTGAAGATGTGCATCCTGAAATAAGTAAAATTATAGATCCTGAAAAAATCCCCAAAAAAGCAATAGATAAGCAGTTGAATATAGCCATAAAAGCCAGTTTTGGTTTTGGCGATGTAAATGCATGTGTTATTTTTAAGAAATACTAGTTTCTGGAGAATGCAGGAATCCCATCATAAAACTAACTGTCCGTTCGAGCGCAGTCGAGAACTAATAACTTCTCAACTAAGTCTATACTGAGCCTTTCGACTGTCGCTCAAGACAGGCTAGTCGAAGTACTCAAGGAGACAAACTTATATGAATCTAATTTTAAAGTATCAAATTATATGACCAAACAAGAACTCATAACATCCTTAAAAAAAATAGTAAAACCATATATTCAAGATGAAGACGCTTTTGAAAGTTTATCAGAAGAAACAGACTTTATAAGCGATCTTAAAATTAACTCCGCCAATTTAGTAGATGTTATTTTAGATGTTGAGGACGAATTCGATATAGAGATTGACAATGAAGCCATGGAAAAAATGTTGTCAGTTAAAGCAGCCATGGAAGTTATTACAATCAAATTGAAAGAAAAATGATAGGTAATGATATTGTCGATTTGAATTTAGCAGGAATTCAAAGTAATTGGAAACGAAAAGGTTTTTTGGATAAAGTGTTTACTAAATATGAACAAGAACTCATTTCTAGTTCAGAGATTCCTTTTACAATGGTTTGGATCTTATGGAGTATGAAAGAAAGTGCATATAAAATTTATGTTCAACAAACGTCTAAACATTTTTTTAATCCTAAAAAACTTCAGTGTAAACTAATATCAGAAACTGAAGGTATAGTCGAGGTAAATAGAAAAGAATATATAACGAAATCACAAATTAATGACGATTTTATTTACACAATTGCTTGTTTAAAAAATGGCAAAAATATATTGAGTACAGTTTTCAAATTAGATGATACTTCATATACAACACAACATAAAGAGAGTTATAAGAAATTGATAGGGATAGTTTCAAAAAAATGGAAGCTACCTGTTAAGGACATCCATATAAAAAAGAATGAAATGGGAGTTCCGAAGCTATTTTTGAATAATAAAAAGTTATCAACTTCATTTTCTATATCGCATCATGGTTATTATGGAGCTTATGCAATTTTAAATTGATTAGATGAACGACCTTAAATTAATATTATACAATGCTTGTATTGAGTTTGTCAATAGACGTGAAGAAACTGTCAATCAAATTATTACATCAAATCAAAAAGCATTGACCTCTGAAACTAAAAGCAGTGCTGGCGATAAACATGAAACTGGGAGAGCGATGCTACAATTAGAGATGGAAAAAGCGAGTCAGCAACTAGAAGGGATATATCAAATGAAAATTATTTTAGCAAAAATTAAGTTTGATGAATCTTCTGAAATTATTAAGCTAGGTAGTTTAATAATCACCAATCAAGCCAACTATTTTTTGGCAATAAGTGTTGGAAAAATAACTATTTCTGGGAATGATTATTATGCTGTTTCACCAAATTCTCCTATTGGGAAACTGTTGTTGGGTAAAAAAGTTGGTGATGAGTTTATTTTTAATGGAAAAAAGATATCAATTAATAGAATAACCTGAGTGATAATTTAGTTTTGTATTTTGAGATTCTTCACTTCGTTCTGAATGACAAACGTTATTTAACGTCTTTGCGAGAACGAAGGACGTGGCAATCTCATAATTGATGGAGAGGCAACCATACTTCGACTAGCCTGTCTTGAGCGATAGTCGAAAGGCTCAACACTGGCTATCATACTGAAAAAAGCGTTCCCGAAGCCTCAGGGTTGAATAATATTCCGTTGTTAAGTATTTGATTAACAGAAAATTAACTTATTGATAGAAGTCACGTTATATTAAAATTTTAGAAGCTATTTCTAGAACTCAGTATAGATTAAACTCTATATAAAATCCTATAGGAATAGAAATAATAACTATGTGCTTTTTGTTGCATTATAAAATTTAACATTCAATATTTTTGAAATATTATCGCCCATCTCAAATACTTCATTTTCATTTTCAGATTCTAATAAAGTGATGTGTTCATTTTTATTATAAAATAAATTAAGCTTAAATATCTTTGTATAAAAATGAGTTGCATTACCTCCACCAGCCCTAACTCTATTTCCTTTCTTAGTTTCAAATATTGATACATATTTTATGTTCGGTAAGGCTTTCCATTTACCAAATTTTAATCCATACCAAGAACTTAATTCCCGATATTTCATTTCTAATAAATTTAATTCAACACCATTTTGCATTAAATAATATAAAGAAATTCCAAAAATAATTAAGCCATAGAATAACCCTCCAAAAAGTATTAAATAAATGCTAAGAGCTAATAGTGAAGAAAGAAATATCTTTTTGTAAATTGATATACTCTCAATAAAAATAAAATTCTTTTCCAAATCAATCCTTATAAGTCGATTTCAATTCTTTAATTCCCATATTATATAAGGTAAATCCAAAAATATCAGCATATTGTTCTATGGTTTTACTTACCGGGGTTCCGGCACCATGACCGGCATCTGTTTCTATTCTAATTAAAGTAGGATTATTACCCGATTGTTTGTCTTGTAATTCAGCAGCAAATTTAAAACTATGTGCAGGCACAACTCTATCATCATGATCGCCTGTTGTGACCAAAGTTGCAGGATATTCAACTCCTTTTTTTACATTATGAACCGGTGAATATCCTTTAAGATATTCAAACATTTCTTTGTTCTGTTCAGAAGTGCCATAATCATAGGCCCACCCTGCACCGGCAGTAAAAGTATGATAACGTAACATATCTAATACACCAACGGCGGGTAAAGCTACTTTCATCAAATCTGGTCTTTGTGTCATAGTTGCTCCAACTAATAATCCGCCATTTGAACCGCCACGAATTGCTAAATAATCAGATGAGGTATAGTTATTTTCGATCAAGTATTCGGCTGCAGCAATAAAATCATCAAATACATTTTGTTTTTGTAATTGAATTCCAGCCTTATGCCAAGCTTTTCCGTACTCACCACCACCACGTAAATTTGGCACAGCATAAACGCCTCCTTGCTCCATCCAAACAGCATTGGTGATGCTAAAACTAGGAGTTAAACTGATATTGAATCCACCATATCCATAAAGAATGGTTGGATTCTTCCCATTTAACTCAATTCCTTTTTTATGAGTGATGATCATTGGTACTTTAGTGCCATCTTTTGAAGTATAGAATACCTGTTTTGACTCATAATCATCACTATCAAAACCTATGGTAGGTTTTTTGTAGACTTCATAGTTAGCTGTCTTTGGATCAAATTTATAAATGGTAGATGGGTTGATATAATTCGAAAATGAAAAATACAGTTCTTTGTCTTCTTTCTTGCCGTTGAATCCACCTACACTACCAACACCGGGTAATTCAATTTCTCTAATTTGTTTACCATCCATATTGTATTGATACACTTTTGAAACGGCATCAACCATATATTCAGCAAAAATGGAACCTGCTCCTGTACTTGGGCTCAATACATTTTTAGTTTCAGGAATTAGATCTTTCCAGTTTTCAACTATAGGGCTAGCAGCATCAACTGTTATTATTTTTTTATTTGGAGCGTTTAAATTGGTAACAATATATAGTTTACTATGGATATTATCCATTATATAACTATCGCTATCATAATTATCAAGAATAGTTATCAGTTTACTATTAGGGTTTTGTAAGTTTTTAATAAAAAGTTTATTTCCAGAAGTAGAAATTGCGCCTGAAATTATTAAATACTTATCATCTTCGGTCACATAACCACCTATATAACGATTTTTTTCAGCATCTGTACCGCCAAAAATAAGTTGATCGTCTTTTTGAGAAGTTCCTAATTTATGATAATATAATTTATGCTGATCTGTTTTTGCCGAAAGTTCGCTGCCTTTAGGTTTGTCATAGCTAGAATAATAAAAACCTTCATTGCCTTTCCATGAAAGACCACTAAATTTTACATCAATAATGGTGTCACCTTTAATTTCTTTAGAAATGGCATCCATAACGATAACTTTACGCCAGTCTGAGCCGCCTTCAGAAATAGAATATGCTGCAATATTGCCATCTTTTGAAAAAGTTAAACCAGATAATGACGTTGTACCGTCTTCAGAAAATGTATTAGGATCTAAAAATATTTCAGGCTCTTCATTTTCTTTTTGACGATACACCACATACTGATTTTGAAGTCCGTCATTTTTATAGAAATAAGTGTAATCACCTTCTTTAAATGGTGCAGAAAACTTTTCGTAATTCCATAATTTTTCTAATCTGTTTTTTAACTCCTCACGATATGGTATTTTATCCAAATATCCAAAAGTAACTTTGTTTTGAGTTTGAACCCACTCGGCAGTTTCATCTGACATATCATCTTCCAGCCAACGATAGGGATCTTTTACTTTAGTGTCAAAATAAGTAGTTACAGTATCAACTTTTTTAGTTTTAGGATAGGTCATTGCCATTGTTGGTTCAGCTTTTTGGTCAGTTTTACAAGAAATAATTAGTGTTATTGTGAGTAGAAAGAAGAGAAGTTTTTTCATGATTTTAGTTAGTTTAAAGCTTAACAAATATAATCAAAAAAAGGCATATCATTTAGATATGCCTTGGTATTTAGATAATGTTTCTTAGGACACCTCTTATTTAAAAAGTGCCTTAAATTTATCCCAATAGGTATATAATAGTATTATATTTAATATAGCTATTATAGCTGCAAATAATATACCTTTTGGATCTAAAACTAAATGGAAAGCTATAATATTAATAGAAATAGGTACTAGCATTATTAAGGCTAATGGAACAGCTTTGTTTAATATCAATAATAAGCCTATTATGATATAAAATACTCCAAGAATTGGAAAAATATACCCGCTGTCAGCTAACGCACCCATCAATATTCCAGCTTTTTCTGAAAATTCTGGTTTAGGCATAAACCCCGCAAACTTATTTGCACCAAAAATTATCATGGCAATACCCAATAATGAACGAATGACTTTTGAAATTGTTGAATTCATAATACAAGATTTTAGGTTATAATACCAATATAAACATCAAATTTTAAAATAGCATTTTGAAATTCATTTGGTATAGATTAATTGCTTTAGTCGTACAAGTTACTAAAAGATAACAGAATGTAACTTAAGTATTGTTAATTTGGTTATAAAATGTATTGCTTTATCCTGTTAAATAAAATTAACAGAATAATTATTGCACTAAAGAGAAAAAGTTCATTTTTTGGGAGTGTAGTTCAACTTCTATGGGTGTGTAACCTATAAATTCACCGTCCATATCAATAGGGCACTCCAGTCCTTTCGATACTACTTTACAATTTGTTACAGTGGTATATTTAGCTTCTTTATGGTCAATTTTCACTCCCTTTTTTATTTTGGAGATGTTCTTTATATAATCTAATAGACTAACATTGCCCAAAATGGTCAATTGAAGCTTGCCATCGTCCAATTGCGCATCAGGAGCTATGCACATTCCGCTGCCAAAGTATTTACCGTTGGCCATGCAAAGACTAAGTATCTGTCCGCTCCAATTGAATGTACTGCTTGTTAGTTGTATGGGTTGTTTTTTATATTTTATAAATGAAAAAACTATGGCTTTGATATAGGTAAGATTTGATCCTAATACTTTTGAGCTATTGCCTACATGTTCAGCCACAAATCCTCCAATTCCGATGTCTGCAATATTGACAAAGTATCTACTCTCTTTTTTATTCAATTTATTATTATAATCCATTTTAAAGACGTCAACCTCTATATAACGTTTACTTACAATGAGTTCTTTTAACTGAAGCAGGTCGTTCTTTACATGTAATGATTTGGCAAAATCATTACCGGTTCCCATAGGTAAAACTCCAAAATAAATAATCTTATCTGTTTTAGTTGCCAAAAAACCGTTTACTATTTCATTAATACTGCCGTCACCACCACAGATTACAATAATGTCAGCATTTTCAGTAAGGGCTTCATTTGTACATTTTTTTGCCCCGCTTTCTAAAGAAGTTGTTTTAAAAACAACATTAAATTCTTTGCTGAATACTTCGAGTATCTTATCCTGATGTTTGGGAATATGTTTTAACTTTCCATGTAGAATAAAAGCTATTTTTTGTTTGAACTGTTCCATCAAAAATTAATTTAAACAATGATTTACTTCCTTTTCCAACAGTGAATCATCCCATCCTAGTTCGGCCTGCATAAGCAAACTTATATTGCTCACCAATTTAGCATAATAATTTTTATTTCTTAGACCGTAGCCAAAAGAGAATCTTCTTAACATTATATCTTCAATTTTAAGGGCTTGTAAATATTTTACAGCAAAAATAATCTCAGCTTTGATAATAGCTAGTTCTTCAATTACCGGCTCTTCATTTGATGGTTGCTCAACCATAATGGCCTTAATAAGTTGGACTGCTTTGGGACTGTATGAATTTACGATGTGCCGGGGAACATCTGGTGTATTATTTTGTATCCTTGATTGGTTTACGTGCTTGGTGACAAACTTCTTTTTAGCAATAACACTATTGAGCAGTGCTTTTGCCATGGCTCTAAAGGTAGAAAGCTTGCCTCCGGACATGGAGATGATATTTTTTGAATTCCACCAGATTTTAAAATCCCTTGTTTTGTCCGTACTCGAAACTTTTTCGTTAAAAAGCGGTCTTAGCCCTGAAAAAGAATAGATAATGTCTTTTGTTGTAAAATTAGATTCAGGTAAGAACCTATTGATACCATTTAAAAGATATTCTATATCTGTGGTGTCTTCATTGATCTTATCAGGATCGTCATTAAAAGAAGTATCCGTTGTGCCAAGGATAACAGTATTGTATTCCCATGGCAAAGCGTAGAACATTCTACCATCATTAGCTCCTGAAGAAAAGATAAGTGCAGATTTAATATTGAACTTCGAAAGTGGGAAAACCAAATGAACACCTTTGCTCGGTGCCATTATTTTAGAATGTTGGGGTTTAAATAAATTAAGTGTTCTATCTGTCCATACACCCGTACAATTGACTATTACTTTACCGTTAAACCCGTATTCTTTATCGTCGATCTTGTCTTTACATTTTATACTGCAAAACTCAGATTCATCTGAGATACTTGTAACTTCAATGTAGTTTAAGGCATGAGTATTCTCAAACTGATCTGCCTCAAAAATTATTTCTGCCACCAAGCGTGCATCATTTGTTACCCCATCATAATAAGAAAACCCTCCTTTCAATCCTTGTGCATCTATTGTCGGAAATTTTTCTACGATTGTTTGCTTGTTCAAAAACTTATATTTAGGTAGAATTTTGTGTTTTCCCATCAATTGATAGAGTATCATTCCTATTCTAAACTTTAGCTTTGATTCGTATAGTGGAAAAACAAATTCAAGAGGTTTGACCAAATGTTTGTAGTGTTCTAAAAGCCAATTTCTTTCAGAAAGACTTTCCCTGACAATTTTAAACTGCAGATTTTGCAAATATCTCAATCCCCCATGTACAAGTTTTGCCGATTTTGAGCTTGTTCCTGAACCAAAATCATTTTTCTCAATAAGCAAGGTCTTTAAACCATTTTTAGCAGCTTCTTTTAACACACCAGCACCGGTAATTCCTCCTCCGATAACGATAAGGTCGAATTGTGTTTCAACAGCATGTTTTATTTTATCTTTTCGTTGCATCAAATAATTTACCGGGATTTAAAATGTTTTTCGGATCTAACTCGTGTTTAATGGTCTGTAACAATTTTTGTGCATTGAGAGATAGTTTTTGTAAATACCATTGCTGATGATCTTTACCTACTCCATGATGATGGCTTATTGCACCGCCCAATTCAGAAATAGCATCAGAAACTACTGTTTTATACTGTTTCCATTGTTCTAATTCCTGATTTTTTTCTTGGGGAACGATCATACTAAAATATAAGGAAGCACCTGTTTCATAGGCGTGGGAAATATGACAGAACAACAATCCTTTCTTTTCAAAAAAATCTGATCTTTCTGCAAGTGCTTTTCTTATGCCATTGTACAGATCGTTGAGATTGCTCCAATACGTTACCGTTTCAAAAGTATCGATCAGTAATCGGTGTTCTATCATAGTATCCCTAAGGTAGGGCAGGGAAAATCTTTTTTTCTCCCATGTAGAGGAAATATTCGAAGGAAGAATTTTGGCGTTGTGTTTTTTGCAAATTGCTTTCGCATCGGTGATCTGCATTTTATCTGATGGCTGTTTTATTGCAAAGCGCATCATTAACAGGCACGGTCGGTCATATCCCTTTTTTATGAGTCTTGCCTTTACCCATTTTTCGATTTGGGTTTTGGCAAAAGATTTTTCAGAATGGCTCATTAAGGAAAGTATTTTTGTTTCCTCGGCATCCGAAAGCCGGGTAATACTTGCATGAATTCCATTTTGCACCATTTCTTTGATTGCAAGAGATCCATGCTGAAAATCTTTAAATAATGCAACTGTCCAATTGTACGAACCCGGCAATTTGGAAATTTTCATTTTAGCAGATGTGATAATCCCTAAAGTACCTTCTGAACCAATAAATAACGAGTGAAAATCAATGCCCGAAGCATGTTTTGGAAAGTCTTGATGTTCTAAGCTGCCACTGGGGCAAAGAACTTTTAATCTCAGCACCATGTCCTCTATTTTACCATACAGTCCCGATTCCTGTCCTGCCGAACGCGTTGCGATCCAACCACCCAAAGTCGAAAACTCAAAAGACTGTGGAAAGTGACCTAACGTATACCCTTTACCGTTTAAATGTTTTTCCAGTTCCGGACCATAAATACCGGCTTGGAACGTAGCAGTCAGTGATTCATCATCTAATGCTGACATTGCATTCATCCTGGTCATGTTCAGCATGGCAATTTTTTCATGACTATTATCACAATCTGTTGCACCGGTCACATTGCTTCCTCCACCATAAGTAATTAGTTTAATGTTATTGTTGTTACAAGTGTTAAGAATATGTTTTATATCTTCTTCAGATTTCGGAAACAGAATAAAGTCAGGATAAGATCGAATGGTATTTTTAAATACTTTTAGTATATCATGGTAACTTCTGGCAATAGAATATTTTAATCTGTCTTCATTTGAATTTGAAAACTGATCTTCCTTTAATTTAGGAAATATCGATTTAAAATCCTCTAAAGTAAAAGAAGGTAGAGGTATTTCAAATTTGTCGGGTATTTTAAAATTGTTTTTTAGCTTGATGCTCCATAGTTCTTCAAAATGATCTATCAATTTGGGATAATCCTTTAAATTTTGAGCCTCATTTGGGTTGCCCCATCTCCACCAATTATCATTGTTCATCATTCATTTGTTTTAATTGTTCATCCAGAAAAATATTGGTGTTCCCTTCTTTCTCTGGAACTAACGACATGGCATATTCGCTTAACGCGGTAATGGTCAAACTTGGATTGACTCCCAGATTTCCGGGTATGATAGATCCGTCAAGCACCGTCATTCCCGGATAGTTAAAAACCTTAAATTGGTCATTTACAACACCTTCATTTGCATCTTCACCCATAGGAATACCGCCTAATATATGCGCTGTGGAAGACATATTGAAAAGCACTTCGGTAAGTGCATTTTGTGTAATTCCATCTACTTTTTTGGCATATCTATTCATTACTTCTTGTCCGATGTCAATATAGGCAGGAATCCTATTTGCATTTTCATTACTAATGCTGATCCTGGAAAACGGAAATCTTTTGTAAATCATTTTCATGGAATTGTCCAAACTTTGCATCACCAAAAAAATAATCGATTTTTTAGCAAAATCCCTGCCAAATAGTTGTGTAAAAAATTGTTTGGGTTTAAGAAAAATGTTGCTAAACCATATTAAAGGTCTGGTTAGCGGAGTGCCTTTTACCGTTGCCAGTGTAGAGAACATTTTCATGGCATTAGAGCCGTTTGAGTATTTGACAATTTCAATATGTGTATTCTCATCAGGATTAAAAACAGAAGAAATGGCTATGCCGTGATTAAGTTTTTTATTTTTTGCTATTACTCCGCATAAACTCTCAGAATTTGTACGTAGGTTTTCTCCCAATTTTTCAGATAGGTCAGGTAGGGTTTTGTACTTATACTTTTGTTTTAACAAGAGGTCTAATGTACCTAAAACACCAGCTGAAAACACAATGTTCTTTGCTGTAAAGATTTGTTTGTTCTTTGCTAAAAAAGATGTGCTGCTAATAGTATGAACTCTATATAGTTCATTTTGATATTCAATTTTAACAGCTTTGGTTTCTGCTTTTATTTTTGCACCAAATTTTTGAGCAAAATATAGATAGTTATAATCTAATGTATTTTTGGCTTTATCCCTACATCCAACCATGCATCCGGCACATTCAGTACAGCCTTTGCGCAAGGGACCCAAACCTTTAAAATAGGGATCTTTTTCTTTTTCTGTATCACCAAAATAAACCCCTATATCTACACCTTCAAAAGATTCCGGTTTACCCATTTCATTGGCTATTTCTTGCAGAATTTCATCTTCAATATTGAAAGTTTTATTTTTTACTGTGCCCAGCATAAATTTAGCTTTCTTGTAAAAGGGAATAAGTGCTTGTTTCCAATCTTTTGATCTTGTCCAGGATGAGTTAGAGAAAAATTCATCAGGAGGAAACATGTGGGTGTTTGCATAGACTAAACTTCCGCCGCCAACTCCAACACCACTCAGAATGAATACTTTTTTAAAAAAGGATAGACGCTGAAAGCCAAACCATCTTAGTTTAGGACTCCAGAAAAATTTACTGAATTTCCAATTTGATTTCGGAAAATCTTCAGGTTTGTACTCTTTTCCCATTTCTAAAATAAGAACACTATACCCTTTTTCTGCAAGACGCATTGCAGCGACAGAACCGCCAAAACCAGAGCCTATTATTATGTAGTCGAATATTTTTTTGTTCATTAATTTATGCTAAATAGACATAATATAGTTACTATTGGTAGGGGTACAAGTTACTAAAATCTAACAGTATGTAATAAAAGTGACAGAATAATAGCTATAAATGTTGTCACTTTGTCGGATAAAAATAACGGAATAGTTATTGTGTTTAGATCATAAACAAATGAAAAAATGACAGAATTATTGACAAAAGAAACTTTTTTAGAAAAAGTTTTTAATTATGAAAAGAATAAAGGGTGGACATTTGAAGGTGACTTACCTTGTATTATAGATTTTTATGCAGATTGGTGTGGACCGTGTAAAGCAATTGCTCCGGTTTTAGAAGAATTAAGTGAAGAATATAAAGGAAAGATCAATATCTATAAGGTAGATACAGAGGCTCAACAAGAATTGGCTGCTGCATTTGCGATTAGAAGTATTCCTTCAATGTTGTTTTGCCCTAAAGATGAACAACCTCAAATGGCTAATGGGGCTTTACCTAAGCAGCAATTAGAACAAATTATTGAGGATCTTTTAATGGTAAAAAAATAGAAATCTTCTTATTTAGAATCAGGAGTCAGGAAACAGGACGAAAAGTAATAAACTCAGGGTTTCACTTTAAGTGAAACCCTGAGTAAAATTCAAGAAACAACTTTGTTCTTAACTAAATTGTTTTCAACCAAATACTCAGCTATTTGAATAGCATTGGTAGCAGCACCTTTTCGTAAGTTATCAGAAACTATCCATGCATTTAATGTCTTAGGTTGTGATAGGTCTCTACGAATTCTACCCACGAAAACATCATCTTTACCTTCGGCATAAATAGGCATTGGGTAGGTATTGGTATCAGTATTGTCTTGTACAGTTACACCAGAAGTATCGTTCAATATTTTTCTAATTTCAGCTACATCAAATTCGTTTTCAAATTCAATATTTACGCTTTCACTATGACCACCTACTACAGGTATTCTAACAGCAGTAGCCGTAATAGCAATAGATCTATCATCTAAAATCTTTTGTGTTTCGCGCACCAATTTCATTTCCTCTTTGGTATAATCATTCTCTTCAAAAACATCACAATGTGGTATTGCATTTCTATGAATTGGATAATGATAAGCCATTTCTCCTTTCTTACCATTATACTCATTTTCTAATTGTTGTACTGCTTTTACACCTGTACCGGTAATAGATTGATAGGTAGAAATTACCAAACGTTTAATGCCATATTTTTTATGTAACGGAGCCAATGCCATTACTAATTGTATTGTAGAGCAATTAGGATTGGCAATAATTTTATCGTCTTCGGTTAATGAATTAGCATTAATTTCAGGAACAACAAGCTTCTTGTCAGCATCCATCCGCCAAGCAGAAGAATTGTCAACTACGGTTGTGCCAACTTCAGCAAATTTTGGCGCCCATGCTAAAGAAGTATCACCACCGGCAGAAAATAAGGCAATATCGGGTTGCAGTTCAACAGCAGTTTGTAAGCCAACAACTGTATATTCATTTCCTTTAAATAGTATTTTTTTACCTACCGATCTTTCAGAAGCTACAGGAATCAATTCCGTTATCGGAAAATTCCTTTCTTCTAATGTTTTTAGGATTACATTTCCTACCATTCCGGTAGCGCCAACAACAGCAACTCTCATATTTTAAATTTAGGTTACAAAGGTTATAAAAAGTTTGATAGTAATTATAGCTTTTTTTGCTAAAAATCTATTAAAGTTTAAAATCAATCAAATTTGATTAAAATGTTGTAAAACTCATTTAAAATAGGATAGAAACCATTATTTTTGCCGAAAATTATCAATCATTTGTGGTAAATCGTGTTAAGAAAATAGAATTAATGGCTCCAGCCGGAAGCTTTGAATCGCTTCAAGCAGCATTAGATAATGGTGCTGACTCCATTTATTTCGGAGTTGAGCAATTGAATATGCGTGCCAGGGCATCTATAAATTTCACATTAAATGATTTAGAAGAAATTTCAAAGAGGTGTATTGAAAAAGGTGTGCGTACCTATTTGACACTGAACACCATTATTTATGATCATGATTTGTCTATTGTAAAAACCCTTATTACAAAAGCTAAAGAAGCGAATATTTCTGCAGTAATTGCTATGGATCAAGCAGTAATTTCTGTAGCTAAAAATGTGGGTATGGAAGTACATATTTCTACTCAAATAAATATCACCAATATAGAAACCGTTAAGTTTTATGCAATGTTTGCTGATACTATCGTATTAAGTAGAGAGTTGAGTTTGCGACAGGTTAAAAAAATTACTAAACAAATTGAAAAAGATCAAATCAAAGGTCCTTCGGGTAGATTGGTTGAAATAGAAATTTTCGGACATGGTGCTTTATGTATGGCAGTTTCAGGAAAATGTTATTTGAGTTTGCATTCGCACAATTCAAGTGCCAATAGAGGCGCGTGTAAACAGAATTGCAGAAAAAAATATACAGTTATTGATCAGGAAACTGGTTTTGAAATGGAGTTAGATAACGAGTATATTATGTCACCTAAAGATTTGTGTACTATTGATTTTTTAGATCAAGTTGCTGATGCCGGAATAAGTGTGTTGAAAATTGAAGGTAGAGGTAGAGCTCCTGAATATGTTGCCAATGTTATCAAATGTTACAGAGATGCTATAGACAGTATTGCTGATGGTACTTACGATAAAGAAAAAGTGATTGAATGGATGCTAGAGCTTGAGAAAATATATAATCGCGGATTTTGGAATGGGTATTATTTAGGTCAAAAATTGGGTGAATGGAGTAAAGAATCAGGTTCTCACGCTACACAAAAGAAGTTATATGTAGGCAAAGGAATGCATTATTTTCCTAAAAGTAACATTGGTGAATTTAAGGTTGAAGCTTATGATATTTCTGTGGGCGATACGATACTTATTACAGGCCCAACTACTGGTGCACAGGAAATGAAGATTGAAGAAATGTATGTAAATGATATTAAGGGAAGTGATGCTACTAAAGGTGACTCTGTAACGATACCATTGAAATTTAGAATCCGCCCTTCTGATAAGCTTTACAAAATTGTAGTGACAGAATTTGCTCAGGTATAATGGTAATTATAACGCTACAAAGAGCAAAATGTATTGGATGTAATTATTGTGTTGAATTGGCTCCACAACAATTTCAAATGTCTAAAAAAGACGGTAAATCAGTATTATTACATTCAAAAGAAAAGAAAGGCTTTTACACGATAAAATCTCCAGATGATACTATTTTAAATAACTCTGTCAAAGCTAAAGAAGCTTGTCCTGTAAAGATTATTTCGGTTAAGAAAAAAATAGAGTAGTTTTCTCTAACCTCTAACCTCTAACCTCTAACCTCTAACCTCTAACCTCTAACCTCTAATTTAGTCATGTATATAGTAAGTTATTGTTCTAAAAAGAAAGAATATTATTAAAATACTTAGTAGAATCAACCACACATTTTTATAATATTTCTTGTGTATTTTTAGATCTTTACGATAACTCCATACTAATATAATTACAAAAACGATGACAAAAAATAATCCAAAAAGCTGTTGTCCTTTACTAAACATAATACTGTATATTTATGACCTCAAAAATAACCTTTTTTGAGTATAAATTTAAAATAAGATGAGTAAAAATGCAGTAAT
This sequence comes from uncultured Flavobacteriaceae bacterium, assembly GCA_964463085.1. Taxonomy (GTDB): domain Bacteria; phylum Bacteroidota; class Bacteroidia; order Flavobacteriales; family Flavobacteriaceae; genus Aureibaculum. The sequence goes on along the minus strand of CAYXAZ010000001.1, from coordinate 91,511 downwards.
ATTTGGAGCAACTTCCGGAATAGGAAAGGAATTGGCCATATTATTAGTTAATGATGGTTATACAGTTGCTATCACTGGGCGAAGGTTGGAGAAATTAGCTGAATTAAAAGCGACAAATCCCGAAAAATATATTTCTAAGCAGCATGATGCTACTGACGTTAAAGCTACAGATGTTGTTTTTCAAGAACTTATTGATGAAATGGGTACGATAGATTTGGTGGTGTATAGCTCAGGTGTTGGTGGTCCAAATTATGAATTAGAATGGGAAAAAGAAGTACCAACTATAGAAACGAATGTTACCGGAGCAGTTAAGGTTTTCGGATTGGCTTATAATTTATTTAAAGAACAAGAACATGGTCATTTAGTAGGTATTTCGTCCATTGCAGGTGTTAGAGGTAATAGGCATGTGCCTTGTTATTTTGCTTCTAAAGCATTTATGAATAGTTATCTAGAATCATTGTGGATGAAATCACAGCGTACGAAAAAAGCTAAGATCTATGTAACGGATATTGTACCCGGTTTTGTTGAAACTAAAATGGCTACGGGTGCTACTTTTTGGAAAGCACCTTTAGATAAAGCTACAAAACAGGTTTTTACAGCAATTAAGAAGAAAAAGAAAAAAGTATTTATCACGAAACGTTGGCGTTTAGTTGCAATTTTTTTAAGATTAGCCCCAGCTAAAGTCGCAATGAAATATTTATAAAAAACAGATGCAAAAAAAAATTAAAGCCGTAAAAGAATTCCACAAAGCTTTTGGATTAGGGCTTAAGGAATCACCAATTGCAAAATTATCAGAACAAAAATTACAACTTCGTTTTGATTTAATGCAAGAAGAAAATGAAGAGTATTTAGAAGCTGCCAAAGCTAATGATCTAGTTGAAGTCGCTGATGCTTTAGGTGATATGTTATATATATTATGTGGTACTATTATCGAGCATGGTATGCAACATAAAATTGAAGAAGTGTTTAATGAAATACAACGAAGTAATATGAGTAAATTAGGTGCTGATGGAAAACCTATTTATCGTGAAGATGGTAAGGTAATGAAAGGACCTAATTATTTTAAGCCAAATATTGCTGAGATTTTGGATAAGTAAGCTAGAACTAGAGTTAAACATGAATTAGAACTCAATGTCAGACTGAGCGGAGTCGAAGTTCTATAAAACTAAATTAAAAAGGTATAGTTATTATGTCTATATCCTATAAATGCTCAGATGATTCTTATTATACAGGAATAACAAATAACTTAGAAAGGCGATTTAATCAACATCAATCAGGTACTAAAAAAGATACCTATTACTTATAAAAGAAGACCACTTTCATTAGAATTTCATCAAGAGTTTAATGATGTTTTTACAAGCTATTTATTTTGAGAAGAAAATTAAAGGATGGACTAGAGCGAAAAAAAAGCCTTAATAAATGGCGATTTTGATATGCTAATTATTTTGTTTGAATGCAAAAATGAAACGCATTATAAGAATAGAATTTAAACTCAATAGCGCTTCGACTCCGCTCAGCGTGACAGGCTTACTAATTTTAGACAAAAAATCAAATCTTGTATCTAGTGTCCTACAGCAAAGCGGTCTTAAGTCTTATTCAACCAAATACCTCCACCCAAATTTATCTTCAGCACGGTTGTATTGAATATCAGTAATACGTTTTTTAAAACGAGAAGCATAGCTATTTTCTATTTCAGGTAAATCATAATCTTTATCTCTATAACCAAAACCAGAAATAGGGGATATAACAGCAGCTGTACCGGCACCAAACATTTCTTTTAAGGTTCCGTTATGAGAAGCTTCGACAAGTTCTTTTACGGTAATTTTTCTAACTTCGACTTTAATTCCGTCATCTTTAACAATTTCTATAATGCTTTTGCGTGTGATACCGTCTAAAATTCTATCGCTGATCGGACTTGTTATTAAAGTGTCTCCAATTCTAATAAATACATTCATAGCACCCGCTTCCTCTATGTATTCATGTGTATTGTCATCAGTCCAAATAACTTGATTGTATCCTTTCTCTTTTGCCAATTGAGTAGGGTAAAACTGTCCGGCATAATTACCACCGGCTTTAGCATAACCTACACCACCATTTGCAGAACGCGAATATTTTTCTTCAATTAATACTTTTACTTTACCAGAAAAATATGGCCCGGAAGGTGAACAAGCTATAATAAATTTATATTCATCAGCAGGAGACGCATGAAATCCATTTCCGGTAGCAAAAACAAAAGGTCTTATATATAATGAACTTCCTTTGGTTTTAGGAATCCATTCACTATCAATTTTTAATAAGGTTTTTAAACCTTCCATAAAATAATCTTCAGGAAATTCAGGCATTGCTAACCTCTTAGATGATATGTTGATACGTTTTTGATTTTCATCAGGTCTAAACAACCAAATTTGATCATCAATATCTTTATAAGCTTTCATACCTTCAAAAACCGATTGACCATAATGGAAGATTTTAGCTGAAGGATCTAAACTGATGTTCTGATAAGGCATAACTCTAGGTTGTTGCCATTTACCATCTTTATAATCACAAACAAACATATGGTCAGTAGTAACTTGACCAAATGGTAAATTATCAAAATCTACTTCAGAAATTTTAGATGTTAATGCTTTTTCAATAGCGATTTGTGTTGAAATTGCTGTGCTCATAGTCATCAGGTTTAAAAGCGCAAAAATACATATTTTAAAACTATATTGAATGGGTTATTGCTATTTAATTATAAACAGGAAGCTTATTAAGTAGCTATATTAAGCTAGACTTACAGTTTTAAACAATTAACCGTTATTAACTATAAATCTTACAATAAAAGTCTTTTGCGCATAAGTTAATATGTAGTAAATTTGTAAGATAAAACCATAAATACCAACTATTATGAAAAAAGGAATTATTGCATTTGTTTTTTTAATTACTGTAATAGCATGTAAGGAAACTAGGAACAACACTCAAGAACCTAAAAAAGAACCTGTAGCATATTTGTCTTTTGGCGAAAAAATTACTGATGAAAATGTGACCTCTAAAGAAGCTATGGCTGGTAAATTTGGAAATCTAAAAAAAGGAGATACTATCAGTGTTAAATTTGCTTCTTCTATTAATGAAGTCTGTAAAACAAAAGGCTGTTGGATGAAGTTAGATTTAGGCGGTGAAAAAGAATCTATGGTTAGATTCACAGATTATGGTTTTTTTATGCCTTTAAATTCTGACAGTAAAGAAGTTATTGTTGATGGTAGAGCTTTTGTTACTGAGATTTCAGTGAAAGAATTACAGCATTACGCTAAAGATGCAGGTAAAACAGAAGAAGAGATAGCCAGTATTACTGAGCCTAAATTTACCTATGCTTTTGAAGCCGATGGTGTTTTAATGAAGGAGTAATGTACAAGAAAATAAGATTATCTATTGTTTGTTTAGTATTACTATCATGTAATTCAAATAATAAAAATAAAAAAGCTGATGATAAAACACTTATAATGTATCAGCCTTCTGAAATGGCTTTGTTAATGCGTAAAATGTATGAAGTTAATAAAGTTGCAAAAAACCAAATTATTCAGAAAGACATATTGCTATCTTTCCCTGAAGAATTTTCAACAATTCACTCAGCAACTTTAACAGACCCTTCTGAGCGAGATGAGGAATTTGATAGTTTAGCAAAACAGTTCATTAGCTACCAAAAAACTACTTTTTCTTCGAATTCAGACTCTACGGTTTACTATTTTAATAAATCAGTAAATACTTGTATTACTTGTCACGAAACAAGATGTACAGGGTCTATGCCTAAAATTAAAAAATTATTGATTAAATAGTTTTGAAACGCGAAATTATTATAACATCTGATGGCTCTACAACCATACATTTACCTGAATGGAATGAACAATACCATTCAAAACACGGTGCTATTCAAGAAGCATATCATGTATTTATTAAAAACGGATTAGACTGTTTTAAGAATAAAGCCAAGATTTCAATCCTTGAAATAGGTTTTGGTACAGGTCTGAATTGTTTTATTACATATTTAGAAGTCCAACAAAAGAAATTGCAAATTGATTATATCGGAGTTGAAGCGTATCCTGTCAAACAAGAAGAAATTGAAAAGTTAAATTACGTTGTAGCATTAAAAGCTGAACAACAAATATTTGATAAGATGCATTTACTTTCGTGGAATGAACAACACCAACTATCAACCGATTTTTCACTTATTAAAAAAGAACAATTTTTTGAAGATATTAATGAAATAAATAAGTTTGATTTAATTTATTTTGATGCATTTGGTGCTCGTGTTCAACCAGAACTTTGGACAGAAAACATGTTTAATAAAATGTATAAAGCACTTAAACAAAACGGAATTTTAGTAACTTACTCCGCTAAAGGGAGCGTACGTCGTGCCATGCAAGAAGTAGGGTTTATTGTTGAACGATTACCTGGACCTCCAGGAAAACGTGAAATGCTTCGTGCTGCGAAGTATTCGACGTAGTCAAATGTTGAGAGCAAGGAAATATCATTAAATTATAGTGATCAATGGATTTTATTTTAGGAATAATTGTCGGAATACTATTTTTAGCTATAATAGTTTTATTATTTAAAAATCGATTTATAAAAAATAGAACAGAAGAGCAGTCAGTAGTATTATTAGAAAAGATCAGATATGTTTCAAAAATGATTACAATTGAAGGAGACTTTTCAGAAATTATGCATTTTGAAGACATAAAAGATGTGTTTTTAAAATTAGTAACCAGTAAAAAGAAAGCCATCGTTTTGGCAAATGCCAAAGTGTTAGTTGGTTTTGATATGAAAAAAATAAGATTACAATCAAATCCGGCAAATAAAAAATTAATGTTAGAATATTTTCCTGAACCAGAAATACTAAGTATTGAAACCGATATTAAATATTATGATGTAAAAGGCGGTTTTTTTAATAAGTTCGCTGCTGCTGACCTTAGTGAACTCAATAAAAAAGTAAAACAAAATATTGAAGAAAAAATACCAGATAGCAAGTTGTTGTTGTCAGCAAAAGCCAAAGCTTTAGAAACAATAGAAATGATTGAGCAATTGGTAAGTACTTTCGGGTGGGAATTAGATTATAATATTGAACAGCAAAATACAAAAACCTTATAAGAGAAAAATTAAAACCTGAGTTCGACCTAATATTTTTTACAGTTTAGATAAATTTTTTCATATTTGAAGACAGATTTTAGAAGGACTAACCAGCCTTCGGCGGGCAGGTGGGTTAATTCAAGAAAATATGACAAGAAACCGACAAAGGAGGTTCACGAACACCAATATAAAAAATATTAGGTCGAACTCAGGTTTAAAATGTAACCATAATACTATTGTTGGCGTCAAACTATTTAAATGAACCCAGCCAAAGATCAAATTTATATTGAAAAAGTATTACTTGGTGATGCATCTTCTTTTAGCTTTTTAGTTGAAAGTTATAAAGATATGGCGTATACTATAGCTTTGAAAATTGTGAGAAGTCCCGAAGATGCTGAGGAAGTAGCTCAAGATAGTTTTGTTAAAGCTTTTCAGCAATTACAAACATTTAAAGGAAATTCAAAATTTTCGACATGGTTGTATACCATAGTTTATAGAACCGCTATTTCTAAAATTAGGAAAAAGAAATTAGAAGTGACAGATATTGATGAGTATGTAATAGAAAATCACTCCATAGATTTTTCTTTTCCACAATTAAATTTATTGAAAGCTGAAGAACAAAAAAAGTATGTTACTATAGCGATAAATGCTTTGGCAGAATTAGATGCTTTGCTTATCACGCTTTTTTATTTGAATGAAAATACTTTTGATGAAATTATAGAAATTACAGGATTGACAAAAACCAATATAAAAGTCAGATTATTTAGAGCTCGTAAAAAATTGTATAAAGAGCTTTCAAAAATTTTAAAAACGGAATTGAAAACTATTCTTTAATGCCAGATAAAGAAAAACATATCACTAAAAAATTGCTTCAAAGTATTGACTTAGATTCACCATCAATAGATTTTACAGATAAAGTGATGGCAAAAGTGAATACCAATCCTGATGAGGTAATACTTAAAGATATAATTTTAACATCATTGTTAAAAAAGAATAGTTTAGAAGTTCCTAGACCTGATTTTTCTATTGAGATAATGGCTAAAGTAAGTACTAACCCCATTACTGATTATAAACCAATTATCAGCAAAAAAAATTGGAATATCATTTTCTTCTTATTCTTAAGCTTTATTGTTTATATATTACTTTCTAAACCTACCACAACCCAAAATCACAGTTATATTTCTAAACTTTCAATGGTTTCTAACAATCTAATTGCCGATTTAGGTAATTCTTTAACACAGAATATTCAAATTCCTTCAATTTTAGTAGTAAGTATTTTATGTCTATCTGTATTACTTTTATTAGATACAGCATTAAGAACAAAAAAAATATTTTAATTTACTTATAATCAATGACTTATATTTAATAGAAGGTGTTTTAATCTTAAAATAAATTAACTTTTAACATTTATTTGTAAATTTGCGTTCAATTCTTAAATCTCACTCCCCCTTTTTAGAAGATAACTTCTAAAGAATCAGAGATTTATAATATATAAAATTTATAATTATAGTAAATGTTTTACCGATATATTAGTGGTTTAACACATAATATCTGTCATAAAATATTTTTATTAAAATTAAAATTAAAAAAATGAAAAAGATTATTATTGTATGCTTACTATTGATTTCAGTGTTAATTAGTGCCCAAACAACACCAGGAAAACATAGTATTAGAAACCTCAATGTTAATACGAAACAGGCTGACTTTGGAGTCGCCTTTTTAAATAATAATAGAATTGTTTTCGCTTCACCGAATGAGAAAATAAGAATTATTAGACAGGTTTGGAATGAAAATGACCAACCTTTTTTAGATTTATTTGTTGGCGATATAGATAGTACGGGTCAAATTATAAACAAAAAAAATTTAGAAGGTGATGTTAATAGAAAAGCGCATGAGGCTATGGTTACTTTTACTAAAGACTTTAAAACAGTATATTTTAGTGCAAATAACTATAATAATAAAGATAAATCTATAAAAAGTAAAGAAGGGTTTGATAATATTCAATTATACAAGGCTTCTGTTAATGGAATTGGTGAATGGGTTAATGTTCAAAAATTACCGTTTAATAGTGATGAATACCAGTCAGGATTACCCACTTTAAATAAAGATGAAACAAAACTGTATTTTATTTCTGACAGACCTGAATCTATTGGTAAAACAGATATTTATGTAGTTGATATCCATAAAGATGGAACCTTTGGTGAGCCTAAAAATATGGGCGATAGAATTAATACTAAAGAAAGAGAAATGTTTCCGTTTATTAGTGATGATAATATTTTATACTTTTCATCAAATGGACATGAAGGTTATGGTAGGTTAGATGTTTATGCCAGTAAGGTTTTTGATAATTCGGTTTCTATTCCAATAAACTTAGATCAGCCTGTTAATACTGCAAAAGACGACTTTGCTTATATTTTAGATGATACTCAGCGTAAAGGGTATTTTTCTTCAAATAGAAAAGAAGGAAAAGGAGATGATGATATCTATTCTTTTAATCAAGATGAAGCAGTATTCATTGATTGTTTACAAACTATAAAAGGTATAGTTAGAGATAAAGACACACAAGAATTATTACCTGGCGCTATGGTTTCAATATTAGATAGTGAAGGAAATCAATTACAAATAACTGCTGCTCATGAAGATGAAGCAACTTATAGTTTTGATGTGCCTTGTAATAGTGTTTATACATTAGTAGGTACTAACCCGGGATATTTAATTGAAAAACAAGAAGTAAAAACGGTAAATGACATTGATGCTCCTGCTTTAGAGAAAAATATTGATTTAGCTACAGAATTTAAAGCAGTAGGTGATGAAGTATTGGTTAATATAGATAAAATATACTTTGATTTTGATAAATGGGATATTAGAGAGGATGCAGCTCAGCAATTAGATAAAGTGATAGATGTGATGAAAACGTATCCAGAGATGAAAATTTTAGGAACATCGCATACTGATTCTAGAGGTCCGGCTTCATATAATATGGGACTATCTGATAGAAGAGCTAAATCTACTGTAGATTATATCATTTCTAAAGGTATAGATGCCAGTAGAATTACCAGTCAAGGCTTTGGTGAAACACAATTAGTAAATGATTGTGCCGATGGTAAACGATGTAGTAATGATGAACATCAGTTAAATAGACGAACTCAGTTTAAAGTTGTTCAACCTGAACCTGAAGAACCAGTTAAAGAAGAATAACAAAAACTACAAAACAATCAGTAATGAAAAAACCATCCACTATAAATTATGGATGGTTTTTTGTTTTCAAGCTCCTCCTCTTGGGCTCGAACCAAGGACCCTCTGATTAACAGTCAGATGCTCTAACCAACTGAGCTAAGGAGGAATTTATTTTAAATATTTTTCCTTTAACTTATTTGCAATTTCTGGATAATTCTTAAGATTATGTATGTAAGTTTTACTTTTCATACTCTTAATATGCTTTTCAATTTTAATAGCTTGAGTTTTTGTTTCACAAACTATTTTAAAAAATACAATCCAATCATTCGCATTAGATGTGTAAGAATTTTCATAAAAACTAATTCTATGTTCTTCAAGTCTATTCTTAAGATCTGAAGTTTCTCCTATATAATACTTATCTAATTGCTTAGAATAAATTATATACACACATGATTGCATAATTTAAAGAACTTTTCTTCTTTGCTCTAACCTCCCGATAGCTATCGGGATGAGCTAAGGAGGAATTTATTTTCCTTTTCGGAGTGCAAATATAAATGTTTTTTGATACTCTACAAGTACTAAATTAATTTTTTTTATCTAAATAAAATTTATCAATAACAATCTAAATTTAATGATACTATAATGATAAAAATTGTACTTTTGTTTTTCATGTTTTTTAAAGTTACAAATAGGTAAATAAATGGATAGATTTTCCTTTTTAAATGCAGCACATACTGGTTTTATAGAAGATTTATATCATAAATACTTAGTAGATCCTGATGCGGTAGAGCCAAGCTGGAGAAGTTTTTTTCAAGGTTATGATTTAGCTAATACAGATTATTCTTTAGATGGAGAAGAACAATCTACATCTGAAATTCCAGGGCATGTACATAAAGAGTTTCAGGTTATTGAACTAATGAATGGATACCGTTCCAGAGGACATCTATTTACAAAAACCAATCCTGTAAGAGAACGTAGAAAGTACACTCCAACGTTGGCTATAGAAAATTTTGGGCTTTCAAAAGAAGATCTAGATACGGTTTTTGATGCAGGTGAAGTGTTGGGAATAGGTAGTACAACATTAAAAGAAATTGTAGCGCATTTAGAAGAAGTGTATTGTGATTCTATTGGTATTGAATATATGTATATTCGTCAGCCGGAAGAAATAAAATGGTGGCAAGAAAAATTGCATAAAAATAATAATCACCCTAACTATTCTATTGAGGATAAAAAGCATCTTTTCTCAAAATTAAACCAAGCTGTAACTTTTGAGCAATTCTTACAAACCAAATATGTAGGACAGAAGCGTTTTTCTTTAGAAGGCGGAGAAACATTGATTCCCGCAATTAGTATGACTCTTTTTAATGCTGTTGATAAATATCAATTAGAAGAATGTGTTATCGGGATGGCGCATAGAGGGCGTTTGAATACCTTAATAAATATATTTAGAAAACCGGTAAGAGAGCTTTTTAGTGAATTTGAAGGGAAAGATTTTGATGATGATGATATAGATGGTGATGTAAAATATCATTTAGGCTTGAGCTTAAATAAAACCTATCAGAATGGTAAGGATATAAAAATGAATTTAGTGCCAAATCCTTCACATTTAGAAGCAGTTGATGCTGTTGCAGAAGGAATCACACGAGCTAAAATTGATAGAAAATACAAAGGAGATTCCTCAAAAATACTACCTATTCTTGTTCATGGAGATGCAGCAATTGCAGGACAAGGCGTAGTATATGAAGTAATTCAAATGAGTAAACTTAAAGGATATTCAACAGGAGGCACCATTCATATTGTGGTTAATAATCAAATTGGATTTACAACCAATTATTTAGATGCAAGGTCAAGCACCTATTGTACAGATATTGGAAAAGTAACATTATCTCCGGTACTTCATGTAAATGCTGATGATGCCGAAGCAGTAGTACATGCTGTAGAGATGGCGCTTGACTTTAGAATGAAATTCAAACGCGATGTATTTATCGATTTATTAGGGTATAGAAAATATGGTCATAATGAAGGTGATGAACCTCGTTTTACACAACCAAACCTGTATAAAGCGATAGCTAAACACGATAATCCCAGAGATATTTATGCACAACGTTTAATAGATGAAGGTGTCATAGATGAAGCTTATAAAAAGAAGATCATAGCTGATTTTAAGATCATGCTAGAAAATCAATATGAGATGTCTAAAAGGGATACTACTTCAAGTCTGAAGCCCTTTATGGAAAGTACATGGAAAGGGTTTTCACGTAAAGATGTAAAAGATATGTTGTTACCCGTTAATACAACATATGCAGAACAGCATCTAAAAAACATTGCAAAAGTAGTATCAACTGTGCCTGAAGGCGTAAAATTTTTACGAAAAGCAGAACGTATTCTGTCTGGTAGAGCCAAAATGATAGAAACCGATACTATTGATTGGGGCTTGGCGGAAACATTAGCTTATGGTTCATTATTAGAAGAAGGATACAATATTCGAATTTCCGGTCAAGATGTTGAACGTGGTACCTTTAGTCATCGTCATGCCATATTACGAGATGAAATCTCTGAAGAACGTATCAATTTACTGAATACAAACCCTGATAATAAGGGACAAATGAATATTTATAATTCATTGCTGTCAGAATATGGCGTACTTGGTTTTGATTATGGTTATGCGATGGCGAATCCTAATACATTGACCATTTGGGAAGCACAATTTGGTGATTTTAGTAACGGAGCTCAAATTATTTTCGATCAATATATGTCTGCTGCTGAGGACAAATGGAAATTACAAAACGGAATAGTTGTATTGTTACCACATGGATATGAAGGTCAAGGTTCTGAGCACTCTTCAGCTAGAATGGAACGTTATTTACAATTATGTGCAAATGATAATATGACCGTTGCCGATTGTACTACCCCGGCTAATTTTTTTCATTTGTTACGCCGACAATTAAAACGTGATTTTAGAAAACCTTTAATTGTATTTACACCTAAAAGTTTACTACGTCATCCAAAAGTAGTATCAAGTTTAAATGAGTTTTCTAATGGAGAATTTCAAGAAGTAATAGACGATACAATTAGTCCTACTAAGGTTAAAAAATTAGTATTTTGTACTGGTAAATTCTATTATGATTTATTAGCCGAACGAGAAAAATTAGAAAGAGAAGACGTGGCATTAGTTAGGATAGAACAATTATTCCCATTACATAAAGAAAAATTACAAAGGGTAATTGACAGATATAAAAATGTAAAAAATTATGTTTGGGCACAAGAAGAACCCCAAAATATGGGCGCTTGGAGCTATTTATTACTGCGTTTTGATTTGGTAAAATTGAAAGTTGCTTCTAGACCATTTTATTCGGTTCCTGCAGCGGGTTCTAGTACTAGGTTTAAAAGAAGACATCAAAGAGTAATTGATAAAGTATTCGAATTGTAGATTTACGATTATTGTGTATAAATTTAAAAATAGATAATAAAACAACCTTTGCAACTTAGCGCCTTTGCGCCTTTGCGAGAGAAAATAAAGATTATGATTTTAGAAATGAAAGTTCCCTCTCCGGGAGAATCTATTACAGAAGTAGAAATCGCAACATGGTTAGTTGAAGATGGTGATTATGTTGAAAAAGATCAGGCAATTGCCGAAGTAGATTCTGATAAAGCAACCTTAGAATTACCGGCTGAAGAAAGTGGAATTATTACGCTTAAAGCAGAAGAAGGCGATGCGGTAGCTGTAGGTGCAGTGGTGTGTTTGATTGATACGAGCGTAGCTAAACCAGAAGGGAGTAGTCAGTCGGCAGTCAGTAGTACTGGTTCTGATAGCTCTAACGAATCTAAGAATCCGTCAAAACCCGAAACCTCAAACTCAAAACCCGAAACTACTTATGCTACAGGAACAGCCTCACCGGCAGCTAAAAAAATATTGGCTGAAAAAAATATTTCAACGGATACCATAAAAGGTACAGGTAAAGATGGTAGAATTACTAAAGATGATGCCATAAAAGCTGTGCCGAGTATGGGTACACCGGCTGTTGATACTACTAGGGGAGGAGAACGTAAAAAACTATCAATGTTACGTCGTAAAGTAGCTGAACGCCTGGTTGCTGTAAAGAATGAAACTGCAATGTTAACTACGTTTAACGAAGTTGATATGAAACCTATATTTGATCTGCGCAAACAATACAAAGAAGATTTTAAAACAAAACATGGTGTAAGTTTAGGTTTTATGAGTTTTTTTACCAAAGCTGTGGTGAGAGCCTTACAATTATTCCCTGATGTAAATTCTATGATCGATGGCGATTTTAAAGTGTCGTATGATTTTCAAGATATTTCAATAGCGGTTTCCGGACCAAAAGGATTAATGGTGCCAGTTATCAGAAATGCTGAAAATTTAACTTTTAAAGGCATTGAAAGCGAAGTAAAACGGTTGGCAATTCGTGCAAGAGATGGCGAAATTACCATAGATGAAATGACAGGAGGTACATTTACCATTACTAATGGCGGTGTGTTTGGATCAATGTTATCGACACCAATTATTAACCCTCCGCAAAGTGCTATTTTAGGAATGCATAATATTGTAGAACGACCTGTAGCAATTAATGGTAAAGTAGAGATCAGACCTATTATGTTCGTAGCTGTGTCGTATGATCATAGAATTATAGACGGAAAAGAATCAGTTGGATTCTTAGTTGCGATTAAAGAAGCCTTAGAAAACCCAGTGGAAATTTTAATGAATAACGATGCTAAGAAGGCATTGGAAATGTAGTGACATTTAGGTAGTAGTACATGACAAGAATTAGCTAGACTTATTACATGTCGGGTCGAGCCTTTCGGCTTCGCTCAAGATAAACTAAAGGCGAGACCTTTCTTTTCACTTTTAGTAAAATAAGTTCTCGACTGCGCTCGAAATGACATTTTTACAAAGCATTAACATTTAGCTATTTACAAAATAATTTTTTTGACATATACATAAACAATCAGGCTAAAAATAATAACGTTTAAAAGCTTCAATAGCGGCATAATCAGCCAAACCTAAATTATGATATTTTTTAGCTGTTAATCTATTTCTATCTTCAACTCTTACCCAGAACTCCCTGGAGTCATCCCCTTGAAACATCACTCCATCCTTTTGAGATTGATGATAGAATATGGCATGTCTTTTCTTCAGAACCTGATCAGGACTCATTGGGACTGCCATATCAATTTCATAGGTTTCCCATTCGAGCCAGGCACCTCTATATAACCAAACCCAACAGTCGTTCATAAATGGTTTAGATCTTAATTTTTCTAAAGCACCCAAAAGGGCATTTAAACAAACTTTATGCGTTCCATGAGGGTCAGCCAAATCACCGGCAGCATATATTTGGTGTGGTTTAATTTTTGTTATTAAAGAACACATCATTTCTATATCATTATCAGATAATCTGTTCTTTTTTATGGCTCCGGTTTCATAAAATGGCAAATCTAAAAAATGTACATTTTCATCAGGCAAACCTAAATATCGTGTAGCAGCTAAAGATTCACTTCTTCTAATTAAACCTTTGAGTTTTCTTATTTCTATAGTATCAATGCTGTTTTCTTTCTTTTTCTTGAGATAATTGATAGTATTTTTGATTTCATCTGACTCATTTAATTTGTTACTGACTTCAGCAAATTTTAAAGCATCTTCATCAGGAACAGCTATATTTCCTGAGGTTTGATAAGCTACATGCACCTCATGCCCTTGTTCAATCAATCTGTCAAAGGTACTGCCCATAGATATTACATCATCATCAGGGTGAGGACTGAAAATTAGAACACGTTTATTTGCAGGATTTGCACGTTCAGGTCTATTAGTATCATCAGCATTTGGTTTACCGCCGGGCCATCCAGTAATAGTATGTTGCAAATTATTGAATATCTTAATATTTAGATCATAAGCTGTACTTTCTTCAATGAGTAAGCTAGACATCCCATTATTGTTATAATCTTTATCTGTAAGTTTTAGTATAGATTTATGTAGGAGTTCGCTTAACCAAACAACCGCTTTTCTTTTTAAGTTTTCAGACCAAGTACAAGAAGACACCAGCCAAGGTGTTTTTACCCTAGTTAACTCACCAGCAGCTTCATTATCTAATATAAAAGAGGTGTTATTGTGATTTTGTAAATAAGTAGCAGGCACATCAGAAGATATTTCACCTTCAATGGTCTCTTTAATAATCTCAGCTTTATTAATACCCCAAGCCAATAATATAATTCTGTTGGCTTTTCTGATAGTACCAATACCCATGGTTATTGCTTTTCTAGGTACGTTATCAATTCCTAAAAAGGCCGGAGCTGCATCAACCCTTGTAATATGATCTAATGTAATATTTCTCGTACCGGAATTTAAATGAGAACCGGGTTCATTAAAACCCACATGACCCGTTCTGCCAATACCGAGTAATTGAAGGTCTAAACCACCGGCTTGTTTAATTTTCAGTTCATAATCAATACAATATTGATGTATATCATCACTATGAATAGTTCCATCAGGAATATGAATATTTTCAGGGATTATATCAATATGATTAAAAAGATGTTCATGCATAAAATAATGATAACTTTGGATGTTTTGTTTATCCATAGGATAATATTCGTCCAAATTAAAAGTAATTACATTAGTAAAACTCAAGCCTTCTTCATTATGCATTCTAACCAATTCTTCATATACTTTTATAGGAGAAGAACCAGTAGCTAATCCCAACACACAATTTTTATTTTCAAGTGCTGTTTTTCGAATAAGTTCGGCAATTTCATTAGCTACTATACTAGAAGCTACATTAGAATTATCAAAAATTACATTGTGAATTTTTTCAAATCTGGTCTCTTCAAATTTACCGGCTTCTTTATAGTCGATATTTTTTCCTATCACCTTACTGCCCATTGTTTTTATACTTATTAAATATCTCTCTTACACTTTTATGTTTTAATAGTAATTTATTGGCTAATTCTTCTTCAATTTCAAGTTCATCCATTATCATTTTGATGCCTCTATTTGTCAGTTTTTTATTAGATAACTGCATGTCAACCATTTTGTTACCCAAAACTCTGCCCAGTTTTATCATGATAGTAGTCGAAATCATATTCAACACTAATTTTTGAGCAGTTCCAGCTTTCATTCTTGTACTTCCGGTAAGAAATTCCGGTCCTACAATTAATTCAATAGGGTAGTCAACTTCTAATGATAGTGGTGAATTTTTATTGCAAGTAATGCATCCGGTAATGATATTCTGTTGTTTGGCTTTTTGAATACCTCCGATAACATAAGGAGTTGTTCCGGAAGCAGCAATCCCTATAAGAACATCCCTTTTAGTAATATCGAATTTTTGTAATTCAATCCAAGCTAGATTGGTATCATCTTCGGCATTTTCAACAGCTTTTCGAAGTGCGCCATCACCACCTGCAATCAAGCCTATAACCCAATCATCAGAAACCCCAAAAGTAGGTGGGCATTCAGAGGCGTCTAAAACTCCCAATCTGCCACTCGTACCGGCACCGATATAAAATAACCTTCCTCCATTCTTCATTTTTGAAACGATAACATCAACTAGTTTATGAATATTAGGAATTGCTTTTTCTACTGCAATAGAAATAAATTTATCTTCCCTGTTAATATTAGTAAGGAGTTTTAATGTATCCATTTTTTCTAAATCATTATATTTAGAAGACTGTTCTGTGGTTAGTTTTGATGCATCCATTTATTTTAATACATTTTAACTTCATTTAACTGTTCTTTATAATCGTCTAATTTTTCAAAAGAATCAAGTTTGTCTATAGATTCATTATTTTCAACCCAATGCCTTAATTTATCGGTACCATTGATAATATCAATAGGCTTATGAGTATAATTATATTCATAAGGAGGTTCTTTCCATTTAAAATCATTTCCTAAATAATGATATAGTTCCCGTAACAAAAATTGACCAACACGCCAGGGTTTAAAGATTTTTTTATTAGTAATGTGAATTTGAAAACCGCCACAAATTGTATTAGTATGTTTTTGAAAAGTTGGAAGAAACGTTATAGGACGAAGCACAAAACCTTTTAACTTCGATTTTTTTATACTATTAGACAAATGAGTTTCGTAAAATAAAAAAGGCTTTATTTTTGGATGTCCTACAATTTCTAATGGTTGTGAAGTACCACGCCCTTCACTTAATTGTGTGCCTTCAAACAAAACTGTTGCTGGAAAAGTATAAGCACTTTCTGCTCTTGCAAGATTCGGGGAAGGCAATATCCAAGGTAATTTGGTATCTTCAAAAAACATTTCACGTTTCCAATGATGCATTTTTATTATTTCGAGATTTATTTTTTCTTTAGCCCACAGATTTTGATGCATTAATGCAACTTCTCCAATGGTCATTCCATGTCGTACAGGAATAGGATGGAGACCAACAAATGATTTGAATTCAGACTCTAATATGTTTCCTTCAATATCAATTCCGTTAATTGGATTAGGACGATCAAGTATGACAACTTGAATGTCTTTACCAATACATTTTTCCAATAAAAGTGTTAGTGTATAGATGTATGTGTATATTCTACATCCCACATCTTGTAGATCAACAAAAAAATGATCAATGTTTTCTAACATTTCATCAGTAGGAATACGTGTTTCTGAATAAAGCGAATATACAGGAATGTTAAAATAAGGATGCGTATAATGATCAGTTTCAACCATATTATCTTGAACATCAGTTGAAAAACCATGCTGAGGTCCAAATATTTTCACAAAACGTTTACCAAATATTTCTTTAAATTTTAAAACTGCATGGTTAAAATTTGAATCAATAGACGCATTATGACATAATAATGCCACATTTCCTTTAAATTTACTTTGAAGTGCTTTATCTTGAATTAATATATCGAGACCTGTCTTTACTTTCATGTGTCTATATTCATTGTTTTTTATCCCGATAGCTATCGGGAGTCACATGGAACATCCATATAGTCATTCCCTTGTGTATCAAGATTTAGTTATGGGTGTTTCACAAAAATTTATTAAGAAATTATATTGTGATGCGTTGAGAATTGAATTTAGAGCAATATAATTATTGCCCTAAATTCTCTCAAAAATAAACTAATTTAAATGCTACTATTAATAAGTTTGTTATATAGATGGATCTGATGGTGTGTTTGGATTACTATTTCTTTCGGTAATAGGATATGGATAGAAATTTCTATTACGTTCTTCAGTATAAATCATACTGGTTCCACTTGGTTGTGGTCGATCAAAACGCCTGCTGTCTTCCAAACTCATTCCCGTTAAAAACAATTCAGCTCTACGGTTACGATAAACTTCATTTAATAAAGCATCTACTGTATTTGCTCCGGAATAAGAAGCTACATTGGCATTTATACCAAAAACATCATTTGTATCAGTCAATACATCATTTATTGCTGTAGCTGCTGCTGCCATATCCGGTGAACCTTTTCTAAGGTTTGCTTCAGCTATAATCAATTTCATCTCATCCGGTATATAAATAGGTAAAGACCCTGTATCTACATCAAAAAAGCCTGCTAAATCCTCAATGGGTAATCCATTTTGATTAGTATCACCTAAAGAAACCAAATAAAAAGATAATCTACCATCAGAGGCATCAAAAGAAAATGCAGCAGGTAACCCGAAATTATCTCTTGGTTTAAAATTTGGAGCAGCATTTTGAAATACTCTAGCCCAAATAGGATTTAAATTTTGTGAGTCGTAAGCAAAAACAGATGTAGATGATAAATCTACACTATTGGCAGCTGTAATAGCAGCATCATAGTTTCCGGCGAATAGATTATATCTAGCCAACATTGCATCTATAGTGTTTGTAACATCTATATTATCCAGCGTTACTTCATTCGTAAATTCATCAGATATTGCAGTGGCTGTAATGATCGATTTAGCTTCGTTCAGTAAAGCGATTGCGGTTTGAAATCCTTCCATTCTAGAGATGAAAGCTGCATCATTATTGTTACTTGTTTGAACTATTACTTGCTCATAATTTTGCGCTAGACTACCAATTGTCATTGCTTTAAAAAGCTTAGCGTAAGCTAAAAGACCACTTTGTGTACCTGCCTCTAAGCTTAGAGCTGGGGCGCTACTTTCAATATCTTCAGCTATTTTCATTACTCTTAACATGGTTGCCCACAAGCCTTGAACATTGGAATTAAAATTGGGTAGATCACTACCTCCATCTTCTAATTCTATCATATTCTGAAAAGTAGTTGTAATACCACCTTCTCGAGTAGTAATAGCGGGTGTTTCTATGATCCACCTCACTCCTGAGGTAGCATATATTTGTTGCATACCTACGGTTGCAGCTAATATACCTTCTCTAGAAGAAAATACTTGATTGTCGTTAGCTGCATTGGGGTTGTCGAAATTTGTTTCACACGAAGCTAACACCAATATTGTGGTAAGCAAAAATGCGAATCTATATTTAAAGATATTTTTCATTTTTATTTTTTTTAGATTAGAAACTAACATTTATACCTAATTGATACGTTCTTGGTATTGGAACTCCTGCAAAGTCAAAACCTCTCACTCCATTACTCTGACCTGCTGTATTTATTTCAGGATCCCAACCACTGTAATCATCCCATGAAATTAAATTTCTACCAATAAAACTAAATTTTATAGCATCGATTGATTTAAATGGCGATTTTAAATTATAGCTCAAAGCGAGTTCTCTTAATTTTACAAAAGATCCATCTTCAACGAATTCTTCAAAAATTCCTGCCTGAGCACGACCAAACCCTTTAGGTCTATTGCCTAGTAATTCTTCTCCTACATTAGAGCCTCCGCCAAAAATAACATTATCTAATAACCTTCTATTCCAGTTGAAAATATCAAATCCTTGTACGGCATCTAATTGTACCCTGAGGCTAAAATTTTTATAACTAAACTCATTGATTAAAGAACCAAACCAATCCGGATTTGGGTCACCAAGCACTTTAGATGAAGCTCCTTCTGCAGTAGTTCCTCTAAATGGATAGCCGTCAGCGTCTAATGAAATACTTCCATCTGCTTCTCTAGCATAAAATTGTCGAAAAAAGACTCCTAAAGGTTCCCCTTCAATTACATAGTTGGTAGCAAAACTACCAGCCAATGCAAATTGACCTCCTCCGGCAACTTTAGTTACAACATTTTCGTTTTTAGAATAAGTAACAGTAATATCCCAAGAAAAATCTTCAGTTTTTACAGGAATTGCACGTAGTAATAATTCTATTCCTTTGTTTTCTAGATTACCTACATTTTCAAGTCTAGAGCCAAAACCGGTAGATGGAGCTAATTCTCTTGTCAATAATAGGTCTGTTACTTTTTGTTTATAATAGGTAAACTCTATACCCAATCTATTATTAAAAAATCCGGCATCAAAACCAATTTCTATTTCTTCTTGACGTTCAGGTGCAATATTAAGATCCCCTTGCGTTGTACTCGGTATTAAACTTACTGACCCGTTAATTGCTGAAGGGTTTAATAATGTAAACCTCTGAAAAGCTGATAAGGCTGTTAAATTACCTGCTTGTCCCCAGGAAGCTCTTAGTTTGAAAGTATTAAACGTTTCACCAAAGGTATCTTCCCAAAAATCTTCTTCAGATAGTATATATGAAAGACTTGCTTTTGCATACAACTGATCTCTTTCACTTTCACCAAAAGTTGAAGCACCGTCCATTCTTATAGCTCCATTAAGATATAATTTATCTTTGTAGCTAAACGATTGTTGTAAAAAACCTCCCCAATAAGAAATTTGAGATCTACTTTCTCCTTGTTCAACAATACTTCCACTTGTGGCTGTTCCAACAATTGGAGGTAAACCTATGGCATTTATACCAATTCTATCAAACTCTTCATATTGCCATGAACCACCCAATATTGTAGTCGATGAAATATCTTCGTTCAAATCTATTTGATAAGAAAGATTCAAATCGCTATTATATTGAAAATTATTAATATCTGACCTACGGGCAAATCCATCAGCGTTGGGAGATGTATTATTGGTAGGAATAAACGCTGTACCTGATTGATTATAATAATCTAAGCCCAATGTATATTTTGCAGATAAATGTTCTGTAATTTTTGCATCTAAACTTACACTTGTTATAAAACGATTTACTTTCTGCCTAAAATCAAAACGATTTACAGCTTCTGCCGGGTTTGTTCTAGGTACTAATAAAGATGTAACCGGATATACTCCTGATTCGTTTGGTGCCGGATTAACAGAATTGTCACTAAATACAAATCCTGTAATTGCCCCATAAGCAGCATTGATACCTCCATTTGGCATATCACTACTTTGACTCCTTACATAGTTTAAACCTGCACTTACAGTAAGCCAATCAAATGCTTTTTGATCAATATTTACTTTAAAACCAATTCTTCTGAAATCAGTATTCTTTATTATTCCTTCATTGTCTAACTGTGACGCAGATATAAAGTAGGAGGTTTTTTCATTAGCTCCGCTTACTGAAAGGTAATTTTCTACTCCAAAACCGGCAGCAAAAAATTCATCTTGAAAATTATAACGTGTTACAGGAACGGTTGCAAGGTCATTCCTATCAAAAATATTTACCCATTGTAAGGGTGCTGTATTATAATCTATTTCCTTTCTGAGTTCATTAGTTCTCACGCTTGTAGAAAAACTAAATTTTGGAGCTCCCTTTTTACCTCTTTTTGTAAAAACCTGCACGACACCATTACTGGCTCTAGAACCGTAAATAGCTGCTGCCGCTGCTCCTTTTAGAATTTCAATTCTTTCCACATCGTTTGGATTAAGGTCAGCCAATCTATTTTGAGAATTACCACCTAAATCTAAAGGGCTTGCACTGGAATTACTGATAATTATGCCATCTACAATATATAGTGGATCAGAATTCCCTAAAACTGTACTTGCCCCTCTAAGCCTTATACTTATTCCTCCTGCCGGGTCTCCGGAATTTTGTTGTACCAATGCACCAGCAACTTTTCCTGATATGGCTTGGTCAACTGCAATAGCAGCATTGTTTACCAAATCACTAGCTTTTAAAGTAGAAATGGCATTACCTAGAGTTCTTTTATTTACTCCAATACTATTTCCTGTAACGATAATTTCATCTAGACTTAACAAGTCTTCTTGTAATTCAATATCTATAACCTGACTTTCGTCAGTTAATTTTACAGAAGTCGTTTTGAACCCGAGATAACTAAAAACAAGGTTTTTGTCTTTAAAATTGTCTGCATTGAAAGAATAATTTCCGTCAAAATCGGTAACACTTCCACTTGTAGTTCCTTGAATAACCACGCTAACACCTGGCAGCGGGTTTCCACTTCCTTTTTCAGTGACTGTACCCGAAATAGTTATTGATTGTGCAAATAAACTTTGAACAAAAAACACCATCAGGAGCGTTGAAAATAGATAATAATTTTTTTTCATTTGAGTTAGAATTTATATTTGTATGGAACGAATATACAAAACACATTTCAATTTGCTGTATTTTATTGCAAAAATATATTGCAAATATTTTGTTTTATTGAAAATACAGCATAAATTAATTAAATTTGCATAAATTTATTGCATTAAAAGTGTTTAGGCTCTATGTCAAATATAATGGGTAATTCAATATTATTACTATTTATAAAGTACAATGTCATTTCGACAGATATATATTATCTATTACAAACAACATAATAAAGCCATATTTAAATTGCATTTTTATATCAATTTTTATAATATTACAAATTAGTTTAAAAATTTCTTATTATTGGAAAAAAAACAACGACATCAAGTTATTCTTAATGAAGTACACATTCATAACAGAATTTTACTGACCGATTTGGCAGGTATATTAAAAGTTTCTATGGATACTGTACGCCGGGATGTTAAAGAGTTAGACGATTTAAAAAAATTAAAAAAGGTACATGGCGGTGCCGTTTCAAATGGTTTTAATATCTATTCAGACCGAAATATGGAAATTTATGAATTGGGTAGTAAATCTATCATTGCCCAAAAAGGAATTTCTTTGTTAAACAAAGGAGATGTTGTTCTTATTAGCGGAGGTTCAACTAATTTAGAATTAGCTAAACTACTTCCACATAATTTAGACCTTACCATTTTTACTTCAAGTCTTCCTATGGCAATAGAATTACTCAATAATGTATCAGAAAATGATAAGGTAATTTTTATTGGGGGAAAACTATCTAGAAGATCTCAATTAGCAACAGGAGGAAGTACCATTAATATTTTATCTGAAATTAAAGCTGATATTTGTTTTTTAGGAACAGGTTATCTTGACTTAGTTGATGGTGTTACGGCAATAGATTGGGAAATTGCTCAATTGAAAAAAGCAATGATTAATGCCTCTAAACGATTGGTTTCTCTAACAATTTCTGAAAAATTGAATACCATTAACAGGTATAAAATTTGCGATATTAACGCGCTAGATACACTAGTAACTGAACTTGATCCAAATTCTAAAATTCTAGATCAATATAGAGAAAAAGGTATAAAATTACTGTAATCTTAGGCACTGTTAAGAAATAAATAGTGCAGAATTAGCTTGTTCTTTTGCCCTTTTACTGCGTTAAAATTTTGAACTATAGAGATGCTATGCTTGATCCCGAAGCTTCGGGATTGCCTTGAAAAAGAATAAAATTACTTCGCTAATTCTGCACTATTTATTTCTTAACAGTGCCTTAGGTAAAATGTTCTGTATACTGTAAAACTCTAAAATTAAAAGTATTGAAATTAGGGTTTTGTTGTTTTAAGATTTTATATACATACATGCTTCCTATAGCTCTATTAGCTGATCCTGATGGTGCAGTTAATGAAACGGTTTTTATAATTTTATCTTCTAAATTGAATTGATGTATTCTAGGTACTTTATTTATGATAAGTTCTAATCTTAATTTATATTCTTTTAGATGTCTTCTAAAAAAATATTCTGGTCCGTTTTTGGAATTTCCTCCCATAAAAAGTAAAGTGTCTATTTTAGGATATTGTTTTAGATAATTGACTAGATCACGAAGTTTAACATCTTTCATTCCTAAATCTGAAGCATCAATTTTTTCTCGTTTACAGCTATCAACAATATCACAAATACCAATATTGTTATTTATTAAAAAATCTTTACGTTGTGTAATTGTTTCTTCTGAGGTTTCAAATAGTAAGTCTAAATCAAAAATTTTATCTAAAACAGGCCATAATAATCCGTTACGACTACCATAACAAAAATCAACATCACCTTCTAATAGCTTATCTTGTGAAAATCGGGGAGGAGGTAAGGTGCCAACAATTAACTTGGTAGCATTTTTAGGAATAAAGGGATGATATGGATGCTTGTGTAAAAACATTTACTAATGTACAAAAACAACTCTAAAAACAAAAAATTCTAACAATCATTATAAATTATCAGGATTAATTAATTGAATTTTTTAAAAACTAGACTACTTCTGAAAGTGCCTATTTCTCTCAATGTATTGAGATTCTTCGCTTCGTTATACTTCACTCAGAATGACATTGTGCTGTCATTCAGAAGGAGGAACCCCGAGTACTCGGGGAAGAATCTCTAATAAAAAATTTCTTGAAATCGACTATCCCCGAGACAGAGCCATAGGGATATTTCGCCTCCCGATAGCTATCGGGATCATATCCAGTCAAGCTGAGCACAAGCTTTGGTCTTAGGACCAAAAATCGAAATTTTGTATTTTACCTCACCCGGAACTGCGAAAAGCAGTTCCGACCTCTCCCAAGGAGAGGTAAATCGGAAACCCCGAGGCAGAGCCTAGGGGAATTCTTTTCGATTAAACTATTCTGTCATTCCTGCAAAAGCAGGAATCTACTCAATAATAATTCTGCTTTAATTCATGAGATTCCTGCTTTTGCAGGAATGACAACTTATACTTACCTTATCCTCTTAAAGCTATATCCTTTTTTACTAAAATGTGCTAAAACTTTAGGTAATACTACTTTCAACTTTTCAAATGCTTTTTCACTATCATGAAAAACAATAACACTGCCGTTTTTTGTATTTTTAATTACATTATCAACACATTTTTCAGCATCAATGGTCATGTCAAAATCTGCACTTAAAACAGACCACATAATAATTTTATAGCCTAATTTTTGTAACGATTTTGTTTGTGAAGATTTAATCTTTCCGTAAGGAGGACGGAATAATTTACAATTTACGATTTGTGATTTACGATTTGTGATTTGATCTTTTTCAATGAGCCTCTCTGTTTTTAAAACAGAACTTAGATATTCTTCATTAGAGGTTTTCCATCCGTTAAGATGATCATAAGTATGATTACCTATAGAGTGACCATTATCAATAATTCTCTTAAAAATAGTTGGATGTGCTTCAATATTTTTACCAATACAAAAAAAAGTTGCACTGGCATTATAATGCTGTAAGGTATCTAAGACCCAATCGGTAATTTTTGGAGTAGGACCATCATCAAAAGTAAGATAGATGTTTTTCTGTTTAGATGAAAAACTCCAAATTTGATGCTGATATAAAATTGGAACTAAATTTGGCGTTTTTACAAAATACGGTTTCATCTATCTATTTTGTTTTCTTCTATACTTAAAATCTAATCGTAGATAAATAAAAGCTGTGAGTTCGACATAAACACCCCTAAAGTCCTGCTTCGGCTTCGCTCAGCACAGGCTCTCAAGGGAACAATTCTCAAAATTGACATTTTTTCTTTTGAGGCTTCAAGAGATTAAACCTATCTCAACGAACGTTATTTGTTACTCCTCAATACCTTCTAACATTTTTAAGGCAGCGACAAATCCTTTTTTCAATTTATCAGAAAACTCTTTATCGTGTTCTTCTGCAGTGGCAACCACATTATTATACATTAAAAATGTAGCTTCTATATCTTCTGCATGTTGAGATGCACTATAATTGTCTAAGCCACCATAAAAATCTATACGGTCTTGAAAAATATCAACCAATATGTTTGATACATTTCTAGCTTTTTCTTTTTTACCTATTTTATAATAATTATCTGCATAGCCTAATACCATTCCGTAATGACCATATCTTCTTACCGGCATTTTTTCTAGAGATAGATCAAGCATTTCTTCTGCTTTATCGTTTTGCCCTTCTTTAATAAACTCTTCTGCTAAGCGCACTAAATAATTTCTAAATGAAATCGCATTTTTACGAGATTCAACATCTAAGTAAATATCATCATTGTTTGAATTTTTCCAATTCCATTTTTTTACATTATTATACATGTTTTCTGTATCAATTCTACCTAATTCAAGTATACTTTTAGACCTGCCATCTTTGTCTTTACTTGGTGTGTAAATAGGTACAAACTTATAAGCTATACCATCTAACTGCATATAATCTTTCAACCAGATATATTCTTCGTCGGCATGAGCTCCGCCAGTAAAATACAGTGGTCTTTCCCAATTATTATTTGCCAGTATATCAAGCATTATGATTCTATTTTTTGTCAAGCCTAATCTGTCTATCGTAATATCAATATAAGGAACAATCTTAGCAGAGTCTTTTAACGAAACTATCTTATTTTTTAGCACCGCTTCTTTGTCAACATAAATCCTCAATTTATTGGTCGGATAGAACTTTTCAGGAATTCCGTCTTCATCCAGGTCAATTTGTGTTCGTGTATCACTACTTCCAATCCAATTCATAAAAGTTTTAATATCTATTCTGTTTTCAGACTGTTTTTTATCAGCTTCAGATGAAAACACACTGGTAGTATCTCTGTAAGAAGAATCTATCAAAGGAGTACCTTTTAATTCCATTGGAATGTGATACACAACATCTAAAGATCCTGTTCTATATTGTTTATGCGTTAATTGCGAAGGAATGGGTTCTGCATCATAGGTCTTCCTTTTTTGTTGATCTATATACCAATCGGTAGCTAATAAACTGGTGTTTATCAATTTAATATCAGTTCTATAATTTTCAACTTCCTGCATATACCAAAGTGTAAAAGTATCATTATCGCCAATGGTAAACATAATAGCATTTTCTTGACAAGAATCTAAATATGCTTTTGCATTATTATGCGTGGTATATCTACCTGAGCGGTCATGGTCATCCCAGTTTTCTGAAGCCATCAAGGTTGGCACTGCAAGTAAACAAACTGTGGTTAATCCTATTGCTAATGATTTAGGATTTATTTTATCTTTAAACTGTTCAAATAATGCCAATACACCTAAACCAATCCAAATAGCAAAAACATAAAATGAACCAACAACTGCATAGTCACGCTCTCTGGGTTCAAATGGTTTTGGATTTGTATAAAAAATAATGGCCAATCCTGTAAAGGCAAAAAACAGTAATAGTATATAAAAATTCTTTTTGTCAAATTTTATGTGAAATAGTAAGCCTATAATTCCTAAAATCAGAGGTAAAAAATAATAGGTATTTCGACCTTTATTATTTTTAATCTCATCAGGCAAATTATCTTGTGATCCTAAGTGCAATTCGTCAATAAAATTGATGCCACTTAACCAATTACCATGTGTATCTAAATTACCTTGAACATCATCTTGTCGTCCGGTAAAATTCCACATAAAATATCTGCCATACATATAACCAAACTGGTATTGAAACATGAATTTTAAGTTTTCACCAAAAGTGGGTCTGCGTTTACTTCTTGGTGGAATTCCAGCTATAGCTTTATAATTGGCTACTACACTAGGAGAAGGGTCTACCATTCTTGGTATAAAACCTTTATGTTTATCTGTATAATTTGGCAAGGCATCTTTGTAATGGTTTACAATGACATATTTACCTAATTTTTCATCTTTTTCATATTTAGGTTTATCATCTCTGTAAGGATCATTACGGTCTTGTTCTCTGGTTTCAGAATAATAAGAATCATAAAAAATACTTGCATCACCGTATTGTTCTCTATTATAATAAGCTAATAGTTCTCTGGCACTTGACGGGTTATTTTCATTGATAGTCGTATTTGCATTGGCTCGTATAGGAAGCATGATCCATGATGAAAAGCCAATCATTACAAACAGCAAACATAAAATAATCAAGTTTACATTTACTAAATTTTTCTTACGTGTATATTTAATGGCGAAGTAAAATACAGTAATTAAAATGAGTCCCGCAATAATACTTCCTGAATTAAAAGGCATGCCAATATTATTGACAAAAAACAGCTCAGAAGCACTAAAAAACGAAAGTGTATAAGGGAATAAAAATTTAAACACAAAAGCCAACACAAATACCGCTGCTATATTAGCAACAATGAATTTTTTAGAAGTAATGTTATCATACCTTTTATAAAAGTAAATAAACACTAAAGAAGGAATAACCAGTAATGATAGAATATGAACACCAAATGACAAGCCAACAACTAATGAAATTAGTAATAACCATTTATGACCTCTTGGCGAATCCATTTCACTTTCCCAACGTAAGCCCAACCAAAATAGTAATGCCATCAAAAAAGACGACATAGCGTATACTTCTGCTTCAACGGCACTAAACCAAAAACTGTCAGAAAATGTATAGGTTAATGCGCCAACTAAACCGCTTCCTAAAATTGCTATTGATTTTCCTGAAGTTAATTCTTCTGTTTTCCCAATAATTTTTTTAGCTAAAGCTGTGATAGTCCAAAACAAAAATAGAATGGTAAAAGCACTTGCTAATGCAGACATAAAGTTTACCATCTTTGCTATTTGAGTTAAATCGCTAGTAAACATAGCAAAGAAAGCACCTAACATTTGAAATAATGGCGCTCCCGGCGGGTGTCCAACTTCTAGCTTTATAGCTGTAGAAATATATTCGCCACAATCCCAATAACTAACTGTTGGCTCTATAGTAAGTGCATAGGTTATTAAGGCGATTGCAAAAGCGAACCATCCTAAAATAACGTTCCACTTTTTATAATTAAAATTTGTCATGCAATAAATTTTATATATCTGGGCGAATTTACTAAATAAATATCGATTTATTTTCAGGTTTTAACGTAGTTTATTCAATTAGAAGTATCAAGCCCAAATTATGCATTAGAAAATTTATTACTGCTTGAAACTACTTCAAAATATACCGTTTCACTACTTTTTGAATTTTAACCAGCGAATGCTATACTAAAAAGTCATATTTTATCGTATTTTCAACTCTCATTACAAAGTTCTAATGCATAATTTGGGTTAAATATCTGTTAAATTTAAACCATTTATCATTTAATGTTATCTCAAAAGAATAACTGATGTTAATTGCTAATATTTTCTCAAAAAAACTTGTAGAATTAAAACTTTGCTTTAAATTTGCACCCTCTTAGCAAAATAGCTTAAGAAAATCATTGTCCCATGGTGTAATTGGTAACACACCGGTTTTTGGTACCGACATTCAAGGTTCGAGTCCTTGTGGGACAACGAAGTTGGACAAATGCTTCCTTTTTTTAGGAAGCATTTTTGTTTTGTAAAAACAATTAAAGATGAGAAGTTTATCTTGAGTTAAGTCGAAAGGAGTCCTCGTGTGACAACAAAAAAAGCACTCTTCAAAATTTGAGAGTGCTTTTTTAATTTTAAGTAGTTTTGTTTAAACCTTAAAAGTAATCACTGGTCTTAGTGCATGATTCGCTAATTCTTTACTTATACTTTCATTAAATAATTGTGATAAACCACTCCTACCGTGGGTGTAAATACCAATTACATCAGCATTGATCTGTTTGCCGAAATTTAAAATGCCTTCTTCAATAGTTGTATCATTGTAAATATTTATGGTATGATCTTTAATATCAAAACTTGAAACATAATTTTCAAGTCTGTCTTTAGACACTTTCGTCGATTCAAAATTATGCATAGTATTGATAAATAATAAATGTAATTTTACATTAAAAACAGCTGTGAAATCTAATACTTTTTG
Organism: uncultured Flavobacteriaceae bacterium; assembly: GCA_964463085.1. Classification (GTDB taxonomy): domain Bacteria; phylum Bacteroidota; class Bacteroidia; order Flavobacteriales; family Flavobacteriaceae; genus Aureibaculum. The sequence continues at coordinate 62,381 of CAYXAZ010000001.1, read as the reverse complement.
GAAGTTCGCCTTACTTTCTATACCAAAATCTGAAGCAAAGATCATCTCATTAAATTCAAAATTTTCAATATTTTGTTTGATGACTAAAACCGGAATGTGAGAATGTCTAACCACTTTTTCGGTATTTGAGCCTACTAACATTTCCTTTAAACCTGTTGCCCCTTGTGAGCCCATTACAATCAAATCAACATCATTTTTTTTACTCTCTTCAATAACCCCATCAAACGCTTTGTGAAAACGTACCGTTTCAATAATAGTAAGTCCTTCAAAAAACGGGAAGGCTTTAAATTTTTCAAATTCTTTATGAATTCCCTTTAAATAATAAATACTTTGGGCACCTCCTTGAAGGTTACCTCCGCCAGCAGGATCTATAGACGTTGAAGGAATATCTAACATGTGCAATAATATAATTTCACTGTTTGTTTTTTTAGCAATAGTTGCAGCTACTTTACATGCATGCTCTGCTTGTTTAGAAAAATCAACAGGAACTAATATTTTTTTCATGGTTATAAAAATTTAATTATTTTATAAAGATAAGTTTTTCTACTGAAAAAAAGGATTCTTAAACTTAAGAGCCCTTTTTTAATAAGTTAAATTTTAAAAGTAATGACAGGTCTTAAAGCATGGTTTGCCAATTCTTTACTAATACTTTCGCTAAACAGTTGTGACAAACCACTTCTACCGTGTGTATTTATAGCAATAATATCAGTATCAATTTCTTTTCCGAAGTTTAAAATCCCTTCTTCAATAGTAGTATCATTATAAATATTTAGAGTATAGTCCTTAATATCAAAATCTGAAATAAAATCTTTAAGCTTACTTTTAGATTTTTTAGTTGGCTCAAAATTGTGAACAGTATTGATAAATAACAAATGTAATTTAGCATTAAATATAGTTGCGAAATCCAATACGTTTTGAAATGATTTTTTACTTTTATCGCTAAAATCAGAAGCAAAAACTATAGTATCAATACCAAAATTATCAACATCTTGCTTAATAACTAAAACCGGTATATCAGAATGCCTAACTACTTTTTCGGTATTAGAACCTACCAACATTTCCTTTAAACCTGTTGCTCCTTGCGAACCCATCACAACTAAGTCAACATTGTGTTTTTTACTTTCTTCAATAACACCTTCAAAAGCTTTATGAAATTTTACATCTTCAGTAACTTTAATCCCATCAAAAAATGGTAAAGCTTTAATTTTTTCAAATTTTTTATGAATTGCTTTCATAATAAAGATTGCTTGTGCACCACCCCGAAGATTATTAGACTCAATAGGGTCTATTGCTTCTGTAGGGATATCTAACATATGCAGTAATATAATTTCACTGTTTGTTTTTTTAGCAATAGTTGCAGCTACTTTACAAGCGTATTTAGCCTCATCAGAAAAATCGATTGGAACTAGTATTTTTTTCATGATTATGGGTTTTAAGAATTCTAACCTTGTTAAAGGTATTTATTATAACGATAAAAAACTATGATTCTTGTCATTGTAAAATATAGTTTATATATTTGCACCGCTAAATAAAGGTGTTTAAGAAATTGGAGGGGACGGAAAGTCCCCTCTTTTTATATAAAAAATGGAGCGAGACGTTGTAAAAAAGTTAGTTGATGAAGCCATCCTTGAAAATCAAGAGTTATTTTTAATTGATTTCAAAATCTCATTAGATAATAAAATTATAGTGATTGTTGATGGTGACTGCGGACTAACACTAAAAGAATGTATGAGGATAAGCAGGCATGTTGAGCATAATTTAGATAGAGATACAATAGATTTTTCTTTAGAAGTTACATCACCCGGAGCAGCTGAACCTTTAGTGAATAAAAGGCAGTATAAAAAAAATCTAGGTAGGACTTTAGAAATAAAAACCGAAATAGAAAAATTTGAAGGAAAACTAGTTAAAACAGATGAAAATGAAATCATCATTGAATGGAAAACTAGGGAGCCAAAACCTATAGGTAAAGGAAAAGTAACAGTTACTAAAACAGCCATTTTACCATATAGTGATATTAAACAAGCAAAAGTGAAAATAAAATTTTAATTTAGAGAGCATGGAAAACATCGCATTAATAGATTCTTTTTCTGAATTTAAAGATGATAAAAGTATTGATAGAGTAACGCTTATGGCGATACTTGAAGACGTGTTTAGAGCAGCATTGAAAAGAAAATATGGTTCTGATGAGAATTTTGATATTATTATAAATCCTGATAAAGGCGATTTAGAAATATGGAGAAATAGAATAGTGGTCAATGATGGTGAAGTTGAAGAACCTAACGAAGAAATAGCCTTATCTGAAGCTATAAAAATTGAGCCTGATTTTGAAGTAGGTGAAGATGTGTCAGAAGAAGTAAAGTTAGAAGATCTAGGCAGAAGAGCTATTTTAGCATTACGTCAAAATTTAATAGCGAAAATACATGAGCATGATAACACAAATATCTTTAAACAATTTAAAGAATTAGAAGGTGAAATTTATAGTGCCGAAGTACATCATATCAGGCATAATGCAATCATTTTACTAGATGATGATGGTAATGAAATTGTATTACCTAAGAGTGAACAAATTAGATCTGATTATTTTAGAAAAGGTGAATCTGTAAGAGGTATTATTAAATTAGTAGAATTACGAGGTAATAAGCCTGCAATTATAATGTCAAGAACTTCTCCTGATTTCTTAGTGAAATTATTTGAACAAGAAATTCCTGAGGTATTTGATGGTTTAATTACGATTGAACGTGTAGCAAGAATTCCAGGTGAAAAAGCTAAGGTAGCTGTTGATTCTTATGATGATAGAATTGACCCAGTTGGTGCCTGTGTAGGGATGAAAGGATCTCGTATTCACGGTATCGTTCGTGAATTAGGAAATGAAAATATAGATGTAATTAACTTTACAAAAAATGATCAAATATTTATTTCAAGAGCATTGAGCCCAGCCAAAGTTGTTTCAGTTGATATAAAAGAAGCTGTTGAAGGCGAAAAACAAAGAGTAGAAGTATTTTTAAGACCTGAAGAAGTTTCTAAAGCCATTGGTAAAGGCGGTGTTAATATTCGTTTAGCAAGTCAATTAACTGGTTATGAAATAGATGTGTTACGTGAGGGAATGGAAGATGAAGATGTAGAATTAACAGAATTCTCAGACGAAATAGAAGCATGGGTAATAAAAGAATTTAATAATATTGGTTTAGATACCGCTAGAAGTGTGCTTGATCTTGATGTAAGTGATCTGGTAAAAAGAACTGATCTAGAAGAAGAAACAATATTAGATGTTCAACGCATATTAAAAGAAGAATTTGAAGATTAATTTTATATTAATAATACGTTGATTAGGTATTTCCTTTAAAGAAAAAGCCTAGAAATAAAAGAAAACAACAAAATAATTATATGGCTACATTGAGGCTTAATAAAGTTTTAAGAGAATTAAACATTTCATTAGACAGAGCTGTTGAGTGTCTTTCAAAAAAAGGCTATGAAATAGAAGCTAGACCTACAACAAAAATATCTGATGAAGTATATAATCTGCTTTTAGACGAATTTCAAACTGATAAAAGTAAAAAAGTTGAGTCTAGAGAGGTTGGTGAAGAAAAACGAAAAGAAAAAGAAGCGCTTCGTATAGCCCATGAAGAAGAATTAGAAAAAAAACGCTTACAAGATGAAGCTAAAAAAGAAATCTTCAAGACAGAATCATCAAAACTAGCAGGAATTAAAACTGTAGGTAAAATAGATGTAACGCCTAAAACAGCTTCTAAAAAAGAAACTAAAGAGGAAACCCCGATAAAAGAAGCTTCAAAAAAAGAAGTTAAAATAGAGGCTACACCTATATCTAAAAAAGAAGTTCAAGAAGAAAAACCTGCTGAGTTAGAAAAAATTACTACTAAGTATCAAAAATTAACCGGTCCTAAACAAGTTGGAGATAAAATTGATTTAAAACAATTTGAAAAGCCAAAAAAGAAACCTACAGAAGAAAAAGGCTCGACTGATAGTAACGCTAATAAAAAGAAAAGAAGAAGAATCAATAAGCCAACCGGCAATACTGGTGATAGATCAAATAGAAGGTCAAATTTCAAATCTGGCAATAATAAAGGAGCAGGCAGAGGTAGAAGAAATGTTGTTAAGGAAGAACCTTCTGAAGCTGAAGTACAAAAACAGGTTAGAGAGACTTTAGAAAAACTACAAGGTAAATCTAAAAAAGGAAAAGGAGCCAAATACAGAAGAGAGAAAAGAGATTTACACCGTCAGCAAACTGAAATAGATATAGAAATTCAACATGCTGAAAGTAAAACTTTAAAAGTAACAGAGTTTGTTACTGCCAGTGAAGTTGCAACTATGATGGATGTTTCTGTATCTGAAATTATATCAGCATGTATGTCTTTAGGCATGATGGTAACTATGAATCAGCGTTTAGATGCTGAAACATTAGCAATTGTTGCTGAAGAGTTTGGATATGGTGTTGAATTTGTCAGTGCTGAAGTTGAAGATGCTGTTGAAGAAGTTGAAGATAACCCAGAAGATTTAAAATCAAGAGCGCCTATAGTTACTATTATGGGACATGTTGATCATGGTAAAACCTCATTACTTGATTATATAAGAAAAGCCAATGTTATTGCTGGTGAAGCCGGTGGTATTACACAGCATATTGGCGCTTATGGAGTAGAGTTGGCGGATGGTCAAAAAATAACATTTTTAGATACACCAGGGCACGAAGCCTTTACTGCAATGCGTGCTCGTGGGGCTCAGGTTACTGACATTGTTATTATTGTTATTGCTGCTGATGATTCTTTAATGCCACAAACCAAAGAAGCTATAAGTCATGCACAAGCTGCAGGTGTTCCTATCGTTTTTGCTATCAACAAAATTGACAAACCTGATGCTAATCCTGATAAAGTGAAGGAAGAATTAGCTGCTATGAATTTATTAGTTGAAGATTGGGGAGGTAAACTACAATCGCATGATATTTCTGCTAAAACGGGTCAAGGAGTTGATGAATTGATGGAGAAAGTAATGCTTGAAGCAGAATTATTAGAATTAAAAGCCAATCCAGACAAAAAGGCGGTAGGTACTGTTGTAGAAGCTTTATTAGATAAAGGTAAAGGATATGTTTCTACAATTTTAGTAGAAGCTGGTACTCTGAAAATCGGCGATTTTATTCTCGCCGGAAAACATAGTGGTAAAGTAAAAGCCATGCACAATGAACGTGGTAATAGTTTAAAAGAGGCTGGACCATCAACTCCGGTTTCAATATTAGGTTTAGATGGCGCTCCACAAGCTGGAGATAAATTTAGAGTGTTTGAAGATGAACGTGAAGCCAAGCAAATAGCTACTAAACGTGAACAATTACGGCGTGAACAATCTGTTCGTACGCAACGCCATATTACCTTAGATGAAATTGGTCGTAGAATTGCCTTAGGTGATTTTAAAGAATTGAACGTTATCCTTAAAGGTGATGTTGATGGTTCTGTTGAAGCTTTGACAGATTCGTTACAAAAATTATCAACTGAAGAAATTCAAGTAAATATTATCCATAAAGGTGTTGGTGCCATTACAGAATCAGATGTATTATTGGCCTCTGCATCTGATGCAATTATTATTGGATTTAATGTAAGACCTTCTGCAACAGCTCGATTATTAGCAGAAAAAGAAGAAATAGATATTAGAAATTATTCTATTATTTACAAGGTAATAGATGAAATTAAAGATGCCATGGAAGGTATGCTTTCTCCTGATATGGTAGAAGAAATTACAGGTAATGCTGAAATTAGAGAGACCTACAAAATATCAAAAATTGGTACTATTGCCGGTTGTATGGTTACTGATGGTAAAATATTTAGAAATTCTAAAATAAGAATTCTTAGAGATAATGTAGTTGTCTTTACTGGTGAACTAGCTTCTTTAAAACGCTTTAAAGATGATGTTAAAGAAGTAGCTAAAGGGTATGATTGTGGTATACAGATCAAAAACTATAATGATATTAAAGAATTAGATATTATTGAAGCCTACCAAGAAGTAGCTGTTAAAAAGAAATTAAAATAATACTATAAAAGTAGATAGTTAATTCTAATAAAATTTTTATAAACCTGTGAAATTATCTCACAGGTTTTTTTTATAAACAAATCATAAATTGATATAAATAATTTGGCATTAAAATTTATTATCTTTGTTATACTAAATTCTTAAGGCAATTTAGTATAATATTATAAAAGCCTATATGTTTTTAAAGAATTTTTGGCCGGTAGTATCTAGAGTTATCCTTAAAGGGCGTATCCCTATTCTAATAATTCTTGCCGTCATCACATATTTCCTCTCAACGCAGATGCAATACATGCGTTTTTCGCATAGTGAAGCCAATTTATTACCAAGAAATCATGAAGTAAACATTCAATACAATAAATTTCTAGAAATTTTTGGTGAAGAAGGTAATCTTATCATACTGGCAACTCAAGATTCAAGTATTTTTACTTCCAAAAAATTTAATAATTGGAATGTGCTATCACGTACATTAGACACTTTTCCTGAAGTAGATTTTACCGTTTCTATTGGCGATATTAAAAAATTGAAAAAGGACACCAAAAAAAAGAAATTTGTCGTTGAATCTTTATATGAAAATGAACCATCAAATGATGCAGATGTTCAAAAAATAAAAGAGGAGCTTTTTAATAATTTACCCTTTTTTGATAATCTATTATTCAATAAAAGTACCGGAACGATCAGAACGGTAATCTATATCAAAAAAGATATTGTAAACACTTCCAAACGGAAAGATTTTATTTTCAATGTATTAAATCCTACCATTGAGCGATTTGAAAAAGAAAATACTATTGATGTTAAAGTTTCCGGCATGCCATATATCAGAACCATGAATTCTCAAAATATTATTGATGAGATTGGAATATTTCTTGGTTTAGCTTTAGCAGTAACATCATTTATATTCTTTTTATTTTTCCGCTCATTCAGAGCAACTTTTATAACTATGTTGGTAGTATGCATAGGTGTAATATGGGCTTTCGGATTTATTGGTTGGTTTAGATATGAAATATCCGTTTTAATGGCATTAATTCCGCCTTTGATCATTGTTATTGGTGTACCAAACTGTATCTTTTTAATAAATAAATATCAGCACGAAGTTAAAACTCATGGCAATCAAGCAAAATCATTACAACGTGTAATTTCTAAAATTGGGAATGCTACATTAATGACAAACGTTACTACGGCTTCGGGGTTTGCCACTTTTATTTTTACCAGAAGTCAATTATTAAACGAATTTGGTATCATTGCTTCTATCAATATTATGGCAATTTTTACATTGTCATTATTGATCATTCCAATTATATATAGTTTTCTTCCAAAACCTAAAGAAAAACATTTACAACATTTAGAACGAAAATGGATAGAACGGATCATAGATTGGATGGAAAATACCGTTCGTCATAAACGCATTGCGGTATATATTTCTACCGTTTTGATCATAGTTACCAGTATTATCGGTGTATATATGATTCGCGTTTCTGGGAGTTTAATTGAAGATATGCCCAAAGGAAAACCCTTTTTTAAAGATATTGTCTTTTTTGAAAAAGAGTTTGGTGGTATTATGCCCTTAGAAATTATAATAGATACCAAACGTAAAAGAGGCGTCATGAAACTTTCTACGCTGAAGCGGATGGATAAACTGAATGAAATTATTGATGAAATTCCTGAACTTTCTCCTTCTGTCTCTGTACTAAATTTAGTCAAATATTCTAAACAGGCGTATTATAATGGCAATCCAAAATACTATCAATTACCAACCAATCAAGAAAGAAGTTTTATTTTATCTTACACAAAAAACTCCGATGTCAATTCAGATCTCCTCAATAATTTCGTAGATTCTACGGGGCAATATGCCCGTATTACTACCTTTATGAAAGATATTGGTACTGATAAAATGGAACGTATTGAAGAACGTTTACAAGCCAGAATTGAGAAAGAGTTTCCTAAAGAGAATTTCAATGTTACTATGACCGGGAAAGCCTTGGTTTTCTTAAAAGGCACCAATTATTTAATTAAAAACCTAGTAATATCACTATCACTCGCCATTTTATTGATTTCATTATTTATGGCTTGGATGTTTAGATCTTTTCGAATGATAATCATATCATTGATCCCCAATGTTTTACCTCTATTGGTTACCGCCGGACTGATGGGCTTTTTAGGAGTACCTATAAAACCCTCAACGATATTGGTATTTAGTATTGCTTTTGGTATATCGGTAGATGATACCATACATTTTTTAGCAAAATACAGGCAAGAGTTGCTAGCCAATAATTGGAAAGTCAGAAAATCGGTATATGGCGCTTTACGCGAAACAGGTGTAAGCATGTTCTATACTTCTATCGTACTCTTTTTTGGATTTTTAGTATTTATTGTTTCTAGTTTTGGTGGTACAATTGCTCTTGGTGGATTGGTATCAGTAACCTTACTATTTGCAATGGTTTCAAATTTATTATTATTACCATCATTATTACTTTCATTAGAACAACGTATTGCCAACAAAAAAACATTTAAAAAACCTGCCATTCAAATTTTACCTAAAGAAGATGTTAATATTGATGGTAATGATGCAGATGAAACAGAACTTAAAATTGACAAATAAATGAAAGGAATTATACTAGCTGGAGGCAGCGGAACCAGATTACATCCATTAACATTGGCTATAAGTAAACAATTAATGCCAATTTATGATAAACCGATGATCTATTATCCGCTATCAGCCTTAATGTTAGCGAATATCAAAGACATTTTGATCATTTCCACTCCTCATGACCTACCTTTATTTGAACGTTTATTAGGCGATGGAAAACGATTAGGATGCAATTTTCAATATGCTGTACAAGAAATTCCTAACGGATTAGCACAAGCTTTTGTTATAGGCGAAGAGTTTATTGGTAATGATGATGTGGCTTTAATTTTAGGCGATAATATTTTTTATGGAACCGGATTTGAAAAATTATTGGTTGAAGCTTCAAAACCAAATGGTGGTACCGTTTTTGCCTATCACGTAACAGATCCTGAACGCTATGGAGTTGTAGAATTTGATGATACTAATAAAGCCATTTCTATTGAAGAAAAACCTCAACATCCCAAATCAAATTATGCAGTTCCGGGTATTTATTTTTATGATAATAGCGTTGTTGAAATTGCCAAAAACCTTAAACCATCAGCAAGAGGGGAATATGAAATTACAGATGTAAATAATGTCTACTTACAGCAAGGTAAATTAAAAGTTGGTGTATTAAGTCGTGGTACAGCCTGGTTAGATACCGGTACATTTCAATCGTTAATGCAAGCGCAACAATATGTACAAGTAATAGAAGAACGCCAAGGCTTAAAAATTGGCTGTATTGAAGAAGTTGCCTACCATAAAGGATTTATTTCCGCCCAACAACTCAAAGAGGTTGCACAACCTTTATTAAAAAGTGGTTATGGACAATATTTGATGGGGCTAATTAAATAAACATGTTAAGGTATTATTCTATCAACAAACATATTATTATTTAAAGAATATTTGAACTTCCAGTTATTGTCAATTCTTTCAAATATATTTAAAATACGTGTTCCTTCTCTTTCATAAGCTATTAAAACGTATTTATTATTAATAGAATATATTGGTTTAGAAAAAATATATAAATTCAATTTCTTTCCTAAGTCATATATTTTTCTAAGTTCTAATTTCTTTTTTTCTTTAGATAAGTTTTTAATTTCATCTCGTGTAAATTGTATTTTATTATTTATAAAAATGCGATCTTTAAAATTGATTTTACTTTTATCCCACAAATAAAAATTGCTTTCGAGTTGTTTATTATAATTTACTACTTCATCTATAGAAAAAATATTATTTAATTCTGTCAAGTATTTTTTATAATATTTGTTTTTTTCCATCTCGCATCATCTTTTAAAAATTGTTTATATATGATTTTATCAGCTATAGTTTTTATATATAGTGTATCTCTTTTTTTTTCTTTTTATATCCCTTTTAATTTTTTTATGATTGAGATTTTCTTTGTATAGCACTGAATTAAAAAATAGTGAATCACTAAATTTTCTTGCTATAAAATATCTTTTCTATTGCATTATTAAGAATCGTGTAATCATCATTTGATTTTATTTCTCTTTTTTGAGTAAACCCATAAAATGAGAATAGAATTAATATAAGAACAACCAGTTCTTTTTTAATTATTTGTACACTTTTCACCTTTTGCATTGTTTCTATTTAAAAATTCATCTTCTATAACCGTATTAATAGCATCTACTTCAGCTTGGTCTTCTTGAGTAAATCCATCACTATCATCAACTAGAAGCAATTCTAAACTATCTTTAAGACCTAACCAAGCTAATTTTTATAATAGTTAAAAAGTTGCACAACCTTTATAAAAATAGGGTACGGACAGTATTTGATGAGGCTAATTGAATAATAATATAGAACGAATTATAAAAAAACAAATTAAAAGGAAGCTTTATTAAAGCTTCCTTTCTGTAAAATTTTAAATAAAATAACTTTTGCTTAGCACAAGTTTAAACACCCATTTTTTATTAACTTTCTCATAAATGTATAAAATAAAATTTGCATTATAACTATAAGCAATTAAAGCAGTATTATTATTTTTAGAATAGATAGGTTTTGAAAATGTAAAATAACGATTTGTTCTTTGAATTAGAGTACGCCCAAGCTGATCTTTTTCTACAATTCCCATTAATTTAGCCTCTTCCCTAGTGTAATTAAATTTTTTCACAACAAAAACACGATCTTTAAAATCAATTTTATCTTCATTCCATAAATAATGATTACTCTCTAGTTGATTTAAATAATACTTTACTTCATCATCGGAAAATATAATTTCTAAATCATTAGAGAATTTTTTATAACGTTTTTCTCTTTTCCATTTAGCGTTTTCCTCTAAAAACATTTTATATAAAACTTTATCAGCTATATATTTTATATAAATTGTATCTAATTTCCCCCTTTTTATGATAGCACGTTTAACTTCTTTACTTTCGATATATTTTTTAGTGGTTTCCGAATTATAGAATAGCGAATCTCTTATATGTTTTCCATAAAAATAATGTTCTAAAGATTTGTTTAGAATAATATAATCTCTTTCGGCTTTTATTTCTTTTTTTTGTGAAAAGCTGTAAAAAGAAATAAAACCAAGTAATAAAAAAATTATTATTATTTTATTAGTTACTACATTTTGTGCCTTTTGCATTAGGTCTGTTTTCAAATTCATCAAATAAAGTATTATTAATATCTAGCAATTCAGCTTCTTCAGCTTCATCTATATCTTCATCATCGAACATAAGCATCTCTAAATTAGCTTCAAGCCCGTGCCATGCAAGCTTTTTATAATAGCTAAATGCAATATTATATCCCTCACTATTTCCATATTCAGATATTGAAGTCCCAATACTTTCAACTAATCCAGTCATATATTCATGCATATAGTTATCAACTTCTGAAGCATCTGTAGGTTGAACCCCACCAAATTCTTCTTGAATAATTCTAAACCTAACATATGAATCTACTAACATAGTCATACTTCTATCACCATTAGCATTTTCAATTGTTATTTTTCCTGTTTCAAGCATATATAACAAAACCGCATGTACAGATTCATGTATTATTGTTGTAGCTATAGCTAAATCTGTGCCATTATTTAAAAGATCTGGATTTAAACCTATTGTTATATCTAATTTATCTAAATCCCATTCAGAATTTTCTGAGGTGTTTCCAGTTATTCCCTGAAAATCAGTATCTTCGAGAGCCTCATCAACATCAAAAACCAAGTTATAACCACTACTATCACTATCAAAAATATCTAATATTAATTGTGATAAAGGGGCTGTTTCTACAAAAATATTTTTAATTTTTTCTGATTGACAAGGATAGTCCACTTCTAATTCAGGTGTAATAATTATTTCTTCAGAAGAACTATTCTCTACAATAATCACTTCACCTTCCGGGCAAATGACTCTATCATCATTACTTTTAGCATCAACAGCCACTATTTCAGCATTACCTGTATTTATAGTTACTCCGCCACCACCGCCACCGCCGCCATAAGAATATACGGTATATGAACCATAAGAAGTATAACTATTACCAGAATTAGAAGACCCGTTAGGGTCATAGCCTCCATTACCATTGCCGCCACCGCCACTAGTGTTTGAAGACTCACTACCACCAGAACTGCCACTTGTTAATTCACCACAGTCAGTAAAATCTAATATACCATCATTAGTATGATCATTTTTAGAATAAGATCCACTTTTACTTTTTTCATCACGCTCAGTTAATGCATCCAAAAAGTATTCCAATTCATAATAACGTATCGATTTTTTTTCATCGTTTTCAATTTCAAAAGCAATTACAAATGGTGAAATCTCATTACTTACCCTTTCTGTAATGATAATATTATAAAAAACATTTTTAGGCATATTATTAAAATACAATCTGTAAGAAAAAGATTTATTGCCAACAGAATCAATAGCTCCAAATATATTTACATCATCAACCCAATAAGCTTTAGAATTATTATCTGAACTTTTAGTAAAAACTTCTTGTGTACTAAGTTGTTCTATTTTAGAAGCAATTTGAGGAATATCATCATTGTTAAAACGATAAGCTTTAAAACTAGTAGTTGTTTGTGTCTCAATTATATTTTCTTCTTTTTCACAATTCCATAGCAATATCGATACTCCGAAAAGAAGCACAAAGATTTTTAAATAATTTTTGAGTTGATTTTTCATAGTGTTTAGTCTTTAAAGTTAGTAAAAAATTATTGTATATGGTTTCAAATTCAAAATTGAGCAAAAACCATAGTAGTTAAAAAAAGTAGAATGGAGTAGAGCATTTATGAATGTTTAAAACTGAACTCCAACCCTCAGTTTAATTTAATTAGGGCAAATATATAAAAAATACTTATACCACATATATGTGTTTATGTTTTTTTAAAAATGTTAGCACATTTGAATGTGGAATACAAAGAGGAAGAAATATTTTTATTACAATTTGGCAAACGTCTTAGAAAACTTAGAATTGATAGCGGTTTATCACAAGAAGATTTGGCAAATGACTCGAATATTCCTATTAATCAAATAGGTAGAATTGAAAGAGCACAGATAAATACTACATTAAAAACAATTTTTAAAATAGCCAAAGCTTTAGATATTGATGTAAAAGAATTATTTAAAGACTAATAAACTTATCAAAAACAATGGCGAAAATTATAATTTTTAAAAATATATAAAAGTTATTATTTTTCACAAACAATTCGTAATTCATAATTCGTAAATCATAATTCTATCCCTATCTTTGCACTTCATAAATTTTGAAGAAATGCCACAAAGTATTGCTGAATTATTACAGTCTAGTCAATTTTCAAAAGAAGTACACCTAAAAGGCTGGGTTCGTACCTTTAGAGCCAATCGTTTTATTGCTGTAAATGATGGTTCAACAATTCATAATATACAATGTGTAATTGATTTTGAAAACACAGATGAAAACCTTTTAAGGCGTATTACAACGGGTGCAGCTATTGCTATTACCGGAACATTGGTTGAAAGTCAAGGTAAAGGGCAGTCGGTTGAAATACAAGTTTCTGAAATAGAAATTTTGGGTGATTCAAATGCCGAAGAGTACCCAATTCAACCCAAAAAACACAGTTTTGAGTTTTTACGAGAAAATGCACACTTAAGAATTAGAACCAATACTTTCAGTGCTGTTATGCGTGTACGCTCTGCATTATCTTTTGCAGTTCATAAATACTTTACTGAAAACGGGTTTTATAATTTTCACGCTCCAATCATTACCGGTTCCGATGCTGAAGGTGCAGGAGAGATGTTTCGTGTTTCTACATTAGATCCAAAAAATCCGCCAAGGAATGAAAATGGTGAAGTAGATTATAGTCAAGATTTTTTTGGCAAAGAAACCAATCTCACTGTTTCCGGTCAGTTAGAAGCTGAAACCTATGCTATGGCATTGAGCAAAGTCTATACTTTCGGACCTACGTTTAGAGCAGAAAATTCAAATACTACACGTCATTTGGCTGAATTTTGGATGATTGAACCAGAAATGGCCTTTTATGATCTAAATGACAATATGGATTTAGCTGAAGATTTTATCAAAGCTGTTATCAAATACATATTAGAAAACTGTAAAGACGATCTGGCGTTTTTAGATGAACGTTTTACTAAAGAAGAAAGTGCCAAACCTGCACAACAACGTAGTGAAATGTCTTTATTAGAAAAATTAAATTTTGTAGTAGAAAATAATTTTAAGCGTGTTACTTATACTGAAGCAATCGATATTTTAAGAAACTGCAAACCAAATAAGAAAAAGAAATTCCAGTATCTTATTGATGAATGGGGAACAGACCTGCAAAGTGAGCACGAGCGTTATTTGGTAGAAAAATATTTTAAATGTCCTGTAATATTATTTGACTATCCTGCTAACATAAAAGCGTTTTATATGCGTTTAAATGATGATGGTAAAACTGTTAGGGCAATGGATGTATTATTTCCGGGAATTGGTGAAATTGTTGGAGGCTCACAACGTGAAGAGCGTTATGATGTATTGAAAGAAAAAATGAAAGCCTTAGATATTGATGAAAAAGAGCTATGGTGGTATTTAGATTTACGAAAATTCGGAACAGCAGTTCATTCAGGATTCGGTTTAGGTTTCGAACGTTTGGTACAATTTACAACGGGAATGGGTAATATTAGAGATGTAATACCGTTTCCTAGAACACCGCAAAATGCAGAATTTTAATTGAATCTCAATATCTCCCTGAGCGCGTCATCTCAAGCGGAGTCGAGAAGCGAAGGGTTTTTATTGTATAATATTCTTTTTTTGTATCTTTAAATAAAAAGGCACTAAATTAAAGACCCCACTAATCCCGATAGTTATCGGGAGCGGGGTTAGTTCGACTTATTAAAAAATTAAAATTAATTTTTTAGAGTCTCACGAATAATCAAGAATTAGTTAATGTTAAAACAAAGTTTACAATATAAATTATTACAAAAATTATCTCCTCAGCAAATTCAGCTGATGAAGTTAATTCAATTACCTACACAGGCTTTTGAGCAAAAAGTAAAACAAGAAATTGAAGAAAATCCTGCTTTAGATAGTGGTAAGGAAAATAATGATGATGCTGATAGTGATTTGCAAAATGAATATGACGATGATGGTACTGAAACTATTGAAACAGAAGTGAATATTGACGAGTATTTAAGTGATGATGAAACACCTAGCTATAAATTACAAAGTAATAATTACAGCAGTGATGATGATGAAAAAAATATACCGTATGCAGCCGGTATCTCTTTTAATCAATATTTAAAAAGTCAGCTGAATACTTTTCGTTTAGATGAAAATGAACGGCAAATTGCCGAGTTTTTAGTTGGCAGTATTGATGGCAGTGGTTATATAAGAAGGCCTCTTGAAGATATTGTTGATGATTTGGCATTTTCTGAAAACATTTTTACCGAAGAAAAAGAAGTAAGAAAAATGTTAGGCTATGTACAACAACTTGACCCGGCTGGTGTTGGTGCACAAAGCCTTGAAGACTGTCTGTTAATTCAATTAAAAAGAAAATCAGAATCGTCAAGCAGAAAATTAGCTATTTCAATTCTTGAAAAATCTTTTGAGCATTTTGTTAAAAAGCACTACAAAAAACTCATACAAAAATTTGATATTACTGAAAATGAATTAAAAGAGGCTATAAACGAAATTGCAAAATTGAATCCAAAACCAGGAGGTTCCTATTCGAGTAATACTAAAATTGTTGAGCAAATAATTCCTGATTTTTCAATCAGAATAGTTGAAGGTAAATTAGACTTAACGCTAAATTCGCGTAACGCTCCTGAACTACATATTTCGCATGAATATAATAATATGTTAAAGGGTTATGCAGCCTCAAAAGACAAATCAAAATCACAAAAAGATGCTGTGATGTTCATTAAGCAAAAGTTAGATGCTGCTAAATGGTTTATTGATGCTATAAAACAACGCCAGCAAACTTTATTATTGACCATGAATGCTATTATGCATCGTCAAGAGGAATACTTTTTAACAGGAGATGAGCGGAAACTAAGACCAATGATATTGAAAGATATTGCTGATAAAATTCATATGGATATTTCAACTGTTTCCAGAGTTGCAAATAGTAAATATGTTGACACACCGTATGGCACAAAGCTAATTAAGGAATTCTTTTCAGAGTCAATGAAAAATGATCAAGGTGAAGATATTTCAACAAGAGAAATTAAAAAGATTCTACAAACAATTATTGAAGCAGAAAATAAGAAAAAACCATTAACTGACGACAAACTTTCCGTATTACTAAAAGAAAAAGGGTATTTAATTGCACGAAGAACCGTTGCAAAATATAGAGAGCAATTGAACATACCGGTGGCCAGATTACGTAAGGAAATTTAAATTTATTAGACCTAAATATCAATTATCAGGTTTAGCATTACCGAGAGCTAAAATATACTTTGGTTAGAAGGTAGTACGTGAAGCTTGTCGAGATCTCCATATTATCAATGAAATTTTATAAATTTATTTCTTACGTTCTACATCCGGTGCTTATCCCAATTATTAGTACACTCTTATATTTTATTATAATCCCAAATCATATTCCGAAAGAATTTGCTTATCAGATTTTAAGCATTATTTTTGTTACAACTTATATAATTCCAATTTTGTTATTGTACTTTTTAAAAAAGGTAAAATTAATTGAAAGCTATCATTTATCAAGTATTGATGAGCGTAAATTCCCAATTCTATTTTTTGCATTATTATCGCTCTTATTGGGTAAATTATTGCTAAAAGCTAATACTATTAATCTATTAGCCCTCTCCTTTTTTGGAATTACACTGGCATCAGGTATCGTTTACATGCTGTTTTTTGGTAAAATAAAAACAAGCTTACATACCTTAGGTATTGGCGGGTTAATTGGTTTTATAGGCATTATCAGTTATCAATATCAATTGAATTTATTGTTGTTATTAATCTTTTTATTTTTACTCTTTGGTTTTATTGCCACTTCTCGGTTAAAGTTGAAAGCACATTCAATGAATGAAATATTTATTGGGTTTTTTATTGGGTTTTTCACTCAGATAATTGTGTATATATCTTATACGTTTTAGTCAAAACAAAAATAAATATATGTTTTAAATCAAAAATGTCATTCCTGTGTAGACTGGAATGGCAGTGTTTTTCAGTACAAAATTTTGATGCAAATGAATTAATAGGTGCCCTAAAGTATATAAAAAATCAATCCAATTCTGAAGTCTCTAACTTCAATTGGCGTTGTTTCATTAAGGTAGGCGTTGGAAAACAAATCGGTCAAGCCATAATAAAAATTAAAATTCCAAGTACCATAACCAACAGCTAATTTCAAGCCGTATTGTAATTTGTTAATTTCTGATATCCCTTTTATTTTGATGGTATTGCCTGGTTCTTTAAACTTCGCATTAGATGCAAATACATAACTTAATTTACCTCCTGCATAAATTCTCCAAAACTTATATTTATCAATGGTAGAAGTACGCCATCGTATCTCTAAGGGAACATCAATTGTATGTGTTGAGAATTTATTGTTTTTAAACCCTTCGGATGCAATTTGAAATTGAGTAATATTATTAATCTCTTCAATTTTTATATTCTGGAAATAGGTATTACGTCCATAACCCAGTCCAATTCCAAATGCAAAGTCGCCTTTATTATTTAGAGGAATATCCTTAATAATACCCAATTCAATACCATTTGACAATCCATTTTGAGCAATACCTTTAGGTGTATTAATTAAAGTAGCAATCGAAAATCCAATATAAATTTGGTCTTCTAAATACTTAGCATTTTTAATAGTCTCATTACTTTGGGCTCTAAGCATGGAAGAAATTAAAAGAAGAAAAAAAAGTATTCTACTCATATCGGTTTGTGCAAGATTCCGGTAATGGTAAAGTATGCGAAGATTTTTAGATAGGAAAATTCGTTGTAAATATACCAAAATTTTGCGTTTTGCAAAGACCATAATTATTAATTTTGCACGTTGTTATCCAACGTTTTTATTCTTTTTCAAATTTCCAATCCATATTTAAAAACTCATAAATGAGTCTTGAGGAATGTTCAAAAGGAGTTTTGCTTTCAACTTCAGTTCCTTTTTTTATTGACTCTCCAAATTCATTAATCAATTTGCTGTTTAATAAATTCCGCTGACTTAAAGTTAATTCAGAATATTGTTTATCATTTTTTTTATTCGGTTTGTTTTTAACTAAAGTCATACATATTCCAAGTGATATTTCTCTAAAAAATCCAGAGGCAAATTTATTTTGTTCAATTAGGGATTTACTTTTTTTCTTTAATTCATTTTTAGTGTACTTTGAATTGGTCACAAAATTCAGATATTTATAATTCATTTTTACCAAATCAGTAATTAAATTCCTTAAATCAGTTACAACTTCTTGAATATTTTTGTTTTCGCTTTTTGAATGTTTTAATAATTTATTCATAGAAAATAAAACTAACTCATTATTGTATTCGGTAATTGCAGTTTTTAATATATCAGAATTTGTATTGTTTTCAAGAGTAGAATGGAATTCAGCCGTTGCTTTATCTAATTTTGCATATACATCTATACAATCATTAACAAACTCAAATTGATTATTTGCTAAAGTCGATTTTCCGATTAATAATCCAATTATTAATAATATGTAATTAATTTTTATTTTCATTTTCTCAAATGCTGGGTAATGCAAATATAAAATTTATAAAACTAAAAAAGGCAATCAATTTGATTGCCTTTTTATATATTATTGAAAAAATAAAACTATTTCATATTATCTAATGCACTACCTTTTAGTGTTGAATAATTAATTTTAAGTGCATTGATATCTCTAAGTTCTATTTTTATATCTGTTATAGTGCCAACACTTGCATCTACATCAGCTTTAATAGATGTCGTTAAAAGTGGTATTTCATTTTCAGAATGTTTAGCTCTTTCAGAAAAAATAAAACTCTTAATGTCTTTTATACTAGAAATTCTATCGTTCAGCTGAAGTTTATCGCCAGGGGTTCCATCTTTAGATTTTCCTACATAAATATAACTTACCAAACTTTTCTTTTCTAATTTTTTAACTTGGTTGGCTTTAGGTAATTGCGGTTTTTTAATTTTTAAATCTGTTTCACGCATTACTGTAGTAACCATAAAAAAGAACAACAACATAAATACAATATCTGGTAAAGATGCTGTATTAATTGCCGGCATTCCTTTTCTTTTCTTTTTAAATTTAGACATATTAAATTTATTTTGTTGGTTCAGCCTCAGATATAATTTGAGGATATTTCTTTTTAATATTGGCTATCTTATCTTTTAGACTTTGGTTAGAGGAATTTTTAGCATCTTTTAAAAGTTGCGTATATGATACTCCATACAGTTTTTCAGATAATTTATTTCTCAAATCTGTATAAGCACCCACCAACTCATTCTGTACTGCTATATATGTACCGTACGAAGTACCTCTATCGCTCTGTAAAGAAATAATTGCTTTTTTAGGATGATCTGAAGATGCGGGATCTTTTTTACCTCCACACCAAGTACATTCCTCTCCGTTTTCATCTACTCCTCCTCCATTGTCTATAAATTTAATAGTAGCTTCACGTAAATCAGCTATTTGCATATACGTATCACCTTCTACTAAAATTTCATTCCTTCTATTCACATTAACCTCAAATACATTTTTTTCTTTAAGTATAGGTGGCTTTATATTAGGATCTTGCTTTTCCGGTAATTTACGAGAAATACCAGTATCAACATCCATTGTAGTTGTTACTAGAAAGAATATCAATAATAAGAAAGCAATATCCGCCATAGATCCTGCATTAATTTCAGGGGTTTCTCTTCTTGACATAATTAATATATTTTATTTAAATGATCTAACAAAACCAAGAGCAATTGTAACTAAACCAATAACTCCTAAGAATCCAGTAAAATTAATTAAAGCACTTACCCATTTAGAAGTGGCACCAGCTGCACCATCTTTTAAAACATTACCCACTCCATCTGTTACGGCATCACCTGAAGCCATAAAATAGGCTATAGCTAATAATACGCCTAGTGCAACTAGACCTATCATTGTTTTTTTCAATGCCTGAGGATGTTTTACAAGGTTTACTACTGAAAATATAATTGCTATTGCTGCCGCCGCTATTAATAATATTTTTGAAAACGTGACAATAGCACCAACTGCACTATCTATAGAATCACTACCTTCAGCCATAATAACGCGTATCAAAAGAAAAGCGCCAATAAAGCTTATTATAGCAACACCTATAGTTAACATTTTAGATTTATCCATAATACTATTTTTTATGTCTGATTAGTAAATCAACTAACGAGATAGAAGCATCTTCCATATTATTAACAATGCTATCTACTTTAGATACAATGTAATTATAAAATATTTGAAGAATAATAGCTACAACTAAACCAAATACAGTTGTTAAAAGTGCTACTTTAATACCTACTGCTACTACTGCCGGAGATATATCACCTGCTGCAGCAATGGCATCAAACGCACCAATCATACCAATTACCGTTCCCATAAAGCCAAGCATCGGTGCCAAAGCTATAAATAATGATAACCATGAAATATTTTTTTCTAACAATCCCATTTGCACACCGCCATAACTCACAACTGCTTTTTCTGCTTGCTCAATTCCTTCATCCATCCTATCTAGTCCTTGATAAAATATAGAAGCAACAGGGCCTTTAGTATTTCTAGCAACCTCTTTTGCAGCTTCAACACCACCAGAGGATAATGCATCTTCAATACTTGTTATCAATTTATCAGTATTAGTTGTTGCCATGTTTAAGTAAATAATTCTTTCTATCGCGACTGCTAAACCTAATATTAAGGCTATTAATACAATCCCCATAAAGAAAGGTCCACCTTCAATAAAACGTTGTTTTAATATTTGGTGAAAGGTTTTACCATCGTCTGCTTCAGTAGCAGCTTCTTCAGTTTGTACAGCAGTTGTTACAGCATAACTGTTTTGAACTGAGCCTAAAAATAATAATCCTGTAATTGCAAGGATAGTAAGTAGTTTTTTCATTGTTTGAATATTAATTAAATTAGTTAACGGGCTAAAGATATAAATTTTTTATTAAAAAAATAATTCCTGCGGAGAGAAAGGGATTCGAACCCTTGTTACAATTGCTCATAAACACGCTTTCCAAGCGTGCGCCTTAAACCACTCGGCCACCTCTCCTTAAAAATAATTTTTTTAAGTGGATGTCAAATAAAACAAAAAAAAATAACTTGAAAAAATTATAATCATAAAATTATTGTGAACCCATGATATAATAATTCCAGAATCAAATTTAAACCCTACAACAAACTAATATTTAATATGTTTATTATCAGTATAATAAGATGTTTTAAGACATCTCACCTCTTAGTGAGGTTTCAAAAAAAGTTTTAAATTCACTTCTGGAAATATTTTCTCCTAATAGATACATTAATTTTGCTATAGCAGATTCTGTGGTGATATCTTTACCATTTATCAATCCTATTTTTTGTAATTGTATACTCGTTTCATATTGCCCTAAAATAACACTCCCCTCTATACATTGCGTAACATCAACAATATAAATTCCTTTTTGCAGTGCTTTTTTTAGCAAATCCAGAAACCACTTTTCAGTTGGCGCATTCCCTGAGCCATAGGTTTCTAGAATTACACCTTTTATATTTGGTATTTCTAATATACTTTGCACTACTTGTTTAGTGATACTCGGAAATAGCTTTAAAATAACAATATTATCTTCAAGTTTTTTTCTAACAATCAATTTTTTATTTTTAGCTGGTTTAAACAAAAGGTTGCTATTAAATTTTAAATGCACACCACTTTCAGCAATCGCAGAATAATTAGGCGAAGAGAATGCCTCAAACTGTTCAGCGTTAATTTTTGTTGTTCTATTGGCTCTATATAGTTTGTATTCAAAATATAAACCGACTTCGGTTACAATAGGCAATCCTTTTTTATCTCTGGCGGAGGCTATTTGAATAGCGGTAATTAGATTTTCTTTAGCGTCGGTACGTAAATCACCTATAGGTAATTGTGAGCCTGTAAATATAATAGGTTTATTTAGGTTCTCAACCATAAAACTAATGGCTGACGATGTATATGACATGGTATCTGAACCTGTTAAAACAACAAAACCATCTTTTTTATCATAATTCTGTTCTATAGTTTCTATAATGTCAACCCAATAGTTGATATTCATGTTTGATGAATCGATAGGGTTTTCAAATGAAATTGTTTCTATATAACAGTCTAATTGATTCAACTCAGGAATATTTTCATACAAATGATCAAAATCAAATGCTTTTAATGCATTTGATTCATAATCTTTAATCATACCAATAGTACCCCCGGTATAAATAATTAATATTTCAGGTTTTTTTGTCATTTTGTCTTAAAAATAGAATTTGGAATAATTTATGCTGTAAATTTACCAAGATTAATTAATTATTATAATAAAATTTTAAAACATAAAAAAATATGATAGGTTTTTATATTCTTATTGGAGCAATTTCACTTATAAGTTGGTTGATAAGTAACAAGTTAAAAAATAAGTTTAAATATTATTCTAAAATACAACTTCGTAATGGTATGAGCGGTGCAGAAATTGCACAAAAAATGTTATCAGACAATGGTATTACTGATGTTGAAATAATTTCTACTCCAGGTATGTTAACTGATCATTACAATCCGAAAAATAAAACTGTAAATTTAAGTGAAGGTGTTTACAATCAACGTAACGCTGCTGCTGCTGCTGTAGCAGCTCATGAAGTAGGTCACGCCGTGCAACATGCTAAAGCCTATGAATGGTTAAAACTACGTTCAAGTTTGGTACCTATGGTTAGTATTACATCAAAATTTTCTCAATATATGGTTATTGGTGGTATTATTTTAGGTGCCGCTTCAAGCGCAACAGGCTCTATAGGGTTTATGATAGCAATTGGTGGTTTAATTTTTATGGGCTTAGGCACTTTATTTAGTTTCATTACACTACCCGTAGAATATGATGCTAGCAACAGAGCATTGGCTTGGTTAAAGGATAAAAACATAGTAAGTCAAGAAGAATATAAAGGTTCTGAAGATGCTTTAAAGTGGGCAGCTAGAACTTATTTAGTTGCAGCATTGGGTTCTCTTGCAATGTTATTATATTGGGGAATTAGAATTTTAGGCAGAGACTAAATAAAATAGTCTTCAGTCAGCAGTGATAATGTTCAGTTTGCATTAATAAATGCCAAAACGGTCAATTGCTGATGGGAAACAGAATACTAAATTTTTATTTGTCTATCAATTTGTTGATCTAACGAAATAAATGTTTCTGTTCTTGAAACACCTTTAATAGCTTGAATTTGTTTATTCAATACTTGCATTAAATGCTCATTATCTTTACATAAAATTTTGACAAAAACGGCATAGTTACCGGTGGTATAATGACTTTCTATAACCTCATCGATTTCTTTTAAACGTTTTAATGCTTCTTTATATGTACTTGAAGTATCTAAAAAAATGCCTACGAAAGCTACCGTTTTATATCCTAAAATTTTTGGATTCAAAACAAATTTAGAACCCATCAATAAGCCAGATTTCTCTAATTTTCGTAATCGTTGATGAATAGCTGCACCTGAAACACCAACTTCTCTAGCTATACTCAAGATAGGTGCACGGGCATCTCGCATTAAATTTTTTAGAATAATCTTATCTATTCCGTCAATATGTAAGTCTTTTTGTTTCATGTGTCTATAATATTTAATAATTCGGTCACATGCAGTTCGCTATTAGTCATTTCTTTGGGTGTTAAACTTTTTAGCATGCTCGTTTCATTTGATTTTGAAATATAATCAAAAGTAAAAATAAAAGGGATATGATTTTTTCATATCCCTTTTATTTTGTGATTAATTATAAAATTTTATTCTTCTTTCATTTCAAAATCTTCCATAAATTTAGTAGTATAATTTCCTGCTAAATAATCAGGATGTTCCATTAATTGTCTATGAAAAGGAATGGTTGTTTTTACCCCTTCAATTACAAATTCATCTAATGCTCTTTTCATTTTATTGATTGCTTCTTCTCTGGTTTGAGCTGTTGTTATCAATTTAGCGATCATAGAATCGTAATTTGACGGAATTGTATATCCGGCATATACATGTGTATCTAAACGAACTCCATGACCACCCGGTGAATGTAATGTCGTTATCTTACCCGGAGAAGGTCTAAAATTATTATAAGGATCTTCAGCATTAATTCTACATTCTATAGAGTGCATGGTGGGTGTATAATTTTTACCAGAAATAGGTACACCAGCCGCCACTAATATTTGTTCTTGAATTAAATCAAAATCAATTACCTGTTCTGTTATTGGATGCTCAACCTGAATCCGAGTATTCATTTCCATAAAATAAAAATTCTTATGTTTATCAACTAAGAATTCAATAGTTCCGGCACCTTCATATTTTATAAATTCAGCGGCTTTAACAGCAGCTTTACCCATTTTATTACGAAGTGTGCTTGTTAAAAAAGGAGATGGTGTTTCTTCTGTTAACTTTTGATGACGTCGTTGAATAGAACAATCCCTTTCAGATAAATGACACGCTTTTCCGTAAGCATCACCAACAATTTGTATTTCAATATGGCGCGGTTCTTCAATCAATTTTTCCATATACATCGTATCATTTCCAAAAAATGCTTTGGCTTCTTGACGAGCACCATCCCATGCATCTTTAAGGTCTTCTTCTTTCCAAACGGCACGCATTCCTTTACCACCACCACCAGCTGTAGCTTTTAGCATTACAGGATAGCCCATTTTTTTAGCTAATTTTTCAACTTCTTTAAATGTTTCCAGTATACCTTCACTCCCGGGTATTGTTGGTATACCTGCCTCTTTCATTGTAGCTCTTGCAGAAGCTTTGTCACCCATTCTATCAATCATTTCCGGCGAAGCACCAATAAATTTTATATCGTGTTCAGCACAAATTTTAGAAAATTTAGAATTTTCAGACAAAAACCCATATCCCGGGTGAATTGCATCAGCATTAGTAATTTCTGCAGCGGCCATTATATTTGAAATTTTAAGATATGACTCACTACTTAATGGCGGTCCGATACAGACTGCTTCATCGGCAAATCTAACATGTAAACTATCAGCATCAGCAGTTGAATAAACTGCAACAGTTTTGATGCCCATCTCTTTGCATGTTCTTATAACACGCAATGCTATTTCTCCCCTATTGGCTATCAATATTTTTTTAAACATAAGATCTTTTTTAAATTCCAAATAATAAATTCCAAATAATTTTGAAATTGTTATTTGTGATTTGTCCCGAAGCCTCGGGATTGGGATTTAACTTTAAGATGGATCAACTAAAAATAATGGTTGATCAAATTCAACCGGAGTTGCATCATCAACTAAAATTTTTACTATTTTACCTGAAATTTCAGATTCAATTTCATTAAATAGTTTCATCGCTTCAATAATACACACAATGTCTCCTTCGTTTATCGAACTTCCCACCTCTACAAATAACGGTTTATCTGGTGATGATCTTCTATAAAAAGTACCAATAATAGGTGATTTAACAATAAGATATTTAGAATCATCATCAACAGAGTTATCAGTTGTTGTGTTAATTGCTGGCGTTTCAGCTAAAGGAATAGATTGAACCGGAACCTGTTGTACAGGCGAAACTGCAGCCATAGGTGCTTGAACAATAGTTGTTTCTGTTTTTCCGGGACCTGTTTTAATTGTTATTTTAACATCTTCCATTTCTAATTTCACCTCGCTAGCCCCAGATTTAGAGACGAATTTAATTAGGTTTTGAATATCTTTTAAATCCATTTTATTTAGGTTTAGTTCTTTTAATTTGAGTTATATGCCCATCTAAAGTAAATAGCTCCCCAAGAGAAACCACCACCAAATGCAGCAAAAATTATTGTGTCTCCTTTACGGAGTTGAGTTTCGTAATCATTCAATAATAAAGGTAAGGTAGCAGAAGTAGTATTACCGTATTTATGAATATTCATCATTACTTTATCCATCTCTAAATTCATTCTTCTTGCTGTAGCCTCAATAATTCTTTTATTGGCTTGATGTGGAACAAACCATGTAACATCTTCTTTTGATAATTTATTACGCTCTAATACTTTTTCGCTTACATCTGCCATATTTGAAACTGCAAACTTAAATACAGTTCTACCATCTTGGTGCACAAAATGTTGTTTGTTTTTTACAGTTTCTTCTGAAGCCGGTAATAATGATCCTCCTGCATCAACTTTTAAAAAATTACGTCCATTACCATCAGTGCGTAAATACTCATCTTGAAGCCCTAACCCTTCTTGATTAGGTTCAAAAAGAACTGCTCCTGCTCCATCACCAAAAATAATACACGTTGTTCTATCGGTATAATCGATCATTGATGAATTCATATCAGCACCAATCAATAATATTTTTTTATATCTGCCAGATTCTATATAACTGGCTGCAGTAGACATTCCATATAAGAAACTTGAACATGCCGATATTTGGTCAAATGAGAAAGCTTCAGTAGCTCCTATTTCTGAGGCTACAAAAGCTGATGTTGATGCAGCTTGCATATCTGGTGTCGCGGTTGCTACAATAACTAAGTCAATTTCTTTGGAATTTAGATTTGTTTTAGAAATCAAATCTTCAGCAGCTTTGATTGCCATAAAGGAAGTTCCTTTACCTTTTTCTTTGAGTATTCTTCTTTCTTTTATTCCGGTACGCGTAGTAATCCATTCATCATTGGTATCTACCATCGTTTCTAGCATTTTGTTGGTTAACACATATTCTGGAACATATTTTCCAACAGCTGTAATTGCAGCAGTAATTTTACTCATGATTCTATCTTAATTAGAGATAATTCCTTGACAAAAGTGGGTCAAAGTAATGAAATTTATTTTAGTTTTTTATCAAAAAAGTGTTGTTTTTGACTATTTTTTGTCTAAAAACATAAAAAAACCCTCAAAAATGAGGGTTTTTCACTGTTTTTAGAAAGTTTACTTAAGCAGCACTTTCTTCACTATCAATTACTATTTGACCGCGGTAATATAATTTACCTTCATGCCAATGAGCTCTGTGATATAAGTGCGCTTCTTTAGTTGTTGGGTCAACTGCAATTTGAGGAACAGTTGCCTTATAATGTGTTCTTCTTTTATCTCTTCTTTGTTTAGAAATTTTTCTCTTTGGATGTGCCATCTTTATATTTTTTTATCTGTTAATAACCCTTTTAAATTATCCCATCTAGGGTCAGAACCTTTATTATTACTTTTTGTTTCTGGTTGTAATTCTTTTAATTTATCTAATATATCAGATTTCAAAGTTCCATCTTCTACACCTGGATGTATCCTTTTTGATGGTAAAGCAAGTACTATAACTTCATAGATATATTGTGCTATATCTATTTCATATACTTCATGAGGAATAATTAGAATGTTTTCATACTCATTATCATACTCATCTCCAAACTTAACCTTTAAATCTAAATCTCCTTTAATTGGTTGTTTGTAAATTTCATTGGTAATATCGCAAGCAACTTTAACTTTCCCTTCAATATTAAAATTAAGTTCTAATAATGTGCTTTTTTTAATAAATTCTAAATGCACTTGTATATCAGCATCTAAAATATCTTCATATTGATAAACTTCAAAGAACTTATTGTCTATTTTATATTCAAATTGGTGCTTTCCTTCTTTTAAACCTCTAAAAGAAATCACATACATTTTCTTTTCCATGGCTACATATCAATTAGAGCGCGCAAATATATAAAATTATTATAAATTTCTTGTAAAAAACAATTACTTTCTAATTGCTAATTTATTTTGAGCTAACTCATTATATTCTTTACGAAACTTATAAATGTCTAGTGCCGTATAAAGCGCTTCTTTAAATGAATTATTATTTGCAACGCCTTTACCAGCAATTTCATAAGCAGTACCATGATCTGGTGAAGTTCTTATTTTATCCAATCCTGCAGTAAAATTAACGCCATTACCAAATGACAATGCCTTAAATGGTGCCAAACCTTGATCGTGATACATTGCTAAAACACCATCGAAGTTCTTATATGATTCAGCTCCAAAAAAGCTGTCAGATGAATAAGGTCCATATACTAATTTCCCTTCTGCTTGTATTTTTTCTAGCGTAGGTTTAACAATTTCGTCATCTTCTGTACCAATTACTCCATTATCTCCACAATGTGGATTCAAACCTAAAACAGCAATTTTTGGTCTGTCAATTCCAAAATCTTGAATTAATGAATTATATAATATATTTACTTTCTTTATTAATAATTCTGGTGTAATTGTTTCAGCAATCTTTTGAACTGGTATATGTCCGGTTACAAGCCCGATTTTAATTTCATCTGTCATTAAAATCATTAAGCTTTCACCTTCTAGGTTGGCTTCTAAAAATTCAGTATGTCCTTTAAAGTTAAAATCATCTGATTGAATATTATGTTTATTAATAGGTGCCGTTACTAATAAATCAATTTCGTTACTTTTTAATACTTTCACAGCAGCCTGCAATGATAAAAAGGCATATTTACCTCCTTCTTTTGTTTCTTTACCAAAATCAATATTGATGTTTTCTTTCCAAACATTTACCAAATTAACTTTATTATTTATTGCTTTAGTAACATTTTCTATGCCTTGAATTTGAGTATTGATATTCAATTCTTTTTTATGTATTGCAATTGTTTTGTTGGAAGCAAATAAAATTGGAGTGCAAATCTCTAACATTCTAGCATCTTCAAAAGTTCTCAATATAATTTCTATACCTACACCATTAATATCACCAACAGATATACCTACTTTTATTTTTTCAATTCTATTCATACAACAAAATAATTGCTATTTTTGAGCTTACAAAAGTAGTCATTAATATTAACATATATGTTTACAGGAATTATAGAAAATATAGGAGAAATTACCTCAATTGTTAAAGACAAAAGCAATATACATATTACAATAAAAAGCGATATTGCAGATCAACTAAAAGTTGACCAAAGTGTAGCTCATAATGGTGTTTGTTTGACGGTTGTAGCTATTAACAATGAAACCAGTTCATATACTGTGACGGCAATTGATGAGACTTTAGCAAAAACCAATTTCAAATCACTTAAAGTAAATGACCACATCAATCTAGAACGTGCCATGAAATTGGGAGATAGACTAGACGGACATATAGTTCAAGGCCATGTTGATCAAATTGGTAAGTGTATTGATATAAAAAATGAGAATGGAAGCTATATTTTTACTTTTGAATATGATAGCTCAACTCAAAACATTACTATTGAAAAAGGCTCAATAACAATAAATGGAGTGAGCTTAACTGTAATTAATTCATTAAAAAATAAATTTAGTGTCGCCATAATACCTTATACATATAGCCATACTAATTTCAGTAAATTAAAAATAAACGATACTGTAAATTTGGAATTTGATATTATTGGGAAATATGTTGCCAAGATAGCAACACTAAAATAATTATTCTTTTTTTCTTAATTTATTAACAGCATAACCTATGCCTAGCACTAGTAATAAGCCAATACCACCACCATCAATAGGAGCACTTGGAGGGCAAGGAGGTTGACCTGAGCCTCCACAAGGGCCTGGGGGTACTAGAGCCATAACATCGCCTGTAAAAGCAATAAATGAAATCAATAAGATTACTATAGCGTACTTTTTTAACATGAATTTTCCCTTTTTACTATGAACTAACGAAAAAATCGTCAATTAATTGCAAATATATAAATTCTTTTCTTTACTATACATTTAAATGCTCATTTTATATTACTTCGGCAATCATTACCAAATAAAAGCATTCTCATTTATAAAACAACTCAGGCGAGTAAAATACTAACAAAAATTCGTTTTTTACAAAAAAATAATCCTTTATACTGAATTAAGTGATTTTCATTTAACAAAATACGTTCTTAATTTCTATTCAAAAAATGAGATAATACTATAACTGCCTATTACCTTTTACTTCAATTTGTGAACCTGGAAGAGCTTGAATCTTCGACCCCTGATTATGAGAAATTAACCTTCTACTTTCTTTTAGTCTCATTTAATTTCATATGCCTCAATATCAGCATTTTTTTACAAAAATTTCCTATAGCATTATGTGTTACTAAAAACAGAAGGTCTAAGTATTTTAAAACCCCATGTAATGCTTTAGAAAATGAATGGGGTGCAAATATAGGAGAATTCAATATAAAAAGTAATAATTATATTCAAAAAAATAGATTGCTCAATATATTTAAAAGCAGAGCTTATAAAATAATTATGGACTTAGAAACTGAAAATGAATATTATAGCTTAGAAGATTTCGAAAGAAAATAGCATCAGCTTGCTTTTAAAATTTAATCTATGATTTCTCGATCAACCAATCTGAATTTTACCATTATATAATTTTAATGTTAATATTTTTATTTACTTTGCGATGAGTATGAATAATAAGTTTATCAAAAATATTACCAACCATGATTTAATGAATCGGATTAAACAATCTGATGAACGCGCCTTGGAAATATTATTTGATAGATTATGGGACTCTATGTATGTTTTGGCATTTTCCATTCTTGAAGATAAAAATATTGCAAAAGATATGGTTCAGGAAGTATGGATTAGCTTTTGGGAGAGGAGAGAGAAAATTGAAAATGATAAAATTGAAGCATACCTTTTTAAAGCAGTAAGGTTCAGAGTGTATAAAGAGCTGAGAGACTCAAAGATGAAAAATTATCACCGAAAATATATAGAGCAAATACCAACTTCCAACAATATTGATGATGCTTTAAACTTTTTTGATGCCAATAATTTAATTCACAAAACAATTGACGCACTACCCAAAAGATGTGGGCAGGTATTTAAGTTAAGTCGTTTTGAAGGTTTGAAAAATATAGAAATCGCCGATCAATTAGGAATTTCCAGGCGTACGGTAGAAACACACATCTCAAACGCCATTAAGCAAATTAAAAGTAAAGTTGCATTGTTTTTATGGCTATTTTTTTTGAACTTCATGTTTTAACTCTGAACTCAAGATGAGTTCTCTACTTATGACAAACCACTTTTCATTCTACAAATAAAAAATTTCTTGAAACTAAGCTATCCCAGAGGCAAGCCATCGGGGAATTTGATAGATTAAACTACTTTGAATTTAACGCTACTTCTTTTACAGTATCTATAGATTAATATGTTAAAATTTATGTTTTTCTAATTTTTTTTTACGTGTGATTATCATTTCTAGGTATATAATGATAATAATAATAGAGAAATGACAGAAAAAGAATTTTATGTTTTGTTGGAAAAGTTCCTTTCAGGGAAAGCAACTCCTGAAGAGAAAAAACTTTTAAAAAAGTTTGAAGAACACTTTATAACTAAAAATCAGGGTATAGCCTTTGAAAGTGATCTTAAAAAGAGACAGATTAAAAAAGAGATCTTTACGAAGATTAAAAGAAGGATTCGTACTGAAAGAAGAAATTGGATGAAGGTTGCGGCTTCAATTATTATTTTGTTGGGGATGGGATATACTTTTTTATACTACCAAGATAATAATATAGATTTTATTATAGTAACCAATACTTCAGATGAAACGAAAAAAATTGAACTCAAAGATGGGAGCGTTATTATACTCAATAAAGGAAGTGAAATCAAATATAAAGAAGACTTTAACCAAAAAGATAGATATGTAGCTCTTAATGGTGAAGCCTTCTTTGAAGTTGTTAAGAATATTGAAAAACCGTTTATAGTAAAAACAGGAAATTTAAGTACGAAAGTATTAGGAACCTCTTTTAATATTGAAGAAATAGATTCTATAACCAAGGTAACAGTAGCTTCAGGATTAGTAAAAGTATTTGACTCGGAAAGTTCAGTAAATATAAAACCCAATCAGCAAGCTGTATACCATTTAAAATCGAAATCCTTACTAACAAAAAATATAAGCCATAATTTATATACTGGTTGGTTCAAGGATATTGCTGTGCTTGAAAATGTTTCAATGAAAGAATTGGCAGATTTTCTTACATCTATATATCAGGTAAACTTTAACTTTTCAAGTACTCAGGCTCAACAACACCGAATGTCAATTACTATTGATAAAAATGATAGTTTAGTCTCAATTGTAAAGAGAATAAATTTTATAAGCGAAGTAGAATTAACTCAAAAACGAAACAATATGATAGAAGTAGAACTAAAAAACTAAAAAAAGGAAGAGTCTGCTGTAACAGACTCCATCCCCAAATTAAGTGCTGATCGTAACTAAAAAAACAACACCTATAAATTATGAATTTAAAAAACTATTTACTAAAACTTTTTTTGTTACTAACTATTTTACTGGTTACTAACATAAGTTATGGTTTTATTAGTCAAAAAACCACAGATAAAACAAAAGTAAGCATTAATCTGACCGATGTTGAGCTTATTCAAATTTTTTCAGAATTAAAAAATGAAACAGGTTATAATTTTTCTTACGGAGAGTATATCCTCCACAACAAAAATAAATATACAGCCGTATATAATGCCCAATCACTTAGTCATATTTTAGATGACTTATCAAAAACAGCTAAATTCAGATATCTTATTGAGGGGAAAAATGTGCTGATCACTAAGGTAAAAACTGTTCCTGTTAAAAAAGTTAAAACTATTCAACAACAAGAGGTAAACGGAATAATAAAAGATGAACTTGGTAATCCGCTCCCCGGTGTCAATATTATCGAAAAAGGAACAACCAACGGGGTAACTACTGATTTTGATGGAATTTTTTCTATTAAAGTTTCAGGACCAAATGCTATTTTAGTAGTCTCGTATCTGGGATATACAACAAAAGAAGTTCAGGTAGACAACCAATCACAGCTTAATATACTTCTTGATCCTGCTACGGATTCCTTAGATGAAGTTATTGTTATTGCCTATGGAACAAGTAGTAGGAAAAAAATAACCGGGGCAGTTTCTACAGTAAGTGCAAGTGAGATTAATGAAACGCTATCTACTAGTATTGATCAAGCATTACAAGGGGTGTCAGCCGGTGTAGCTGTTTCTCCGGATAATGGACAACCGGGAGCTGGTATGGATATTAAAATTAGAGGTACAGGTTCTATAGGAGCCGGTGAAAGTCCTTTATATGTAATTGATGGTGTACCTATAAATACCGGAAATTTAGATAGGACTACCCAAACATATAATCCGCTATCAACAATTAACCCTAATGATATCGAATCTATTTCTATTTTAAAAGATGCTGCTTCGGCTTCTATTTATGGTTCTAGAGGAGCCAATGGGGTAGTTATAATAACCACTAAAAAAGGAAAATCCGGCAAAGCAAGATTCATTTTAAATACTCAAACCGGTTTTTCTGATTGGGAAAATTTTAGCGATTTTAGAGTCTTAAATGCTAGCGAATATGTTGAATTGATGAGAGAAGGTGTTATCAATGCCGGGCGCAACCCTGACATTCCAGGGACTTCAGATTATTTTCCTTTAAGTTCAACAGCTACAGATATTGATTGGTTAGATGAAGTTTTAAGAACAGCAAAAACCAATAAAATAGATTTCTCTGTTTCCGGAGGTAGTGAAAAACTTAATTTTTATGCTTCTTTAGGCTATTTGAATCAAGATGGGATAGCCATTACCACTGATTTTGAAAGAATATCTGCAAAATTCAATGTTGATTATGCTGCTACTAAAAAATTAGATTTAGGCGTTAAAATGAGTTTAACAAGAAATATACAACATAGTAGATTTGGACAGTCAAATACATCTGAACCCCTATACGGAGGGCTTTTTATGCCTCCAACTATGAGAATATATGCTACTGATGAACAAATTGCTAATGGCGAAGATTTTGGTACCGGATATAATTTTGATATCCCAAGTGGAGTCTCAAGCGGAAATCACCCAATTGCGTATGCAAACCTGAATTTTAATGAAACTAGAACGAATAGAGTCATTACAAATCTGTATGCCAATTATAAAATACTACCTAACCTAAAATTCAATAATAGCTTCGGTATAGATTATATTGATATTCGTGAAAGAGAACGATTTTCACAATTATATTTTAATGCTATAGCTACCGGTACACCAACTCCGGCAGAATTAAGAGACTTTTCAACCAATAATTTTGATTATGTTGTGACCAATACACTAACTTATGATCTTACTGTTGGCGAAGATCATGACTTTACATTGCTTGCAGGTAATGAGTTTCAAAAGCATAAAGAAGAATTTATTGGCATTCGTGTTACTGGCTTTGCAAGTGATGACCTTAACGCAGTAAATGCAGGTCCGGAAATATTAGAAGCATCTGGAGATATTGTTGAATCAGCCATCTGGGGATTATTCGGGAGATTGAATTATAGCTATAAAAGCACATTATTCTTAGACGGAAGTATACGAAGAGATGGTGAATCTCGTTTTGGAACCGATACCCGATTCGGAACATTTTGGTCTGTTGGAGGAGGCTATATTATTTCAAATGCCAAGTGGTTAAGTGATAGTAAATTAATTAGCAACCTTAAATTGAGAGGTAGTTATGGTACATCAGGTAATCAAAAATTTGGAGAATATGACTGGAGAAGACTATACGGTTTTAACGGAGCTACCTATAATACTAATGGAGGTACATATACAGGAAGTTTTCCTTCAGAAATAGGAAATCCTGATTTAGGATGGGAAAGAAATAAGCAGTTTGACATTGCTTTAGATCTAGCATTGTTTGATAATCGAATTCAAATAACAGCAGAATATTATAAAAGAGAAGTATCAGATATGTTACTTAATCTTCCTATCAGTTTAACTTCCGGTTTCAATACTGTTCCATCAAATATAGGAGCAATGGAAAACACAGGCTGGGAATTTTCATTAAGCACAAAAAATATTGAAACCGATAATTTTAAATGGAATACCAATTTTAATATCTCATTTAATGAAAATGTTGTTACAGATTTACCCGATGATATAGAAATAATTGGATCTTTAGGGAGTACCGCATTTAGGGCAAATACGATTATAAAAGAAGGAGAAGCTATTTATTCTTGGTATATGCCGAGATGGGCTGGAGTAGACCCTGCTAATGGTGCACCACTTTGGTATGATGCAGACAATAATATAGTAACTAATTTCGGTGATGCCGATAGAGTAATTGTGGGCAATCCTAATCCTGACTTTTTTGGCAGTTTATCCAATGATTTTACCTACAAAAACTTCACATTATCAACCATGTTCTTCTTTAATTATGGGAATGAAATATTCAGGCACTCAGCCAGAGCTTATGTTAGTGATGGTTCAAGATTTCCTAGAAACCAATCCGCTGAAGCTTTAGACAGGTGGCAGCAACCGGGAGACATAACAGATGTTCCAAGATATATTGCAGGTAATGGTACCGGAGGGGAACCCTCAACAAGATTTTTAGAAGATGGATCATTTATCAAGCTAAGAAATATAACCTTGGCCTATAATCTTCCAAATGATATTACAGAAAAGATCGGAATTAACAATTTTAGGATATATGTGCAAGGTCAAAATGTTAAAACGTGGTCTAGATATAAGGAACTAGATCCTGAAGTTGGCTCTAATTCAAGTGCCAGAGGCGAATATCCAATTCCCAGAACCTTTACTTTAGGTATAAATTTAGGATTTTAAAGAAATTAAAAACGCGATATAAAATGAAACGAGCATGCTAATCCCGAAGTCTCGGGATATCATCCAAAGAAATGATGAATAGCGAACAGTCCCGAAGCCTCGGGAACCTTTGAAAAATAATAAATATAAAC
Source organism: uncultured Flavobacteriaceae bacterium (assembly GCA_964463085.1). GTDB lineage: Bacteria > Bacteroidota > Bacteroidia > Flavobacteriales > Flavobacteriaceae > Aureibaculum. The sequence continues at coordinate 26,489 of CAYXAZ010000001.1, read as the reverse complement.
ACATGAAAAAAGTTAATAAAATATTTTTAGTATTGATATCGATAACTTCGTTATTGATTTCGGGATGTGAAGGTGAGTTAGATTTGAAACCGCACGATGAACTTGCAGTGGAAGATGCTCTAAATAGTATTTCCGGTTTAGATATAGCCTTAACGGGTTCTTATGCCGGTATGCAAAGTAGAAGCTATTATGGTAGAAACTTGCCTGGATTTGCACACATGACTTCTGATAATTCTATCGTTCCCGGTGGTGCAGGTTCATTTTTAAAATTTGAACCATTTTATCAAATGACTTATATTTCAACAGACAATGCTGTTTCTTCTACTTGGGCACAAATATATGATGTTATTGCTCGTGCTAACAATGTTATTAATAATGTTGATGCTGTTGATGGTTCTGAGGCTGAGAAGAATAGAATTAAAGGAGAAGCTTTGTTTATTAGAGCTTTAGCGCATCATGATCTTTTAAAACTGTATGCGCAAGATTATAAATTTACTACTGACGCTGGTCATTTAGGAATACCTTATGTAACGATTACCGATATTACATTAGAGCCTCCAAGAAATACTGTTGCAGAAAATTATCAATTTATTTTAGTTGATCTAGATGATGCAATTAACTTAATGAGTAATGGAAATAGTAGAGCATCAGCAGATGCCCCTAATTTTGGATCAGCTTGGGCAGCAAAAGCATTAAGAGCCCGCGTATATTTATATATGGGCGACCACGCTAACGCGTTGATAGATGCTAATGATGTAATTGATAATGGAGGATTTACATTAGCACCGTATAAGATTTTTGATGGTGGTGTATTGGATCTATCACAGATAGATTCTTGGTCAAGCAGAACACCCAGTTCAGAATCTATTTTTGAGCTTGAATTTGACAACTTAGATGGTCTGTGGGCAGGAATATCAAGTTTATCAGGTTTGTTTAAACCTCAACCGGGTGGTCGGGGTGAAGGAGGCCCTAACTTTGATATCGTAAATATGTACACAGGAAATGATGTTAGAAAGAATTGGATTATAGATATAGGAGGGCAAAATTTCGTAAATAAATACCCTGACAATGATGGAGCATTACTAAACTTTACACTCCCTGTTGTTAGGTTAACTGAAATGTATTTGGTCAAAGCAGAGTCACATGTCGGTCTAAACGAACCTGGTGAGGCAAGAGTTGCAATTAACAAGATAACTGAAAGAGCCAATGCACCGGAAATAACATCATCAGGATTGCAGTTAATGAATGATATTCTAGATGAGAGAAGAAGAGAATTAGCATTTGAAGGACATCGATTTTTTGATATAAAAAGATTACAGTTAGATATCGTTAGAAATGACTGTTCACTTTTAAATAATTGTACGGTTACCTACGGAGGTAATTTATATGCATATCCAATTCCACAGCAGGAAATAGATGTAAACCCTAATATGATTCAAAATACAGGATATTAAAAGTTAAAAAAACAATAAACATAAACACATGAAACGAGCATGTTACTATTTTTCACACCTAAGGGAATGACTAATAGCGAACAGTCCCGATAGCTATCGGGATGACCGATTTCATAAAATAATATAAACACATGAAAAAAATAAACTTCATATCATTTTTAATAATTTGTTTTGTAATACTTGCAACTTCTTGTGAAAATGATGATATAGAATCAAAAGAGTTAGACAGTTCTTTATATTGGGTATCTTTTGCTGATGTAAATATAAGTGCTGTCGAAAATACTGTAGGAATAATTACTGCAAAAGTTTCTCTTTCTGCAGATACTCAAAATACTGATGTACCCATTACTTATTCTGTTTCATCACCAGACGGAGCAGTAGATGGAGTTGATTACACCTTACCAGCTGGTTTTGGTAATGCAGTTATTTTAGCTGGAGAGCATTTTGTAGATATTGAACTTGCCACATTGATAAATGACGATTTGGTTGAGGGTGATAAAACACTGGTTTACACCTTAGAATCTGCCGGTAATTTTAATGTTGGGCTTCCTAACACAGGTTCAGGTAATACATATACGCTTACTATAAAAGAAGATGATTTTACCTTAATTAAAGGCACAAGTTTTGAAGAACCTGTTGGTGGAACAGGATATAATGATGCGGTTACCCAAGATATAGATCACGATTTAACAAATAACCCGGGCGAATCACCTGTAGATTATGTTTCTACTGGTGGTGAAATAGGTTTCGATGCTATATTTATTAGTACTAGAGTATTTAATACACCAAATGGATTAGTTAATGAACCAATAGGAGTATTAAATCCGTCTCCAGGCCTTCCATTTACCGATGGAGATCAAGGCTATGGTTTTGCTGATAATGATGGAACCATAAGAGTAACATTTGACACTGTTGATGTTTCTGGTTTTACAGAATCTTTTGTTTCGTTAGATGTGTTTATAACTGCTACTAGTTACGAGACTTCAAGCCAAGCACCAGATAAAGTTAAAATTTATGTAATTGCAGACGGAGGAGAAGTATTAGATATACTAGACTTAGAAGCAGATAATCCTGATAAAGAATTGGATAATTATCCTTTTCAAGGTGTTTGGGCAGAACAAAAGGTGGATTTAACAGGTTTTACAACAGCTCAATTAGTTATTGAAGTAGATGTAAATGTAAATTCAGAGTTAATACTTATTGATAATATTAGATTTTTAGGTCTATAAAAACGTAATTTAAATTATACTACAATGAAATTAATAGTAAAATATATCAACTCAATCATAGGCATACTATCTTTACTTCTTGTATTAGCTTGTGATAGCAAAAATGAATTTAGTACTCTTGAAGAACGCGGAGTTGCGCTAAACTTTGCAATTGATGAAGGAGTTGTACAAGAGAACAATTCTGAAGGAGTTGAAATAAGTATTGCTTTCTTAGCCAAAACTGTTGAAGCAGGAACGGTAGATATAGAAGTATTACCATTAAACGGATTGGTTTATGAAACTGATTTTACAACAGACCCGGATGCTACATCAGGAAAATTCACATTGAATGTGCCGGCTGGTGCAACCGAATTATCTTTTACTGTCTTTCCGGTAAATGTAGTTGGAGAAGACGATATTAAAAGTATTGCATTCAGACTTTTGTCGGCAATAGGAGGCGTCTTTGTTGGAACACAACAAGATTTCACGCTACACATTACTGATGAGCCAATTATTTTAATTACTGATGATTTAACAGATTTTGGAGATGTAGAACAAGGATTCCCATCTGCATCACAAAGTTATACTGTGTCTGTGGTGTCCTTAACGGATAACTTGGTAGTTACTGCGCCTGATAATTATGAAGTATCTGCAAATAACACTGCTTTTTCTTCATCACTATCATTAGCAGCTTCGGCTTTTACAGATGGTGAAACTACTATTTATGTGAGAATGTCCCCATCTAGTTCAGCTACATTAGGTGTGTCAAGTGGTAGTATAGTACATTCTGCAACAGGAGCTTCTGATAAAACACAAACAGTATCAGGAATCATAATTGTTCCTATTCCAGCTATTATTATCGATGAATCTCTTACTGATTTTGGCGGTGTACCACCAGGTCAACAATCTGCACGTCAAAGTTATACGGTTGAAGGTCATGCTTTGAGTGAGGATGTAGTCATTACTGTTCCAGCCAATTTTGAGGTATCAACAGATACGATATCATTTACTTCATCTGCTACTCTAAATTATACGGAAATAGAAGGAAATCCAACCAACATCTATGTTCGATTTGTTCCAACATTAATTGGGGTTATTTCAGAAGCTATTACCCATAACTCAACAGGAGCACCTTCAGTAAATCTCACAGTTACAGGAACAGGTGAAGACCCTTCAGTAACTATTGCTTATACAAGTTTTGAAGAACCTACTGGAGGAACAGGATATACTGATTTAATAACTCAAGATATAACTCATGATTTAGTCAATAACCCCGGAGATGCTCCTGTAGATTATGTTTCTACTGGTGGCGAATTAGGTTTTGATGCGACATTTATAAGTACCAGAGTATTTAATACTCCAAATGGATTGGCTGATGAACCAATAGGTGTATTAACCTCATCTCCAGACACATCATTTACCGACGGTGTTCAAGGGTATGGATTTGCAGATACAGACGGAATAATAGAAGTAACCTTTGATTCAGTAGATATAACAGGTTATACGCAAGTTACTTTATCTTTGGACATGTTCATTAGAAATACAGGTTATGAATTTACATCTCAGGCACCGGATAGAGTAAGAATTACTGCAATTGTTGATGGTGGTACCGTATTATCTGTTGTTGATTTGGAAGCAAACGAAACTAATGCAGGAATGCCAAATGATCTTGATACCTATAGCGGTTTAGGAATGTGGACTCCATTAACATTAGACTTATCAGGAAACTCATCAGTACAATTAGTAATTGAAGTAGATACAAACTTTAATAGTGAAGTTGTTTTAATTGACAATATTCAAATAAAAGGTTTGAATTAGTTTAAGAAAGGAAGGTTGTTGTGTAAAAGAAGAATAAATTATTTGAGTTAGTTTATAGACAGGTATTGAAGGTAATCTTAGGAACTATTCTTTATCTGTCTATTTTTTTAAATTTACCTACAATATAAAAATGAAATATATACTTGTTTTTTTTGCTTTATTGCTTACAAATTATAATAGTAGTGCACAAAAAAAAGTACTGACATACTATTTGCCAGATATACAATATGATGCCAATATTCCTACTCCAGAAGAAGTATTTGGCTTTCAAGTTGGCGAACGCCACCTTACCTCAGATTTAATAAAAATATATCTAGAAAAGGTCGCTGAAAAATCTGACAGAATAAATTTAGAGTACCAATCGATAAGCCATGAAAAAAATCCGTTAGTATTATTAACAATTACTTCTAAAGAAAACCATTCTAGGCTTGAGGAAATCCGTCAAGAGCACCTAAAATTAATAGATCCTACAACATCAGAGAATCTAGATGTAAGTAAAATGCCTGCTGTTGTTTATCAGGGTTATAGCATTCATGGTACAGAGTCAAGTGGAGCAAATGCTTCTGTTCTTTGGGTATATTATTTGGCAGCATCACAAACTAAAGAAACAGAAGAACTCTTAAATGAAACGATAATTTTGGTGGATCCTTACCTAAATCCAGATGGTTTAAATCGTTTTGCTTCTTGGGTAAATATGAGTAGAGGAGACAATAATTCAGCAGATATTCAAGAAAGAGGACATGCTAGACCTTGGCCAAGTGGTAGAACTAATCATTATTTATTTGATATGAATAGAGATTGGATAACCACAGAACATCCGGAAAGTAAGGGGCGTATAAAAACATTTCATCATTGGAAACCAAATTTTTCAACCGATCATCATGAGATGGGAAGCTCTAAAACCTATTTTTTTCAACCAGGAGTTCCTGAAAGAGTACATCCAATGACTTCAGAATCCAATCAAGATATTACTGCCAAAATAGGAAAATTTCATGCCGCAGAATTAGACAAAATAGGAAGTTTATATTATTCCGGAGAAGGCTATGATGATTTTTATTACGGTAAAGGCTCAGCTTACCCGGATGTCAATGGAGGAATAGGAATCTTATTTGAACAAGCCAGTACAGGCGGACCAATTAAAAATACTCCTAATGGACCGATCGATTTTGAATATTCTATTAGAAATCAAATAAAAACTTCATTCTCAACAGTGAGAGGAGTTAAAAAATACCGTAAAGAATTATTAGAATATCAACGAGATTTCTTTAAAAAAGCATTCCATAAAGGAATCACAGATGCTGATAAAGCGTATGTGTTTCAAGATAAATATGACAAAGGAAAATTAAAATTATTTATCGAAATGTTGCAAAGGCATCAAGTAGAAGTTCACAAATTAAGTACCGATGTAAAAATTGACGGAGTGAATTATCAATCTAAGTATTCTTACATTATTCCACTCAAACAAAAACAATATCATTTTGTAAAATCTGCTTTTACTAAAATGACTTCTTTTACAGATACCATATTTTATGATGTTTCATCATGGACACTTCCATTGGCTTATAATTTGGACTATGCACCAGTAAAGAAAAAATTTTCTTCAAATTTAATAGGAGAGACGGTAAACCTAAGCAAACCTATTACATTAAAAAAACCTATTCAAAGTAATTATGCTTATCTATTTAAATGGGATGATTACTATGCTCCAAAAGTATTAACTATTTTTCAAAAGGCAAATGTTCGGACTAAAGTAAGTACAGCAACTTTTACAATAAACGGAAAACAATTTAAGGAAGGTACTATCTTAGTTCCAATTCAAAATCAAGTCAAAGATAAAGAAGCTATATACAAGTTGGTACTAAAGGCTCAACAAGAGTCAAACATACAGATGTATAGTGTTTCTAATGGTCTAACACCAGTAGGAATAGATTTAGGAAGTCCAAGTTTTAAAACACTTAGAGATCCAAAAATCGCCCTCATTGTTGGTAATGGAATGGCAGCTTATGATGCTGGAGAAGTTTGGTATCTCTTTGATAAAGTTTATGATAAAACAATTGTAAAATTAGACATTCAACGTTTACATACTTATGATTTAAACAAATACAATACGTTTGTAATGACAGATGGGGCTTATACCACAATGAATAAGACGGCAATTGAAAAAATAAAATATAGTGTAAAAAACGGAGCAACACTAATTGTGGTAAAAAAAGCAGTAAAATGGGCAAAAAAGAACGGCTTAGCTTACGTTACCTTAAAGACAGCTAAAAAGAATGATAATACAACATTAAAATATAATGATCATGATTCTGATTTTAGATCAATGGAACTGAAAGGAACTATCTTTGAAGCAAATTTGGATATCACACATCCAATAGGTTTTGGTTATAAGAGTTCAAGAATACCTATACTAAGAAGAGGAAATGTCTTTTTAGAACCTTCAAAAAACCCTTATGCATCGCCTCTAAAATATATAAATGCGCCATTTATAAGTGGTTATATTCGGTCAGAAAATTACGATGTAATAAAAAATTCAGCAAGTATTATAGTATCGAAATTTGGCAAAGGAAAAGTAATAAGTTTTGCTGATAATCCAAACTTTAGAATGTTCTGGAAAGGAACTACTAAGCTATTTGCAAATGCTGTATTTTTCGGAAATATTATTGATAGTAGAACCATTGAAAGCAAGCCTTAGTAAGTAAAAAAACGAAACTTCAGGATGGCTCAAAAAATTAAACTATGTAATGTGTAAAAAAGCTTGCTTTTTTTATATAATAATTAGCTTAATATCCTGTAATAAGGAAAAAGAGAAACACGTCTATTTGTTAATTGGTCAATCAAATATGGCAGGACGAGGTATTGTAGAAGCGATAGATACCATTCCTAATAACAGCGTATTTATGTTTACCAGAGACAAACAATGGGTTTTAGCAAAAGAACCTATGCACTTTGCAAGACCAGAAAGAATAGGAGTAGGACCAGGTTTTGCTTTTGGACGAAAAATGGCAGAGATCAATCCAGATGTTGACATTTATTTAATTCCATGTGCCGTTGGTGCTACAAGTATTCAAAAATGGGAACGAGGCGCGTATCATAAAACGACACAAATGTATCCTTATGATAGTGCGATGTCCGTTGCAAAAGAAGCTCTAAAAATTGGAAAACTGAAAGGAATTTTATGGCATCAAGGAGAATCGGATAGTAAGCCAAAAGGGTATGTAAAATATGAAGAAAGGCTGAAAGAATTGATGCAACGTATCAGAACCGAGTTAAATGCAGACAACATCCCTATTGTTGTTGGTGAAATAGGTAGGTTTCATGCAAAAAGAAGACCTTATGCTGATAGTATAAATAAGATTATTAATAGAACACCTCAATTCATTCCATTTACAGCAGTAGTGAGTTCAGAAAACTTGACAGATAGAAAAGACTCTACACATTTTAACTCAAAATCATATCGAGAATTAGGCTTGCGGTACGCTACTAAAATGACGGAATTGCAAAATCAATAGATACCACGTTAAAATAATGCAAGAAGCAAAGTTAAAAATAAAAGAAAGAATACTGATGGGATCTGGACCTTGTAATGTTCACCCAAGGGTTCTAAATGCGATGTCTCAACAAACTATAGGGCATCTTGATGAGCAGTTTGCACAAATATCGAAGGAGATTAAATATATGTTACAGCGTATATTCCAAACAAAAAACGAATTAACATTAGCAATTTCAGGATCTGGAAGTGCAGGTATGGAAACATGTATGGTTAATTTACTCGAACCAGAAGATGAAGTATTGATTTGTATTAATGGTGTATTTGGTAATAGACTTGCCGATATGGCAGAACGTTGTCAGGCTAAAGTAATACGAGTAGAAGTTCCTATGGGTGAAATTATAAAGCCAGAACATATTGAACAAGCATTGAAAACATGCCAACCAAAACTGATTACCATTGTTCATGCCGAGACATCAAGTGGTGTTTTACAACCATTAGAAGAAATCGGGAAAATTGCCAAAGAGGCGAATATATTATTTGTTGTAGATGCAGTTGCGTCATTTTCGGGAATAGAAATTAAAATGGATGACTGGAATATAGATGCTATCTATGCAGCGACACAAAAATGCCTAGGAGCGCCTCCAGGAATGTCTCCAATATCTTTTAGTCAAAAAGCAATTGATGTTATACTAAAAAGAAAAACAAAAGTGCAAAGTTGGCTGTTAGATGTGCTAATATTAAAAGATTTAATGACGGCTGGTAAAAGGTCTCATGCCTATACATCACCAGTTTCTAACACCTATGCACTATACGAAGCATTGCTTATGGTAATGGAAGAAGGTTTAGAAAACCGCTATGAACGACACCAAGAAATGCACATTTTGCTAGAAGATAGTTTAAAAAAAACAGGCTTTGAATTTATTGTTAAACCAGCATATAAACTCCCTTTTGTAAATGTTATTAAAATACCTAAAGGAATAGATGATGTTGTTTTTAGAAAAGAATTAAAACAAAATTATGGAATTGAAATCGCAGGCGGTTTAGGTAAATACGTAGGCAAAGTATGGAGGATTGGCTTAATGGGAGAAGGCTGTAGAGAAGATAGTATACAACTTCTTTTAAATGCAATGCAATCCATATTAAAAAAATGCAAGTAGTACATTAATACATAAAATAACAAAATAATTTTTAAATATGTCGTATAAAGATCAACTCAATACAAGTAATAGAGTATTAATGGGACCGGGACCGAGTGATGCGCATCCAAGAGTATTAAATGCAATGGCAACTCCGTTAATTGGACACCTCGACCCAGAGTTTGTTGGAATTATGGATGATATTAAAACCATGACGCAGTTAACCTTTCAAACAAAAAACGAATTAACCTTTGTAGTTTCTGCTCCTGGAAGTGCAGGTATGGAAACTTGTTTGGTAAATTTATTGGAACCAGGAGACGAAGCAGTAATTTGTACACATGGAGTTTTTGGCGGAAGAATGGTTGATATCGCTGAACGTTGTGGAGCAAAAGTAATTAGAATAGATGCACCTTGGGGAGAAGCAATAGACCCACAACAAGTAAAAGAAGTTTTAAAAACCTGTAAACCTAAACTGTTGGCAATTGTACATGCTGAAACATCTACGGGAGTTTTACAACCACTAGAAGAAATTAGTAAAATGATACACGATGTAGATGCTTTATTAGTAGTAGATGCGGTAACATCTTATTGTGGAACAGAATTGAAAGTAGATGATTGGGGAATTGATGCCATATACTCAGGAACTCAAAAGTGTTTGAGCGCACCTCCGGGATTATCACCAGTATCGTTTAGCGATAGAGCAGTAACTGTTTTAGATAAAAGAAAAACAAAAGTACAAAGTTGGTTTTTAGACCTTACTTTAGTGAAAAATTACTGGTCTGGTGCCAACAGAACCTATCACCATACGGCTCCTGTATCAGCCATGTATGCGTTGCGAGAAGCTTATAGAATTGTACTAGAAGAAGGTTTGGAAAACAGATGGGCAAGGCATAGAGAGAATCATTTTTTACTTAAAGATGACCTTCAAGAATTAGGAATTGAATTTTTGGTAAAAGAGGGATTTAGATTACCAATGTTAAATTCAGTAATAATACCAAATGGAGTTGACGATATAGCTGTACGTAGAAAATTACTAAATGAGTACAATATAGAAATAGGCGGAGGCTTGGGCAACCTTGCAGGAAAAGTGTGGCGTATAGGATTAATGGGCGAGAGCAGTACTCCAAATCATGTAAATATGCTCATTGCTGCACTAAAAAAAATATTATAAAAGTATGAATTTTGAATCTAAATTACCTAAAGGTGTCTTTATAGCCACATTGACACCAATGCATAAAGACTTAAGTGTAAACCATGAGGCTTTGGTAGCACATATCAAATACTTATTAAATAATGGCAGTGACGGAATCTGTTTGTTAGGTACAACAGGAGAAGCTAATTCTTTGAGTTTAAAAGAACGTATAGAAATTATCGATAGTGTGGTCAATGCTGGTATTGATCCAGTAAAACTGCTTATCGGAACAGGCTGTTGTGCTTTTCCAGATACTGTTGCACTTACCAAGTATGCTGTTTCAAAAGGTGCTGGTGGAATATTGATGTTACCACCTTTCTTTTATAAAAATTTAAGTGATTATGGTGTCGTGGATTATTTTAAATTAATAACCGATAAAGTAAATGACAAGAACCTCAAAATCTACCTCTATCACTTTCCTAAAATGACAGGAGTACCTTTTACTTTATCGTTGACCAAAAAGTTGATAAATGCATTACCAAATACCATTGTTGGAATGAAAGATTCTAGTGGAGATTGGAGCAATACAGAAACCATTCAAAAAGGCATTCCGGGATTTAAGATGTATCCGGGTTCCGAGACATTTTTACTAGATTCATTACGTTTAGGAGGTATGGGTTGTATTTCGGCTACCGGAAATGCAACAGTTAAATTGATAGCAGAAGTATATAAAAATTGGGAGAATGAAAATGCTGACGCACTTCAAGAAGATCTAATTAAAGTTAGAAAAGCTTTTGAAGTAACAGCATTTGCATCAGGATTAAAGTATCTATTTTCAGAATGGACAAATAATTCTGAATGGCTTAATGTTCGACCACCAAATGCACTTCCTAATAAAGATGAGGAAGAAAAATTGATAACTAATTTAAAAGAAGTAGGCTTCACTTTAGAGTAACTCAGATAAATTAGGGATAATAAGAAACAAAAAAGGCTTACAGAAAACTGTAAGCCTTTTTATTTATTTTGTGGTCCCACATGGGCTCGAACCATGGACCCCCTGATTATGAGTCAGGTGCTCTAACCAGCTGAGCTATGAGACCAAAAATGGAGTGCAATATTAACAATTATTTACATGATTTACAATGTTTTCATTTGAAAAATGATTTATATTTTTCTATTCATTAAATTCTTTCCAAACTCAATTAACAACTTCTTATTACTATCCTTAATGGATAATTGATTGCAACTTTCAAATGATTTTTTTGTGTAACTGGCTATTTCAGACTTAATGAGTTCAGAGATTTTATACTTTTCAAATAAAGCAATTACCTCTTCAATCTCTTTAGCATTTTTACTTTCAATATCATATAAGCTTAGCAATTTATTTTTATCACTATTATCCGCAAGAATTAAAGCCTTAAGATACAACCATGTTTTTTTATTTTTTATTATATCCCCTGCATGTTGTTTTCCGAAATCAGTCTCACCAAAAACATCTAAATAGTCATCTTGTAACTGAAACGCGACGCCAAGATTTAAACCATAGTTATATATTTTTTGAGCTTCTACTTCATTTGTCCCAGATATCATGGCTCCCATTTTTAAGGATGCCGCTATTAAAACTGCCGTTTTATAAGATATCATTTTAATGTAATCAGCAATTGAAACATCACTGCTTGTCTCAAAATCAATATCAAACTGTTGCCCTTCACAAACTTTTAAAGCAGTTTGATTAAATAAAACCATTAATTCTTTATACTGTTTAGTATTATAAGATTCAAATAGCTGATTTGTCAAAACTAACATGGCATCTCCAGACAAAATACCTGTGTTTAAATTCCATTTTTCATGAACAGTCTTATGACCTCTTCTAAGCGGAGCATCATCCATAATATCATCATGTACCAATGAAAAATTATGGAACATTTCAATTGCTAAAGCAGCATCTAAAGCTTTTTTATAATCACCTCCAAAAAGGTCACAGCTCATTAATGTTAAAATAGGTCGCAATCGTTTCCCTCCTATATTTAATATATATATTATCGGTTCGTATAAATTTTTAGGCTCTTTAACTATAATTTTCTTTTGAAGGTGCTCTAAAAATAATATTTTATATTCTTCTATATTCAAAATGTATCTTTTTTGTAAAACTAATTAATCTTATTTAATCACTATTAAAAATCGAAAATAAACTTTGGAAACTTTTTGTGTGTTTAAAGTTTCCTTTGTATATTTGCCCTGTTTTATATGGAAAAAATGAAAGATACAATATTAGAAAAATCAATAGAAATGTTCTTAAACTACGGTTTTAAAAGCGTTACTATGGATGATATTTCTAAAGAATTAGGAGTTTCTAAAAAAACGATTTATACGCATTACAAAACAAAAAACGAATTGGTAAAAGCATGCGTTCTTGCAACATTTGAGAGAATAAGTAATGGTATTGACACCATTTGTGCTTTGAAAAAAAATCCTATTGAAGAATTATTTGACATTAAAGAATTTGTGATTGAAAACCTTAAAGGTGAAAAATCATCTCCTCAATATCAACTTGAAAAATACTATCCTCAGTTGTTTATAGTATTAAAAAAGAAGCAGTTTGATATTATGGAATTGTGTATAAAAGAAAACCTTGAAAGAGGGATTGATATTGGACATTATAGAGCCGATATAGATATCAATTTTATTTCAAAAATCTACTTTAGTGGCGTTATTTCCATCAAAAATATTGAGTTGTTTCCTATGGGAAAAAATAACATGAAAACCTTAATGACCAACTATTTAAATTACCACACAAGAGCAATTGCTACTGATAAAGGTCTTGAAAAATTAAAAGAAATATTAAATAATGAAATATAACATAATTACGATATTTTTTAGTCTGTTTTTATCAATAGCAGTCCATTCTCAAGAAGAACAATTATCTTTTACTTTAGAGCAAGCTATTGAATATGCCTTGAAAAATAATAGAACAGTTAAAAATGCGGTTCGAGATATTGACGCTTCAAAAAAACAAAAATGGGAAACTACGGCAACAGGTTTACCTCAGATAAGTGCAACTATAGATTATCAAAACTGGATAAAACAACAAATTTCTCTTATTCCTGCAGAGTTTTTTGGAGGAAATCCCGGTGAATTTGCTGAAATAGCTTTTGGTACCAAACAAAATATTGATGCTACTGCAACACTATCACAATTATTATTTGACGGTTCTTACTTAGTAGGTTTACAATCTGCTAAAGTATTTTTAGAAATTTCTAAAAATGCTAAAGAAAAAACAGAACTTGAAGTCAGAAAAACTGTTATTGATGCTTATGGAAATGTGCTGCTTGCTGAAGAAAGTATAAAAATCTTAGAAAAAAATAAAGCTGCACTCATTAAAAACCTAAATGAAACGCAAAAAATCTATGAAAACGGATTAGAAGAAGAGGAAAGTGTAGAACAGCTACAAATTACATTAGCAAGTATAGAAAGTAGCCTTAAAAATACGATAAGATTAAAAGATCTATCGTATAAAATGCTGAATATTACTTTGGGTGTAGATATTGATAAAAAAATAACTCTCAAAGATGATTTGACAACATTAGCTATTGAAAATATAGATTTAACCTTAATTGCATCTCCATTTAATTTAGAAGATAATATTGATTTTAAAATTGCCAAAAACAATAAACGTTCTCAAGAATTATTATTAAAATTTGAAAGAAGTAAAGCCTTACCAAATTTATCTGCCTTTATAAATGGAGGTTACACAGGTAATAATGACAGCTTTAGTTTTTTAAATAGTGACCAACGATGGTTTGGATATTCATTGGTTGGTGTAAGCTTAAATGTACCTATATTCAGTTCACTAAGTAGATCAGCCAAAACACAACGAGCAAAGATAAATTTAGAAAAGGCAAAAACAGAACTCACTCAAACAGAACAACAATTAAAATTAAAAACCGCTAATGCTAAGAGTAATTATCAATTTGTTATTGAACAGTATCAAACGGCAAAAAAGAATTTAGAATTAGCTGAACGTATTGAAAAAAAGAATCAAACTAAATTCTTTGAAGGTATAGGATCAAGTTTTGAATTAAGACAAGCTCAAATACAATTATACAGTTCACAACAAGAATATTTAAAAACTATGTTAGATGTAATTAATAAAAAAGCTGAATTAGAAACTATATTGAATCATACAAAAAAATAATCATCAAATGAAATACACACACACAGTATTTGTCTTGCTACTTCTTATAACATCATGTCAAAAAAAAGAAGTAGTTTCTGAAAATATTCAAGAATTACAAACGCAAAAAAGTGCTATAAAAATACAAATAGATAGTTTAAGTAAGAAATTAAAATCTATTGATGAAGCTCTTACAAAATTGGATAAGCGCAAAAAATTACAAGTTGTAACCGTTCTACCCGTAAAAAAAGGAATTTTTAAACATTTTATTGAAATTCAAGGTATAGTAAAGGCAGACAAAAATATTGAAATAAGACCAGAATTAGGTGGTACCGTTAAAGCAATTTATGTGAAAGAAGGTCAACGGGTTTCTAGAGGGCAAACATTGGTTCAATTAGATGATGCTTCTGTAAAAAATAGCATTGCAGAGTTAAATACGCAATTGGCTTTGGCAAAAACTACTTTCGAACGTCAAGAGCGTTTATGGAAACAAAAAATAGGTTCTGAAATGCAATATCTCCAAGCAAAAGCTCAAAAAGAAAATTTAGAAAATAATTTTGCAAGCCTAAGGACACAAGCTCGTAAAATGAAAATTATCGCACCTTTTAGCGGAATAGTTGATGAAATTTTTCCTAAAAATGGTGAATTAACAAGTCCGCAAACACCAGTGATTCGTTTGCTAAATTTAAGCAAAGTATATGTTGAGGCAGAGGTAACCGAAACCTATTTGCCTACCGTAAAAATTGGAACTGAAGCCAATATATATTTTCCATCAATACAAAAAGAAGTAAATTCTAAAATTGCACAAGTTGGAAATTATATAAACCCGGATAACCGCAGTTTTAAAACCAGAATTAATATTTCTAATACAGACAGGCTCATTAAACCTAATCTTTTGGCAGATTTAAAAATATTAGATTTTAAAGCAGAAGGTATTATCATCCCTTCAACGCTAGTCCAACAAGATCAAAATGGCAATAATTATGTTTTTGTTATTGATGCTGCAAGCGAAGGAAAAAAAGTGGTAAAGAAATTAGTAGATATTGGGAATGAGTATAATCATGAAGTTTTTATAAGCAAAGGATTGACTGAAAATGACACATTGATCAACACTGGTGCCAGGCTTGTAAAAACGGGAGAAACTGTTAATATAACTACTAAATAATCTGATAATTTTAGAATTATATTATGAGTAAAATAGAGAGAGAATTTAAGTTATCAACATGGTCAATTCATAATAAAATGACTGTGTTTGTGATAATTGCAATGATATTCTTTGCTGGAATTTTTGCATATCAAAATATGCCTAGAGAAGCATTTCCTGAAATTGTTGTGCCTGAAATTTATGTAGCAACTCCTTATCCCGGTAATTCGGCCATTGATATTGAAAAATTAATTACACGTCCGATAGAAAAAGAAATAAATGGAATTTCAGGTGTAGATGAAATCGTTTCAACATCTATTGAAGGATTTTCATCAATACAGGTAAAATTTGATTTTAGCGTTACACCTACTGAAGCACTTCGAAAAGTAAAAGATAAAGTTGATGCTGCAATGTCTGATAAAGATTTTCCTAAAGATCTGCCTGCTGATCCTACTGTACAAGAGTTGAATTTTGCTGAATTAATGCCCATCATGAACATTAATCTGTCCGGTGAATTTTCTATGGATCAACTTAAAGAATATGGTGAATATTTAGAAGATGAAATTGAAAAAGTTCCTGAAATATCTAAAGTTGATATTAGAGGTATTCAAGACAAGGAAGTGGAAATTAGTGTTGACCTCTATAAAATGCAAACTTCTGAGATTAGTTTTAATGATATTGGTGCTGCTATTCAGAATGAAAATATGACCATTTCCGGAGGTGATCTACTTGAAAACGGATTGCGAAGAAATGTTCGCGTAATTGGTGAGTTTAAATCTGCTAAAGAGATTGAAAACATCATTGTAAAACAAGAAAAAGGCAATATCGTTTACCTTAGAGATATTGCTATTGTACGTTTTAAAGAGCAAGAAAAGGATAATTATGCTCGTGAATTTTCGCAACCGGTTGTTATGTTAGATGTTACTAAGCGAGGTGGTGAAAATTTAATTAAAGCCTCAACTCAAATTGATTCAATTCTTGCAAAAGCAAAGACATCTTTTTTTCCTTCTAACTTGTATATTTCTAAAACGAACGATATGACCAATGATACCAAAACAATGGTCGCAGATTTAGAGAACAGCATTATTTTAGGTGTTATTTTAGTAGTTTTAGTATTGCTATTCTTTTTAGGTACTCGAAATGCACTTTTTGTAGGTGTAGCTATACCTTTATCTATGTTTATTTCATTCATCATTTTAAACGCTTTGGGAGTGACATTAAATATGATGGTATTATTCTCATTAGTATTAGCTTTAGGGATGCTGGTTGATAATGGTATAGTGGTTGTAGAAAATGTATACCGATTATTAGATCAAGGGTATTCAAAAATCGATGCTGCCAAATTTGGTGTTGGCGAAGTTGCTATGCCAATTATTGCTTCTACTGCAACTACATTAGCAGCATTTTTACCTTTGGCTTTTTGGCCCGGTATGATGGGGGAATTTATGAAATATCTACCTGTTACTTTAATTATTGTATTGGGATCTTCATTATTTGTTGCCTTGGTTATCAATCCTATGTTAACTTCTGTCTATATGAAAATTAAAGAAGATGAAGTCGATCTTAAGAAGCTTTTTAAATATAGTATTATTCTTTTCATTATTGGTGTGTTACTATTAGTTGCAGGTATAACTTTAGAGATTAAAGGATTAAATGCCTTTGGATTATTATTGATCTTAGCAGCAATACTAAGAATTGTCAACACCAAACTATTAACTCCTGCTACCATATGGTTTCAACACAAACTATTGCCTAAATTAGAAAATACTTATGAAAGAGTATTAAAATTTGCGCTTTACGGTGTTAGACCAAAATTATTTGTTTTCGGAACTTTTGGCTTATTGATTTTATCATTTGTACTATTTGCTGTCTTTCCGCCAAAAGTACTTTTCTTCCCCGAAACACCACCAAAACAGGTATATGTATATTTAGAATATCCGATAGGAACCGATATTGAAGTTACCAATGATCTTTCTAAAGAAATTGAAAATAAAATTCAAGATCATTTAAAGAAATATGAGATAAATGGTCATAACTTCTTAATCACGTCTGTAATCGGTCAAGTTGGCGAAGGAACTAGTGACCCGAATCAAGGTCAGCAAGGCGGTACAACTCCTAATAAAGCTCGTATTACTGTCGATTTTGTAAAATTTATAGATAGAGATGGTACTGATACAAATGATGTTCTGATTGAAATTAGAGAATTACTTTATGGTTTCCCTGGTGTAAAGATTACGGTTGATCGTCCTGAAGACGGTCCGCCAACAGGTCCTCCTATAAATATTGAAGTTACCGGCGATGACTATAAGCAATTATTGTACGCTGCAGATGACATCAGGCAATTTATTAACGATGCTAACATTTTAGGTATTGAAGATTTAAAATTAGATGTAGAACAAGGTAAACCTGAACTTCCTGTAATAATTGATAGGCAAAAAGCCCGTCGTTTAAACATCTCAACGGGTCAAGTTGGTGATGTGTTGAGAACTTCATTATTCGGAAAAGAAGTTTCTACTTTTAAAGATGGCGAAGACGATTACCCTATTAATATTAGATTAATGGATAAATATAGGTACAATAAAGATGTTCTTATGAATCAAAAAATTACCTTTAGAGATCAGGCCTCAGGTAAAATTGTACAAATTCCTATTTCGGCAATTGCCCATACAGAAACATCTTCAACTTTTAGTGCTGTAAAACGCAAAGATCTGAATAGGGTTATTACTCTTTTTTCAAATGTACTAGAGAATTATAACGCAACTGAAATAAATGATCAGATTAAAAAAGCATTAGAAAACTATACTTTACCCAAGGGAATTACATTTTCTTTTACCGGTGAACAAGAAAAACAAGCCGAAGAAATGGCCTTTTTAAGCAGGGCATTGATGATTGCCGTATTTTTAATCTTCTTAATACTTGTTGGTCAGTTTAATTCAACTTCAACGCCTGTTATAATTTCACTATCTGTGATATTAAGTTTAATAGGCGTATTGTTAGGTCTAATAATTTTTAGAATGGAATTTGTTGTAATGATGACCATGATAGGCATCATTTCATTAGCAGGTATTGTTGTAAATAATGCTATAGTATTAATAGACTATACACTATTAATAATGCAGCGAAAACGTTTGGAAAATAATTTTGATAAAAACGCATTTACCAAAGAATTAATTTACGAAAGTATTGTAGAAGGTGGCAGAACACGTTTAAGACCAGTATTATTAACTGCTATTACAACTATTTTAGGTTTATTACCTTTAGCTATTGGTATCAATATAAATTTCATGACTTTGTTTACTGAGTTTGACCCACAATTTTATATAGGAGGTGAAAATGTTGCTTTTTGGGGTCCTATGTCTTGGACTATTATTTTCGGGTTAGTTTTTGCTACTTTTTTAACCTTAATAATTGTTCCTGTTTTATTAAGTTTACTTACAAATTTTAAAGCCAAGGTTTTTAAACGTTTTGTAGTAAATACTAAAATAACGTGAGTTCGATATATCAGTAAGTGTAATTTTTTGTTAATCAATTATTTAAGAGGTATTTCCATAAGCGTATAACTGCCTATATATCAATAGAATAAGTTTTTTATATTAGACAAAACAAACCCCGAAAAGGAGTGTATTCCTTAAAAATCGGGGTTTTAAATTATCTATATATGTGTAAAAAACAACTCTAAAAACAAAAAATCCTGACAATCATTATAAATTATCTGGATTAATTAATTTTTTTAAAAATTAGACTACTTCTGAAAGTGACTATATAAATTAAAAAATTCATGAAATTTTTCGTTATGTCCTGAATAATGAATTATTGTCATTCAGAGTGAAATGTAATGAAGCGAAGAATCTTAAATCAAAATAGTTTGATGGAGATTCTTCAGTCGTCCTGTCCCGATAACTATCGGGACTCCTTCTGAATGACAATTCGTTAATTATCTATCCTTTTTTACTAAAAACCTGACAGGTCTGAAAAAATAGGCAAAGCTAAAAGCCTGCCCGCCTACGGAGGGAACATCACCACCAAGCTAAGCAGGCAGTTTTTCATGGTAAAATAAATTTATAATCCGATAACAAGCGTTGCCGTAAATTTATCATTAGTAATATCTAATGTATTAGGTTCAACTTCTTGAACATTTAAGAAATCATAAATCTCTGTATTTGTTGAATTTTGATATGCCAAATCTAGCTTAAAATTACCTTTAAATTTAAAACCAATTCCAACAGAATATCCTTTTATATTCTCGGTATCAATAGCATCTTCAAAAGGACTTTCATCAAAACGATAACCTCCTCTTAAACTTACATTGTCTATACGCCATTCTGCACCAACTCTAAAGGAAGAAGTTCCTTTTAAGAGCGTAGAAAAATCTTCATTTTCAAACGTAAATTGATTTGTTGGTTTAAGTTTTATGTTTTGATAATTTTTGTAAGTATAGTCAAAACTTAATAATCCTTCTTTGCCAAAAATATAGGCGAAACTACCTGTTAATTTACTAGGCGTATTTAACTGATAATCAAAAACTGTAATTCCTCCGCCTTCAGGTGTAACAAATTCACTGTCTTCTTCGTTAAATGTTAACTCGTGGTCATATATAGAACGTTCTTCAGATAAATTGTACCAAGTAGGTGATTGAAATGTTAAACCTAACCTAGTTTCTTGTGAAGGTTTAATGATAGCTCCAACACTAATTGAAACACCATTACCAATTGTTTTTAACTCTTGTTCAGCACGTACATCAAAAGTATTTCCATTACCATCATTATTTAATTCATCAGCAATTGTTAATTGAGAATATTCAAAATTATAAGCGCTTATAGAAGCTCCTAAATATAAATTCTCATTACGTTGAGCCGCAATTGAAAATACAAATTTATCATTTCTGCCATCAGTAAAATTTTCAAATATTTGCTCTTCGGCAACACCATATACTATATCAGGATCATAAATATCTGTATTTGGAGCAAATTCACTGTTCCCTCTGGCTAACCAACTACTTTCATAATCTCTAGCAACAGAGTAGTTAAAACCCAATGCAATTTTTGACCAATTAGAGTTGTGACTATTATCAAAAACCATAACACCACCCGCTTGAGTCATATTTAAATAGTCATTATTATTAGTAATACTGTTGTCTGCAAAAGATGTAATGATGTCTGTATTTCGTAAGCCGAAAGTTATACTGGCTTCTGTGTTTTTAAAGATGGCTAAACCTGCAGGATTGATATCACTAGCTGACAGATCTCCACCTAATGCACCAAAAGCTCCGCTCATAGCATTGAATCTGGCTGTACCATTATTTTCTTCTCCAGAAAATAGTATTGCAGCATCTCCATAACTTATAATTTGGGCGTTGATTGCTAAAGAGGATAATAATCCTCCTATTAAAAATAGAATTTTTTTCATGTGTTTATTTTTATTGTTTTTTAACGGTCACATGCAGTTCGCCAATAGATATTTTCCTAGGAGAAAATTCTTTACATGACTCGTTTCATGTGCTTGTTTTTATTGTTTTTTAACGTCTTCTTGAACCACTACTTCTTGAAGGTGAGGAAGATGATCTTGAAGAAGAACTTCTAGACACAGAAGAACGACTAGAACTTCGTGAAGAAGAGCGGCTATAATTGTTATTTGAACTTCTCGTAGAGGTTCTGGCTCTAGGAGCGCTTCTTCTATTTGTTGTATTGACTCTTCTATTAGAATTGTTATTAGTTGCTATTCTTCTATTAGGGTTAGAATAACTAACTCTTCTTGTTGTTTGTGGTCTTGTTCTTCTTACATTAGAATTTGTAGCTCTAGAATTTGTAGTTCTAGGAGTACCATAATTTGAAACATATGACCTTCCTGAACTTCTTCTAACTCCGCTAGAACGTGATGTACTAGAACCTCTTCTGATTCCGCTAGAGCGAGTAGTATTTCCTGAACTTCTTCTTATTTGATTTGAACGAGAATTTGTTCCTATATTTCTTCTTGTAGTACCGCTACGTCTATTTATTGTGCTACTACGATTGATACCAGTTCTTCTTGAAGCCGTTGAGCTTCTTCTATTGACAGTATTTCTTCTATTAGCAGTCGATGCACGTCTACTAAATGTACCTCTGTTACCTAATCTATTGGTGTTATAAGCATACCCTCTTCCGTAATTGTAATTATTGTAGTAACCATGTCCAAAACCTCCATACCAATAAGGGTTATAAAAACCATGTCCAAAGCCATGTCCAAAACCTCCAAAACCAAAATGAGGATTATAAAAACCTCCAAAACCGTACCCAAAGCCACCAAAGCCACCAAAGCCACCAAAGCCATATCCAAAGCCACCATATCCAAAATAAAAAGGATCATAAAAGCCACCAAAACCTCCGAAACCGGTATAAAAGTTTACAGTAACATTATCGGTATATTCCCAAGGTGAGTTCCCTTCAAGATACTCTTCCTCGTAATATTCATCATCTCCATAACTATATGAATCAATATCAGTAAACACGTCACCTTCAGTTATTGTATCATATTTTTCAGCTACTCTTTTGAAATAACCATTATAAGAATTTGATTTAGCTTCTACAACGGCAACTTCTTTTTTAGGTTGGTTAGTAGCATAAATTCCATCGTCATCATTTGTGGTACTTTGATAGGTCCCACATGAAGTTAAACCTACTAATATCAATCCTATTAAAGATAAATAAGTGGCTTTGCTGTTAATATATTTTTTTATTTTCATGTTGAGTAACTTTTAATTGTATTAAATTACAAAATATAATTAGTTTTGCACTAATAAATAATTGTGTTAACAATATCACAATATTTATGCCAAAAGTAAATATATGAGTAAAAATTTAACGAAAAGAAGTGAAGATTATTCCAAATGGTATAATGAATTGGTAGTAAAAGCTGATCTAGCTGAGAATTCTGGAGTGAGAGGAATGATGGTTATCAAACCTTACGGATTTGCAATTTGGGAAAAAATGCAAGCTGAATTAGATAGAATGTTTAAGGAAACAGGTCATGAAAATGCCTATTTTCCGTTACTTATACCCAAATCGTATTTTAGTAAAGAGGCAAGTCATGTTGATGGATTTGCCAAAGAATGTGCGGTAGTGACACATTATAGATTAAAAACTGCAGATGATGGTAAAAGTATTATAGTAGATGAAACAGCAAAATTAGAAGAAGAATTAATTATAAGACCTACTTCAGAAACTATTATTTGGGATTCATATAGGAAATGGATACAGTCATATAGAGACCTGCCATTATTAATAAACCAATGGGCAAATGTAGTGCGTTGGGAAATGCGTACTAGATTATTTTTACGAACATCAGAATTTTTATGGCAAGAAGGGCATACAGCCCATGCAACAAAAAGTGAAGCTATTGCTGAAGCTGAACAAATGCAGAGAGTATATGCTGATTTTGCAGAGAATTTTATGGCAATGCCGGTAATTAAAGGGACTAAAACTGAAAGCGAACGTTTTGCAGGCGCTTTAGAGACTTATACTATTGAGGCTTTAATGCAGGATGGTAAGGCATTGCAAGCTGGAACATCTCATTTCTTAGGGCAAAATTTTGCAAAGGCTTTTGATGTGAAATTTACCTCAAAAGAAGGTAAACAAGAATATGTTTGGGCAACTTCTTGGGGCGTTTCTACACGATTGATGGGTGCTTTAGTGATGACACATTCTGATGATATGGGATTGGTATTACCTCCTAAGTTAGCACCAATTCAAGTAGTAATTGTACCTATTTATAGAAATGAGAAACAGTTAGATGTTATCTCTGAAAAAGCTACAGAAATAATGACCGATTTAAAATCAAAAGGAATTTCTGTGAAGTTTGATAATAGAGATACACATAAACCAGGTTGGAAATTTGCCGAGTATGAATTAAAAGGTGTGCCTTTACGGATAGGGATGGGTCCTCGAGATCTAGAAAACGGAACGGTTGAACTAGCAAGGCGTGATACATTGACAAAAGAGATTGTTAATCAAGATGAATTAGTTACTGTAATTGAAAAACTACTAGTAGAAATTCAAGAAAGTTTATTTAAAAGGGCGATAGATTTTAGAAAAGAACACATTACTCAAGTTGATACTTTTGATGAATTTAAAGAAGTGTTAAAGAATAAAGGTGGATTTATATCTGCGCATTGGGATGGTACTTCAGAAACAGAAAATAAAATCAAAGAGCTAACAAAAGCAACTATTAGATGTGTACCATTATATGTTGTAAGAGAGGAAGGTACTTGTGTTTTAACAGGCAATAAATCTGAAAAAAGAGTACTTTTTGCAAAAGCATATTAAATTTTTTGTCAAAGTACTTGCAGAGTTTTAAAAATGTATTATTTTTGCACTCGCTTTAGAAGATAAAGTTAAATAATGGTCCGTTCGTCTAGGGGTTAGGACGCCAGGTTTTCATCCTGGTAACAGGGGTTCGATTCCCCTACGGACTACAATAATATTGTTAATCCCGATAGCTATCGGGAGTAGATTTGTTTATTTGGTTATACCATGAGCAAATAAACAGATAAACAGATAAACAAATAAATAAACAGTAATAAAATGGCAAATCATAAGTCAGCATTAAAAAGAATTAGAAGCAACGAAACGAAGCGTTTAAGAAATAAATTTCAGCATAAAACTACTAGAAATGCTATTAAAGTATTGCGCGCTACAGAAAAGAAGAAAGATGCTGAAAAGCAATTACCTTTAGTTGCAGCAATGATTGATAAACTATCTAAAAATAATATCATTCATAAAAATAAAGCAGCAAACTTAAAATCTAAATTAACTAGATTTGTAGCAGCACTTTAATTCAAATACAAAATTGATTTAGAAAAGACAGCTTAGAGCTGTCTTTTTTGTTTTATAATCTTTGTTGCCAATTAAAATGTGAGTATATATTTTATGTAATATAACCTGAGTTCGATATAAGGAACGTAGATTGTAACATAAACTATATTGATTTTCAGCACTTTGTCTGTTCGAGCCTTTCGTCTTCGCTCAAGATAAACTAAAGTCGAGAACTATTTAAAAAACCTCTCGACTTTAGTTTATCTTGAGCATTACAGAGCAGTAAAACATATTTTACTGTGAAGGTAGCAAGCAAAGCTTGTCGAAAGCTCAAGGTGATGCTAAATTTATCAATTCATATTTAAAGCTCTGATTATCAGTTATTATCCGAAGTGTTACATCGAACTCAGGTTAATAGTTTAGTTTTACCATTCATAGGTTTTATCAGCATCAAGTCTGATGAAAATAAATAGTAAAATTGTAAATCCCCACAAAGAAGAACCTCCATAGCTAAAAAAGGGCAAGGGAATACCGATGGTAGGTAATAAACCTATAACCATACCAATGTTTATCATAAAGTGGAAAAAGAAGATAGCTGCTGCTGAATACCCAAAAACCCTACTAAATGTAGATTTTTGTCTTTCAGATATTTGTATAAGACGTAATATAAAAGCCACAAAAATAATAATAACCGCACTGCTACCTAAAAAGCCCCATTCTTCTCCAACCGTGCTGAAAATGTAATCGGTGTCTTGTTCAGGCACAAAATTGCCTTGAGTTCTATCACCTTCTAAAAACCCCTTACCGGTTAGACCCCCGGAACCAATAGTAATCATTGATTGGTGTGTATTATAACCTATTCCTTTAGTATCAGTAGTTTTACCTAATAGTATACTAAACCTGTCTCTGTGCCTTTGTTCAAAGACATTATTATAGACATAATCTACACTAAAAATAAACAACCCCATAAATAAATAAAGAGCAATTACTTTATACCATTCTCTTTTAAATGGAAACTTTTTAAAATTTATAATATAAACAAAAAGGAGTGTTAATATGCCGTAAACTATAAGAAGAGATACGGTAAACCCAACATATAATGTTATAATAAATAATACGATAGCTATGAAACTAATCACTAAATAATAGGCAGGTAATCCTTCTCTATATAATACTACTAGTAAAGAAAAATAGATCAATGCAGATCCGGCATCAGGTTGTAATGTTATAAGTATTGCCGGTAATAAGATAATGAAAAATGCACTTAATTGAGATTTGAAATTACCCAGATCTTTTCCCGGGTCATTAATGAAATTAGCCAATGCCAGTGCAGTTGCAGCTTTAGCGAATTCTGATGGCTGTATACTAAAACCTCCAAAATTATACCAAGATGTTGCTCCATTTATAGTTGAACCTACAACAAATAACCCAACTAAAGACACGATAGATACAATATAAAAAAGACCAGAAAACTGTTCATAAAACTTTGAATCAATTGAAATGATAATAACAATGAGTACAAAACTCAATGCTATCCATTTCAATTGTTTTCCATAGAGTGCTGCAAAGTCTAATATCTCATGATGATTTTCAGATACTGTTGCAGCATAAATATTTAACCAACCAAAAAATACCAATACTATATAAAATAATACCAGTATCCAGTCAATACCTGCAAATATGTTAGTCTTCCTTTTCCGCAAGTTGTTGTAGTGTTAGTATTTGCTTATCATATTCATCTTGTAAACTTCCTTCAAACATTCGTTTTTCTAACCAAGGTCGAGTAGTGCTTCCGTTCAAATATTTTTCTATCATAAGTGTGGCTATAGGACCAGCCCAACGCGAGCCCCAATATCCGTTTTCTACATATACAGCAATAACAATTTTAGGATTATCTTTAGGTGCAAAAGCTATAAAAACGGAATGATCTGTAAACTGAACTCTTTTGCCATTAACGCTTGCGAAATTTTCAGCGGTACCGGTTTTTCCACATATTTCTAACCCTTTTACCTTTGAACCTCTTGCAGTACCTTTTTCAAAAACATTAAACATGCCTTCTATCACAGGTTCAAAATGTTCAGGTTTAATTGATGTTTTTTTAGGGACAGTAAACTGATCAATTTGAATGGGTTTGTTATCTACTT